>SVGQ01000022.1 GCA_015056245.1 Clostridiales bacterium | reverse complement strand
ATGGCACGGCCCAGAGCAACACGCTGACGCTGACCGCCGGACAGAGCCTTGGGCTTACGGTTGAGCAGGTGAGCGATGTCCAGGATCTTGGCAGCTTCTTCCACGCGCTGCTTGATTTCAGCCTTGGGGGTCTTGCGGAGCTTCAGACCGAAGGCCATGTTATCAAACACGGTCATGTGGGGATACAGAGCGTAGTTCTGGAACACCATGGCGATGTCGCGATCCTTGGGAGCAACATCGTTGACCAGACGGTCGCCAATGTACAGTTCGCCAGCGGAGATTTCTTCCAGACCGGCCACCATACGCAGGGTGGTGGACTTACCGCAACCGGAAGGACCAACCAGAACGATGAATTCCTTGTCGTCGATCTCCAGGCAGAAATCGCTGACAGCGGTCACGTTACCGGAGTAAACCTTATAGATGTGGTTCAAAGACAAGCTTGCCATTTTAAGCTTCCTCCTTTTGTTGATATGCTTGCTCGGTTGAGAATACACCCAAAGCCAGCATTTCATTGGCATCATTATACAAGATTTTTCCCCGGGATGGAATTGACCAAATCGCCAAAATTCACCCTCAGGTTTGTACACCATGTACACAATGGATGAATCTGATGGGTAAATGTGCAACACTCACTCATCCCTAAGAGCATCCACCGGTTTCATTCTGCTGGCAGCCGCCGCCGGAACAACTCCTGATATCAAGCCCAGCAAAACCGCCGCCATAAAAACAACCGTGCAATCATGGGCTTTTATCAAGGGCATCAGTCCAATGCATTTTCCAGCGACTGCAATCAACGCGCCTCCCATCAGCAATCCAAGAATACCACCTGAGAACGCATAAATCAACGCCTCACACATAAACAGACCGCAAATCTGAATCCCAGTGGCCCCCAGCGACTGCATCACACCGATTTCTCTGCGCCTCTCCCGCACACTGACCAACAGAATATTCATCACGCCAATACCGCCAACCAACATACAGATCAAAGCCACCCACCTGAGCACATCCACAAATATCATCACGACTGAATCCGCTGCCTCTGCTTGAAGCTGCATACTGACAGCTTTCACCCGGACAGAGCGTTCTGACAAGAGCAATTTTTCTGCTTTGGCAGCGATTTCTTCCGGCGCAGCATCTTCAGGTACAAGGATCGTCATTTCCTGTATGCTGTCCCCCATCCATTGGTGCAGCAACGGCTGCGGTACAATGACTGCCTGTTTCAGATCAAGCTGGCTGGCCTGTTTTCCCTCCCCCATGATCCCAGCACAACAAAGCATCATGCCGTTTGCAAAGAACCACTCTCCCACCGACAGTTTTAGGGGTCCGGCAATATCCTCACCTACAAAAGCCACGCTGTCCCCTTTGTACCACTGTCCGGGAAGCAGAGGCTTTCCAGCTATAAGCTGCGGCGATATCCGCTCCCAATAATCCGGGGAACACCCGACTACAAGGGATATTACATTACCATCCTGCGTTGAAAGGCGGCTTTCCAGACAAACAGCTTCATCCACTTGCGTATGGAGCTTCTTTTGAAGAAAACTCGCATCCCATCTGGTAAGCGGTACGGCTGGATCTGCTGCCGTCACCTGTACCCGGTCAATTCCAAGTCTGGAAATCTCCTGCTTCACCTGCGTGCGGCCTGCATCACCCAGCGTGATTACTGCCAGGATGGCTGCCACCCCAATGGACATGCCCAGTACTGTCAAAGCAGAACGCATTGCTGAAGCCAAAACATTTTCCAAACCCTGTTTCCAGAATTCAAATTTTCTCACATACCCTCCGGCATCCGTATAGCCATCCCATTCATTAACGGCAAATCATCTGGGTTCAGTATCACCTGTTTTCCGCTCAATTCATCCTGCACTTGCAAAACCTCGTGATCACTCTGCCCGAGTTGAGCGGGAACCGGTTTCACATACCCATCTTGCAAAACCCAGAGCTGCTCATGCCGGTCCAGCGCTTCCACAGGCACGATCGCTTTTGCTGAAACATCTTGCAAAACGAGACAGACCGGCGCTGTGTCATCCTGTGTTATCATCGTCTGGCTGCCCAGCATACTGTGAAAAAATAACGGATAAACCAACATTTGATTTTGTTCTATTGGTACGCCTACACTCTCAAGAATCAGCATCTCCTGGCGCATTCCATTCCCGTCGCACCACCAGGCCTGCATACCGGGTACAGGAGGTTGTCCCTGCTGCGCAGTCCAATAGGCTACCACTTTCTGTTCTGTTCCCCACAAGGTGCCTATCATGTCATATTCCCCTACCAAATCTCCTGACTTTACATAGAAGTTCTCAACGGTTCCATCAGCAATTGCGCGAATCTGCTTGCACTCAATCGCCGCAGCAAGAGCAAACTTCTGCTCTGCCAGATCATTCAGCGGCAGCATACTGGCCTTGCTGAAAATATCAGAAGCCAGCACTCGTGATAAATTGCTTTGCAACTGATGTAACTGTCCTTCAAGAATAGAAAGCGCTTGTTCCTCCATTCCAGCATCCAGACGCAAAAGCAACTGACCGGCGCTGACCTTGTCCCCACTCCGCACGTATATCTGTGCGACTTTTCCCATCACGGGTGAAACCACCGGTATCTGCTCGCCCTTTACAGACCGGCCTTGCAGCATACAGACCTTCTCCAGCAAACCTGAGCGCACGGTTGCAACTGTCAGCCTTGGTGCAGTGGGACATGGCAAAAAGAAAAGTGCCATTACCGCAACGACTGTTGCGATCATGACACCGATAGATAAATTGGCTTTGGACATCAGACCCCCACCTCCGGTTTACCAACTGCTCATACGCAGCTATTTTGACCGGAGGACAAGCCGGGCAATCATGCCAATGTTTGGTCAACTCAATGCATGCTCTGATCGATTTGCTGGCGGGTAAGCCGGATATCGGTCAGTTTTTCGCTGATGGAACGATCAAGCTGTGCCAGCACATCATCGATATGGCGGTAGACCTCTGCATAGAGACGCTCCACCTCATCCTGAGTGGTTTGTTTCAGCTCTTCCGCATCCATGCGGGCGCGGGCAAGGATCTCCTGCTCGCTGACCATCTGATCGGCGCGGGCCTTGGCCTCAGCCAAAGTCGCATTGGCCTGGTCCTGTGCATCCTTGACCAGACTGGCTGCTTGCTGCTGGGCAGACATCACTGCCTCATTGGCTTGTTTGCTGGCGGCGGCAAGCGTTTGCTGCGCTTTGGCCTGTGCATCGTTGTAGTACTGAGTCGCACGGGAAGTAGCTTCAGCCTGCACATGCTGCGCACGCTCGTTGGCATTGCTGATGATCGCCGTTTGGTTCTTCACAATACCTTCGCATTCCGCAATCACGGAAGGCAGTTCTTCCTTGGCGGTTTTGATAAGCTCGATCGCCCGGTCCCGGTCGATCATGTAGGAATTGGTAAAAGGAACCTTGCTGGCCCCCTGAACCATCATTTCAAGACTATCCATCAACTGACGGAATGCATTCAGATTATCAACGCGTTGCTGCATATGCAAGACCTCCCGAAAACATAGAATCCATAACCATTACTTGCGGAATTTCTGCGTAACTTCCTCCACGATGGGGCTGGGAACGAAACATGAAATGTCACCGCCGAACATGGCAATTTCCCTTACGGCGCTGGAACTGAGGTAGGCATGCTCCGGCGATGTCATCAGAAAGAAGGTTTCCACTTGAGGATTCAGCTGACGATTCAGCTGCGCCATCTGAAACTCACTTTCAAAATCGCTCACAGCGCGAAGGCCGCGAAGGATCACCCCGGCATCCACCTTGCGCATATAGTCTACCAGCAAACCATCAAAGCTATCAAACGATACATTGGGCAAATCCGCACAACTGCGCTGAAGCATGGAGAGGCGTTCCTCCATGGTAAAACAGCCCTTTTTGGATGGATTGCGCAGAACTGCCACTATCAACTTGGGAAAAATCGCCGCACCTCTGCGGATAATGTCCAGATGTCCGCTGGTGATGGGATCAAAACTACCGGCGTAAACACAGGTTTCAGGATTCATGAGTATCTTCCTCCAAACGGTAGAAATGGATCTGAGTTTCACCGTAGGTACGTTCCTTCTCCAGTGAAAAAGCGGCAGACATATGGAGCTCAACCCCAGTGCGGTGTTCCAGCACCAGCATAGCACCCGGCAGCAGCAGATCCATATCAAGCATTTTTTGGCACATTTCTCCCAGCTCCGTCATTCGGTAGGGAGGATCCAAAAACACCAGATCAAACCGCTGACCTGATTGTTTGCATTTCAGCAGCGCTTGTGTCCATTCCATGGGCAGGACGGTTACCATCTCTTCCACACGCATCTTGGCAACATTCTTGCGGATACAGTCAAGCGCTTCCCGGCTTTTATCCACCACCACAGCAGAATCTGCACCGCGGCTGAGGCTTTCCAGCGCCAAGGCACCGCTGCCGCCGAATAAATCCAGCACCCGGGACTCGGGTACATCCAGCTGGATCATACTGAAGAGAGATTCTTTCACCTTATCCTGCGTGGGGCGCGTATCCATACCTTTCGGTGCCAACAGCTGCGTTCCGCGGGCGCGTCCGGCAATAATTCGCATGGGATCAGATCAGCCTTTCAGGCGAGGAACTGCGCTGACGCTGGCGGCGTGCTTTGCGTTCCTTGCGCTTTTTCTTTTCAACACCCTGCATGATACCGGTGTTGATGCGTGTACGGAGGGCGTGACCGCGGGAATAGCCAACGCCGAAGCCCATAGGTCCTACCAGCACAAACAGCGCTGACAGCCTCTCGACCCACAAAACTGCCTGATTTCCAAACACATTGCCAACATTGATAAAAGGCATTGTCAGGCAACGAACAATGATGCGAAGGATATCTTCTGCGTTCATGCTGCGGGTCACCTGATAGTAGTTCAGTGCATCACCCAGTTCATTGTGGGCAAGTTCCGCCTTCATCCAGCCGGGCAATACGCCCAATTGATAAGCCCAAGGCTTTGCAAGAAAGGCGTAAACCAAACAAATGATGATAAAAGGAAGTGCGCCCAGCAAAGTGGCGTAGGCACCCCGCAGGGGATGGAAGCAGCGTTCTTCCTCCTCCTTGGGGATCGTGCGGCCCTCCTGCTTGCGGGCATACAGGATCTCGGAATAGGCTGCATCCTTTTCGCCTTTTTCCATACCCTTGGTATACTGGTAAAAGAACACAATACCAATAGTAGCAAGGGACATGATCAGCCGCAGGACAGGTTGGTCAAAACCTGCCATCACGCTGAAAAACACATAAACAACTGCGATCAGAAGAATGGACAGCGTACGCTTGGGCGCCATCCGATAGGCTTCCGCACTCTTCCATGAGCCGGTGAGGATGGGCTTGACCACCACTTCCGGCTGATTGATATTCTTGCTTTTCTGTTGCATGGTACTTTCCTTTCTGACCTGAATCAGATAATCGATCAGGCGTTCATGTACAGGCGGGGAACACGGGCGGTGATGCCCAACAGCACTTCATAACTGATGGTATCTGCCCAGCCTGCCACTTCCTCTGCGGTAATGTTCTCATCCTGCTGGGAGCCGATCAGAATCACCTCATCGCCAACTTTGACATCCGGGATATGGCTTATATCCACCATGGTCTGATCCATGCAGATGCGGCCCACAATAGGAGCGCGGCGGCCACCGATGAGAACCTGTCCCTTATTGCTGATGGTACGGTGATAACCGTCGCCATAACCGACGGCAATGGTTGCCAGCTGCATATCCCGCTCAGCGGTGAAGGTTCTGCCGTAGCCAACCGTTTCGCCTTTTTTGATCTCCTTGATATGGACAATCTCCGTATGCCAGCTGAGCGCATGGGTAAAGGAAAGCACCGTCTTTACCGGCGGATAGCCATAAAGGGAGATGCCTTCCCGGATCATGGAAAAATAAGCTTCCGGGGCCAGTAAACTCATGGCGCTGTTGGCGACGTGGGCGGGAATAGCTTCATCAAAATGGCTGCGAAGCTTGGTAAAACGCTGAAGCTGCTGGTGACTGAACGCGTTGAGACTACCGTCTTCCATGGGTTCGTCAGCAGAGGCAAAATGGGTATATATGCCGGTAGCCTTCACATGCTCTGCCCGAGAAAGTGCGGCAGACAACCGAATGGCTTCCTCGTCACTGCGTAAGCCGATACGGTTCATGCCCGTATCCAACTTGATATGTACAGAAGCGGTTTTGCGCCGCCTTGCTGCCTCTGTTTCGATCCAGCTGAGCTGTTCCTCCGAAAAGACGGTCTGGGTCAAATGGTTGGCGACTGCAGCTCCAACGCCGTCCTGCATGGCTGCACCAAGCACAAGAATCCGTGCAGTGATGCCAGCCTGCCGAAGGGCGATGCCTTCTTCCACCAATGCCACAGCAAAATCTTCCACACCAACCATCTGCAGCGTTTTGGCAACAGGGATCATACCGTGTCCGTAAGCATCCGCCTTGATCACCGGCATCACCCGCACATGGGAAGGAACGCAGTTGCGCAGCACCTGATAGTTATTCCGGATCGCCGCAAGGTCAACGGTTACATAGTTGTTTCGAAGCATTCGTCATCCTTCTTTGTTTCGGATTGATCAAGCAGGGACCGCTTGCCAGATTCGGGTTCATCCGCAGTATCGCCGCGTCCTTCCAAAAAAGCGTCCAGATTGACAGCGAGGGTTTTACGAGGCACGGAAGAACCAATGGCATGCTGCCAATCGTAGGCGGTAAAGGGCAGATGTTTGCTCAGCATACCCAAAAGAGCCGTAACCAATGCCATAGGCGATCCCAGCTTACGGGACAGGGTCAACGTATCACGATGCTCGATCTGATACCCCTCCAGCAGAGACAAAGGTTTTTCCACATCGGGGAACGCAGAAGACAGCCGTTCGTTGCTCAGATCGTCGGGGCCGTTGATCAGCGCAATACCCGTTTTCTTCAGGTAAGGCAATGCCTTGATGGCATCTATCGGCTCAAGGCCTACCAGCACATCGGCTTCGCCCTGAGCAATGGGCTTACGGTCAGCTTTTTTTGCAATGCGCACATGAGCCACCGCCTTGCATGCGGTATCTTCGGGCTCCAGAATATGTACATCCAAGCCTTTATTCTGAGCCATTCTGGCCAGAACAAAGCATGCAAATGCCAAAGGCTGACTGCCCAAACCAGCAATTACGATATCCAGCGTTTCCTTTGCCATCGCTGGTCGCCTCCTTCAAAACATAAACAAATGGAACTATACCAAAATAAAGTATACCACAACTGACGCCAAATGGAAAGATGCAGCGGCCTTGAAACGTCATTATGCATGTTTTTCCTTTCTTTTGGGAAATGTATTGATCATCCCTGATAACAGAAAGGATGCATGCTATGTCCATTGGAATGGTGCTGCTGACAGTTGCAGCAATCTTCGTTTTCTTTGGGGTGGCGCAGCGGGTACTGGACAGGATGTATCTGTCTGACCGGGCTGCTTTGCTTCTGATTGCGCTGATGTTCTTTGGCACTTTGCTGCCCAACCTGAACTTTGGCAATGTGCAAATAAGTATCGGCGGAGGATTGATTCCGCTGGGGATCTGTATCTTCCTGCTGGTGCGCGCTGGCACAAACAAGGAACGAATAAGAGCTATCTTTGGTTCTTTGCTGACAGCGGGGATTGTGTATACGGTTTCAACCTTTTTTCTGCCGGATGAACCGGAACAACTGCCCTTTGATCCCATGTATCTCAATGGCGTGATTGCCGGTCTGGTTGCTTATGCCTTTGGGCGCTCACGGCGAGGAGCTTTTATCTGCGGTGTGTTGGGCGTGATGCTGGCAGATATTGCGGTGGCAGTAGTCAACCGGATGAATGGGATTCAGCAAACATTGGTGATCGGCGGAGCAGGCGCTTTTGATGCTATGGTGATCAGCGGTTTGCTTGCTGTAGTGCTTGCGGAATTGGTGGGAGAAATCCTGGAGAGGATCTCCCGCGGCAATCGTGCGCCTGTGCATAGTCACATCAAACACCCGTTGAAAGGCAGGGACAGATAATGCGGAAAGGATCGCTTGTTTTAGCATTACTGCTTTTATGCTGGAGTATTCCTGCTCTGGCACAGGAAGTTACTGAAACGGAAAAACTCTATTCACTTGTCGATATAAGCGGAAATACCATTGCACAGATTCATGGTCACTGTGAAACAGGGGATGAATATATCAGCGGGGACAACCATCACTACCGGGTTGTAGCAGTTGAGAAGGAATCTGGTATGGCAACTGTGGAAAGCCTCGGGGAGGCAGCCATGCCCGATATCAGCTGGTTGGACACCACGGAAAGTCTGCCGGTAAGCGCTGTGGGCAAGCGAAGAATTGCCCTGTATTGCACTCACAGCGATGAAAGCTATATCAAAGGCGATGGAAAAGAAAGCGACGAAGAAAGAGGCGGGATCTATGACATCGCTCAGTTGTTCGGCGAGAAATTGGAAAAGATGGGCGCAACCGTGGAGCTGAACACCGAAACCCATCATCCACATGATGCAGGCGCTTACCGGCGCAGCCGCCAAACTGCCATGGCACTCATCAAAACGGGGCCAAACGCTATTTTTGATCTGCATCGGGATGGCATACCGGACCCGGACGAATATGCTGTGACCATTGGCGATAAACCCATGAGCAAAGTCCGTTTGCTGGTGGGAAAAAGCAACCAGAACAAAGAAGCCAATCTGGCTTTTGCCAAGCAGATCAAAGCTGTAGGAGACAAGGTGTACCCCGGTCTGATCAAAGACATCTACATGGGCAAAGGGACGTACAATCAAGATTTGGCACCCAGAAGCGTCCTTTTGGAGTTTGGTACCCATACCCTTCCCAAGGAGCGGGTTCAGGCCTCCACAGGTCCTATGGCTGAGGTAGCGTATAAGGCATTGTTTGGCGGGGTGATCGGTTCCGCTGGTGCCAGTGACGCTGCCAGTAAAAAGACTGACGCATCCGATGCTGATCAACCGGCTGTTGAAAGCAACGAAGGTTCCGGAGCAGCTGTCTGGATCATTCTTGCTTTGGTGGTTGGTCTGGGGTTGTTTGCCATCCTGTCTGCCGGCAAAGGCGGTGGAATCGAAAAATGGAAGCACTCCTTCAGCGAAATGACCGGTGGTCTTATCGGGAAAAAGCCGAAAAACCGTCAATGATACATTTCAGCCAGTAGTATTGTATGCATTTGTGACAGCGAAAAAACATTTCCTCACTTTCTTTCCGTGCCCAAAAGTGGTATACTTAGGGTAGCAACATATGGATAGTCGGAGGAATGAAGCCGTGTTTACGCCCAGATGGAAAAGCGAGCAGACGGATCTGCTGATGGAAGCCCTTCTTTGCATCGAAAACAAGGAAGAAGCCTATCGCCTGATGGAAGATATGCTCACCATTCAGGAGCTCAAGAGCATCACCCAGCGGCTGGAAGTAGCCGTGATGCTTCGCCAGAAGGTGACCTATCAGGAGATTGCCCAGCGCACCGGTGCGTCCACTGCCACCATCAGCCGCGTAAACCGTTCCCTGCAGTACGGTGCGGACGGCTACCGCCTTGCGCTGGATCGGCTTGAAACCTCCGGCTTGATACAACAGAAGGAAGAAAAGGATAGCAACGTATGAATCTGGATTGTTTGAATCCTCAGCAGCGGCGGGCTGCTGAGACTCTTGAAGGGCCCGTATTGATACTGGCTGGCGCAGGCAGCGGCAAAACCCGGGCCCTTACGTACCGCATTGCCAATTTGATCGACCACGGTGTCAAACCGTGGCATATTCTGGCGATCACCTTTACCAACAAAGCCGCCAAAGAAATGCGGGAGCGTGTATCCGCCCTTGTTGGTGATGAAGGTGAAGAAGTCTGGGTGAGCACCTTTCACTCCATGTGCGCCCGGATCCTTCGCCGCGATATCGAAAAGCTGGGCTATACCCGCTCCTTTACCATTTACGATGACGACGACCAGACGGCGGTTATCAAAGAGGTACTCAAACAGCTGAATATCGATGATAAGATTCTGCCTGTCAAGGAAATCAAGAGCAAAATCAGCGATGCCAAGGACAAGCTGCTCAGCCCTGACGAATGGTTCAGCCAGTCGGAGCGTGATTTCCGCGCCCAGATGTTCCACGATGTGTACAGCGCCTACGAACGCAAGCTGCGTTCATCCAACGCGCTGGATTTTGACGATCTTCTGGTGCGCACACTGGAACTGTTTACCGATCATCCTCCGGTTTTGGAAAGCTACCGCAACCGCTTCAGCTATGTGCACGTGGATGAGTATCAGGATACCAACTTTGCCCAGTATTCCCTTGTTAAGCTGCTGACCAGCGAGAGCCGCAACCTGTGCGTGGTGGGCGACGACGACCAGAGCATCTATGGCTGGCGCGGCGCGGATGTGCGCAACATCCTCGATTTTGAAAAAGACTACCCGGATGCCACCGTCATTAAACTGGAACAGAACTACCGCAGCACCGCCAACATTCTGGATGCAGCCAATCAGGTCATTGCCCATAATCAGGGCCGCATGGAGAAGGTTCTATGGACGGAAACCGAAGCTGGCGAACCCATCAAGCTGTTCAACGCAGGCGACGAACGGGAGGAAGCAGCTTGGATCTGTGACCGCATCCAGCAGATGCACCTGAACCGTCAGGCAGAAAACGGCGATGTGGCGATTCTCTACCGTTCCAATTCCCAGAGCCGTGTGCTGGAAGAAATGCTGGTCCGTGCCGGGATCCCCTATCGCATCTACGGCGGCCTGCGCTTCTATGATCGTAAGGAAGTCAAGGATATCGTGGCTTACCTGCGCTGCATCGTCAATCCTTCCGATGATGTAAGCCTGCGGCGCATCATCAACAACCCTAAGCGCTCCATTGGCGACAGCACCATTGCGGAACTGGTGCGTCATGCCGCTGAAAAAGATATGCCCCTTTACAGCGCGTTGGTAGATATTCCCGAATCCCTGTCCGCCCGTCCCCGCAAGTGCGTCAGCGAGTTCGGCGATCTGATGAATGAACTGGTGCTCTCGCTGGAAGACATGGGCGTGAGTGAGTTTGTGAATTACGTGATCGACCGCACCGGTTTAAAAGCCCAGTACGAGAAGGATCAGTCCGAAGAAGGCCAGAGCCGGGTGGAGAATATCAACGAATTCCTTGGCGCTGTTAACGAATACGAGCAGGCGGCGGAGGAACCGTCTTTGTCCGACTATCTGGAGAATGTGGCGCTGGTATCCGATCTGGACAACCATACCGCCAATACCAAAGCCGTTACCCTGATGACCATCCACAGCGCCAAGGGTCTGGAATTCCCGGTGGTGTTCCTGACCGGTCTGGAAGAGGGCGTATTTCCCAACGGTCGCTGCCTTGGCGACGATGAAAAGCTGGAGGAAGAACGCCGCCTCTGCTATGTGGCGATCACCCGCGCACAGAAGCTGTTGCACATCAGTTATGCTTCCCAGCGTATGTTGTTCAATCAGGTGAACTATAATGCACCCAGCCGTTTCCTTGGCGAAATTCCCAAACGTGTGCTGGATGATCAGCTCATCAGCAAGCGGGAACGCAGCTTCCCCGGTGCCATGAGCAGCTATCAGCATCCGGCTCCCCGCCGCGCGCCAAGGTATCAGGCTACTTCCGCTGGTATTGGTCAAGGCGTAAGCGCTTTGGGAATCCCCGGTCTGCAGAAGGGCTTTACCCCATCCGCTGCCCGTTCCATCCCCACGGCATCGGTAGGCAGTCTGTTCAAACCCGGTGACCGGGTGATGCACCGGAAATTCGGTGAGGGTAATGTGGAAGAAATACGCGGCACCGGCAGCGATGCACGCATCGTGATCAGTTTTGTGGCCTATGGACATAAGGAATTCGTACTGTCCATCGCGCCCATTGTAAAGGTGAATGAAGAATGAGCAACGAGCAAATGCGCATCCTGGTGGATGAACTCAATCACGCCTCCCGGCTGTATTACACCACCGGCGAGAGCCCCATGGCAGATGCTGAATGGGACCGTAAATACGCGCAGCTGATCGCTCTGGAAAGGGAGTCTGGCATCGTTTTGCCGGACTCTCCTTCTGTTCGTGTGGGCGCGGAACCCCTCAAGGGATTTGAAGAACATCGTCATATCAGCCGCCTGTGGAGCATGGATAAGGTGCAGAGCAAAGAAGAATTGCAGAGTTGGTTCGCCCGCTGCGAAAAGCTCCATGCCCAGCTCAGCGATGGTTTGTCCGATCCTCTTCCCCCGCTTAGCTACAGCGTGGAATACAAGCTGGACGGCCTCACCATCAATCTTACCTACCGGGACGGGCAACTGGTTCAGGCAGCTACCCGCGGAAACGGTGAGGTAGGCGAAGCCATTCTACCACAGGCGCGTACCATCCGCTCTGTTCCCCTGTCCATTCCCTATCAGGGGTTGTTGGAGGTGCAGGGCGAGTGCATCATGCGTCTGAGTACCCTTGAAGAATACAACAAGACCGCCGCTGAACCTCTGAAAAACGCCCGCAACGCCGCCGCTGGCGCGCTGCGGAATCTGGATCCTGCTGTTACTGCCAGCCGGCGATTGGATGCTTTTTTCTATCAGGTAGGTACTATTGAGGACGCGCCCTATTCCGACGCTGACGGCATGCTGGCCTTTGTACGGGAAAACGGCTTCCCCATGGCTGACTTTGATGGTCGCGGCATGGATTACGAGACAGTCTGTGCCCTGATCGACAGCGTAGAAGCCAATCGGCCCAAGCTGGATTTCCTCATCGACGGTGCAGTTGTGAAGGTATGCGACCTGCGCACCCGTCAATTGATGGGCAATACGGAAAAGTTCCCCCGCTGGGCAGTAGCCTACAAATTTGCCGCAGAAGAAAACACCGCTACTCTGTTGGATGTTACCTGGGAGTTGGGCCGCACCGGCAAATTGACGCCTCTCGCCCACCTGACCCCCACGGATATCGCAGGCGTGACTGTTCAGCGGGCAACCCTCAACAACGAGGGCGATATCCAACGTAAAAATGTTGCTATTGGCTGCGAAGTCTGGATCCGCCGCTCTAATGATGTGATTCCTGAGATCATGGGGCGTGTCGGCGAAACGGGCGAAAACGAACATGAAATCATCACGCCCACCCATTGCCCAGCCTGTGGCAGCGAACTGGTGCGCCGTGGCGCTCATATTTTCTGCATGAACCGTCAGACCTGCAAACCGCAGGCTATGGCCCGGGTCGCTCATTTCGCCGGGCGGAACGCCATGGATATCGACACCTTCTCTGAAAAAACAGCTGAGCTTCTGTACGACCAGCTGGGCCTCCGGGATTGTTCCGACCTGTACAGCCTTTCTGTTAACGACTTGTTGCCCTTGGAAGGTTTCCAGAAAAAGCGGGCCGAGAACCTGATCAAAGCCATCGACAAGAGCCGTCATTGCGCGTTGGATGCTTTCCTGTTCGCGCTGGGCATTCCCAATGTAGGCCGGAAAACTGCCAAGGATCTGGCAGACCGATTTACCACATTGGATGCCCTGAAAGCTGCAACCATGGAAGAATTGACCGTTATCCCAGACGTGGGAGATGTGGTGGCAGCCAGTGTGGTAGAGTTCTTCGCTTTCCCCGAAAACTTGGAAATGATTCAGCGGCTGCTGGATGCGGGCGTATCCCCCAAACACGAAAGCGACCGCCTGTCCGATGTACTGCTGGGCAAAACCGTCGTGGTAACCGGCACTCTGCCCAGTCTGAGCCGGGATGAAGCAGAAAAACTGATTGCCCAGCATGGTGGCAAAGCCGCTGGCAGCGTCAGTAAGAAAACCAGCTTCGTTCTGGCTGGCGAGAAAGCCGGTTCCAAGCTGGACAAGGCTCAGTCTCTCGGCATTCCTGTGCTGGATGAAGCTGCCTTTATGGCTATGCTGGAAAAGCAGCAATGATCTACCGGAACGTTTTCCCCGGAAAAAATCCCGAAAAGGCTTGCACAAGAATCAAAAAGCGGGTATAATACCTGTCATTGGCAAAGACCATGAAAAAAGGTCTGTGCCGCCTTTCAGAGAGCAGCCGGCAGGTGCAAGGCTGCGGCGGCTGGATTCTGTTTCCATCATGCGAGCCATCGGCGATGAGTCGGCGGGAAGCGCCCGTTACAGCGTATTTGAGTTGAAGGCGAAAGCCTTAAGCCGGGTGGCACCGCGGAGCAAACGTTCTCTCCGTCCCTGCGACTGCACATGCAGTTGGCAGGGGCGTTTCATTTTACTTAGGAGGTTATGACCCATGCTTGACATCAAAAGAATCCGTCAAAATCCGCAGGAATTGATCGACGCTTTGAAAGCCCGCAACAAGGACATTTCTCTGGACGAGTTTCTCGCTCAGGATGAACAGCGCCGTAAGCTGATGACCGAAGTGGAGGAAAAGAAAGCTCTGCGCAATGCCACCAGCAAGGAAATCGGTATGGCGAAAAAGCGCGGTGCTGATGAAGCCGAAACTGCTGCCATCATGGAAAAAATGCGCCTTCTTGGCGATGAGATCGCTGCCACCGACGCAGAGATCGCCAAGCTGGAGGAAGCCATGAACAACTTCCTCATGAACGTGCCCAACTTCCCCCATGCCAGCGTGCCTGTTGGCGCAGATGACAAGGACAACGTGGAGCAGCGCCGCTGGGGCGAGCCCCGCCAGTTTGGCTGGGAACCCAAGGCTCATTGGGACATCGGTACCGATCTGGGCATTCTGGATTGGGACACCGCCGCCAAGATCTCCGGCGCTCGCTTCACCGTGTATCGCGGTCTGGGTGCCCGTCTGGAGCGTGCCATCATCAACTTCTTCCTGAACACCCACGTAGAGAATGGCTACGATGAAATCTATCCGCCTTACATGGTCACCCGCAGCACCATGACCGGTACCGGTCAGCTGCCCAAGTTTGAGGAAGACGCCTACAAAGTGGACGAGAACACCTTCCTGATCCCCACCGCCGAAGTGCCCGTGACCAACATGTACCGGGAAATGATTCTGGACGGCGCTCAGCTGCCCATCCGTCATTGCGCTTACTCCACCTGCTTCCGTGCCGAGGCTGGCAGCGCCGGTCGCGATACCCGCGGTCTGATCCGTCAGCATCAGTTCAACAAGGTGGAAATGGTCAAGATCGCTAAGCCTGAGCAGAGTTACGAAGAGTTGGAGACCATGACTGCTTCCGCTGAAAAGGTGCTGCAGCTGCTGGGTCTGCCCTACCGCGTCGTCACCCTGTGCACCGGCGATATGGGCTTCTCCGCCGCCAAGACCTACGATATCGAAGTGTGGATGCCCAGCTACAACCGCTACGTGGAAATTTCCAGCTGCTCCAACTGCGAGGACTTCCAGGCTCGTCGCGCTGGTATCCGCTACCGCGAGAATCCCAAGGATAAGCCCCAGTTCGCCCACACCCTCAACGGCAGCGGCGTGGCTGTAGGCCGTACCGTTGCTGCCATTCTGGAGAACTACCAGAATGAGGACGGCACCGTCACCGTGCCAGAAGCGCTGATCCCCTACATGGGCACCGATATCATCAAGTAAAAACCTGCAAAAGCAAACCCAGCTGCCGGATGATCCGGCAGCTGGGTTTCTACTATTGTATTATCAAAGGAGGTTGATTATGGAAGACTATTCCATTCTCCCCTACTGTCATTACCGGGAAGATGAGCTCAAGCCGCTATATGAAAGCGTTGGATGGACCAGCTATTTGCGCTATCCCGAGCTCTTACCAAAAGCATATGCCGGTTCTCTCAAAGTCTTCGCAGCCTTCGATGGTAATCGCCTTGTGGGGATCATCCGCGCAGTTGGTGACGGTGTATCGATCCTGTATATTCAGGATCTGCTGGTTCATCCGGAGTATCAGCACAAAGGCATTGGCAGGCGACTGATAGCAGAAATGCTGAATGCCTTTCCTGATGTAAACCAAACCGTACTGCTCACCGACGATTCGGAGGAAACAGTAGGATTCTATGAATCTGTCGGTTTTCAAAAAGTCCGGCAGGCAGGCTGCTGCTCCTTTATCCGTTTACACAGCTATTATGGGTAAAGCTTTGATGGAGCATGTTTGCTGTCTGATTACGGTTCATTGGGCGCTTCCATATACAGCAATGCGTCGTTGGGCTCGGTGCCATCCCGGATGACCGCCAAAAAAGCTTCACCATAAATGCGCTGTTTGCTCACGCCTACGCCGGATACATCCAAAAATGCGTCCAGGTCCATGGGGCGCTTTTTCACCATATCCTGAAGCGTTACGTCGCTGAAAATGGTATAGGCGGGCATGCGGCTGCGATTGGCCAGCAGTTTTCGAAGTTCTCGCAGGTTTTCGTACAAAGCTTTCTCCCATGCATTGAAAGAGGCAACTGCCTGAGAGGTGCTGGAACGGCGCGCTTCTTTGGCAATTCGTCGTTCCAGTTTTTGCTCATCGTGGACGCTCATGCGCTTATTGCTCCTGCGTCCGCCGGAATCCACCTCAAACTCATCCCCATCGCAAACGGAACAATGATTGCAATGCTCCTCTGCGTCAAACTCGCCAAAGTATTGCAGGATGAAATGGCGCAGACAGCTCTTGCTGGTGGCATAGAACGTCATCTGCTTGAGGCGCTCCAGTTGCCTCTCCTTTAAACGTTCCCGCTCGGCTGGATCCACATCGTTGTTTTCATCATCATGCTCAATCATCCATTTTCCAGTCATCACATCCTGACCGCTGTAGAGCAGCAGGCATTCCGCAGCTTCCCCATCCCGTCCGGCGCGGCCCGCTTCCTGATAATAGCTTTCCAGATCCTTGGGCATATTGTAATGCACCACAAAACGGACATCGGATTTGTCGATCCCCATACCAAAAGCGTTGGTAGCTACCATGATTCTGGCACGATCCATCCGGAAATCTTCCTGATTCTGTTGGCGTTCCGTATCGCTGAGACCGGCATGATACCGAGTAACGGAAAAGCCAAGCAATTGCAGTTTATCGCATACACTTTCCACGTTCTTTCGGGTGGAACAGTAAATGATGCCGCACTGATCCCCGGTCCCTTTGAGAAACTCAAACAGAAAACCTAATTTGTTGGTGGGCTTTACCGATGAAAAATGCAGATTGGGCCGGTTGTAGCCAGTGGATACCCGCAGAGGATTCTGCAAAGCCAACATCTGCAGGATATCATCCCGAACCTGCCGGGTGGCTGTAGCAGTAAAAGCGCATACCGGCGGCCTTTGGGGTAATGTGCTGATAAACTGCGCAATTTTCAGGTAGCTGGGTCGGAAATCGTGGCCCCACTGGGATACGCAGTGAGCTTCATCCACAGCGATCAGGGAAAGCTCCGCCTGTGCAGCAAAAGCCTGAAACTGCGGTACTTCCAAACGTTCAGGAGCCACATAGATAATCTTGTACATCCCTCTGACAGCGCGGCGTATGGCTTCCTGCTGCTGTCCCGGGGTCAGGCTGGAGTTGATATACGCAGCGGGAATACCGGAGGCTTTCAGCGCCATCACCTGATCCTTCATCAAAGAGATCAACGGTGAAACCACCAAGGCGATGCCTGGGCGCATCAGTGCAGGAACCTGATAGCAAATGGACTTTCCGGAACCGGTAGGCATAATGCCCAAAGCATCCTGACCAGATACCAACGCATCAATGATCTCGCTCTGGCCCTCCCGGAAATG
This sequence comes from Clostridiales bacterium, assembly GCA_015056245.1. Classification (GTDB taxonomy): domain Bacteria; phylum Bacillota; class Clostridia; order Christensenellales; family Aristaeellaceae; genus Limiplasma. The sequence continues at coordinate 16,086 of SVGQ01000022.1, read as the reverse complement.
ATCGTGCCCGAAATGTCTCTTGAGGACTTCCAGTTTGTTCATGATTGGAAGCTGCTCCTTTTGTCAGCAAAAATCAGGCGGCGGCATCGAAACGCCGCCGCCTGTAGCATTATTCAAATCAGTAACTGTACGCCATGACAATGCCGCCCATGTTATCGAAGCTGGCCTGATAGTTGCGGGCCGGATTGGGGACCGGTAAGCTGAAAGAAGGTTCGGCGGTCATGGGAATCCGGTAAATCTCGTACTTGAGCGCACCGTTTTCGTACACGGAAACATGCGGATGCTCCATCAGAAACTCAATGTACTCTTCCAGACAGTAGCCCAACGTACGCATGGTGGCTGCGTGTGCCTCGCCAACATAACGGAACAAATTCAGCTCAACACTGACACCGGTTTTGTGACTCTTGTCCTCCCAGGATGCGTTGGGGAAATCACGAGTCGGGAAACGGAAAATGATACCGTACTTCCAACCGTTATCCACCAGCCATTTACCCTGTTCGCTTTCCACAAAATCGATGCTGTCGGGGTTGGGATAAAGACGAAGGTTGAAAGAGAAACCAGTCTGGTATTCACTGGTACCCGGTTCATTCACTCTCTTTTTGGTTTGCTCCATCAGGATATCACCGCTGTACTTATCCTGCAATTCTGCCATTTTGTCGTTAAACAGTTCCATTTGGCGTTCGTTGGAGCGATAGCCTTCCTGCACCAGATAATTCTGGAGACCAAGCCCGCCGGCTTCTTCCAACGCGGCGAACAAAGCGTCATAAGCAGGGCGGAACAGTTTGACAGAGTTATCGTTGACAGGCACTTTATAACCACTGGTGGAACCAACCGGTACCAACGCTTCATCTGAGAATTCTGCAGGCAGCGGATGCCAGGCATTCACCAGCATCAAACCGCCCAGCATCAATTCAGAGCGACTTGCAACGATTGTGCTGGTATTCTCAGGGGCACCCTTTCCTTCGTCTTCCACGCGCCATTGAGAATCACCGATGGTGTTTTCCCAGTACTGCAACTCCTGTGCGGTTTCTTCGCTTGTGCCATCATCAAAGAAATTACTGCTACTGGCACGCATTTCATTCATCTTGGCATTGAAGGCGATCTCATCTTCTTCATTCTTTTGTACGGTTGCATTCCGTTTCTGGATAAAATCGTTCTCAACAGCCTTGGAACACAGATAGAATACGCCGATGCCCACAAGCACAAAAACCAACAGGGCAGCAACAATCTTCACCAGCGTCTTGAACGGATCACGCTTCATCTGGTGAACCTTGCGGTTTGCATTTACGCGCATGCGATAGCACCTCCGTTTTGGGTCTTTAAATTAGATCAGCAGTTTGCTGACAGCCTGAAAGATTCCCTCCAGTTCTTCTGCACTGTTGTAGGAAATGGTGATTTTTCCCTTCTTTTCGTTGCCCGCCAGCACGGTCTTCGCGCCAAGTGCTTCACGCATGGCATCCTGAAAAGCGGACAGTTCAGGAGAAAGCACTTTGGCAGCAGACTGACGTTTGGGTGCATCTTCAGCCTTGGGTTCCTCTTTGGAGAGTTCCTCCAGCTTGCGAACGCTGTAGCCCTGCGCCACGCATTCCTTTGCCAGTTTCAGCTGATGTTCTTCCGAATCCAGACCAGCCAGCACGCGGGCATGTCCTGCGCTCAAATCCCCATTGACTACCATATTGATAATATCCTGAGGCAGATTGAGCAAACGGAGAGCATTTGCAATGGCGGGGCGGCTCTTGCCCAGCCTCTTGGCAGCTTGCTCCTGCGTGTAATCACACTCGTTCATCAGGCTGCGAATAGCCGCTGCTTCTTCAATGGGATTCAGATCTTCACGCTGCAGGTTCTCAATCAGAGCGGCTTCCATCTGCTGCACATTGGTCAGATTCCGTACGATACAGGGAATGGTACTCAAACCTGCCAGCCGGGTAGCGCGGTAGCGGCGTTCACCCGCTACGATCCGATAGCGACCGTTGTTTTCAACCACCAGAATGGGAGAAAGCACACCGGCTTCCTGAATGCTCTGAGAAAGTTGCTCCAGCGCCTCTTTGTCGAACTCTTTTCGCGGCTGATCCGTATTGGGATCGATCTCGTCAATGGAAATATCGCGGACGACCGTTTGCAAAATCTCGTCCGTTTGCGGCAGCAGAACATCCAGTCCTCTGCCAAGACCGGGTCTTTTCATTGGCAACGCTCCTTATGATGAAGCCTTATTTCTGGTTACGGCGAATAATTTCGCGGGCCAGTTGGCGATAACTGTCCGCACCAATGCTGCGGGGATCATACAGATGAATCGGCATACCGTGACTGGGAGCCTCGCCCAAACGGACGTTGCGGGGAATCGCCACGGAGAACACCTTATCCTTGAAGTGCTTCTTAACGGTTTCAACAACCTGAATACCCAAATTGGTGCGACCATCCAGCATGGTCAGCAGGATACCCTCGATATCCAGTCCCGGGTTGAAACTCTGCTTGACGCGATTGATGGTATTCATCAGGCTGGTCACGCCTTCCAAAGCGAAGTATTCGCATTGGATGGGGATCAGCACGCGGCGGGAAGCAGCAAGGGCGTTCACCGTCAGCAGGCTCAGGGAGGGCGGACAGTCGATAAAGATGAAATCAAACTGCTCCTCAACCGTCTTCAGTACCGTTTTGAGGCGATATTCACGGTCCTCCAAATCAACCAGTTCCAGCTCTGCGCCTGCCAAGCGAATATCTGCAGGCAGTACTCGCAGATTCTTTACTTCGGAATTGATCAGGCAAGCCGATACAGGCGTGCGCCCCATCAATGCTTCGTAAACAGAATGACTGCCAGCCTGCAAACCCAAACCACTGGTGCTGTTGCCCTGAGGATCCAGATCCACCAGCAGTACCTTTTTGCCAGCCTCAGCCAGACAAGCAGTCAGATTCACAGCGGTAGTGGTCTTTCCGACGCCGCCCTTTTGGTTGGTAATGGCAATGATCTTACCCATTCATATACCTCACATCATCTGTTGATTAGCAGTTAGCTCGCTTGTTTACAGAGACAGCGAAACTTCCGGGTCGCCGTCCTCTCCGTATACGTCCAGAATGTGACTTTCCGGCGGTGCATTCTGGGTGCGGAATTCGTAATCCATCTGTTCCTCGATGTCGCCGCCCATTTCCAGGAACTCATTCATTGCTTTCTTGCTTTCAACAGTGAACTCTTCCAGCGAAATGCCACGAGACATAATATATCCCGCCACTTCCTTGCCGACGTATCGGAAATGCCATGGTTCATAGGAAATCCCGGTGACTTCTTCTTTTTCCTTGGGATAACGGAGGATAAAACCGTAGGAAGCGCAGTTTTCCTTCATCCAGACAGCTTCTGCCTCAGTTTCGAACTGCTGGTTCATGTAGTCAAGACCAGCCCATTTCTTGTTGAGAATGTCGGCACAAAAACCACTCTGATGCTCACTGGAGCCGGGCTTTGCAACATAGCCGTCATCAACGCCGTTATTGCGGTCCAGATAGTTGGCGTAGATCGTGGCCTGCGTGCCGTAGCTGCGGTAGCCGCTTTTGAGGTACAGAACCATACCGTTTTCAAACTCGGCAACCATCTGCTTTTCCTTGCCCTTGCTGTCAAGGATCGTATAGGTGTAGGAAGTTACCGCTTTGGCTGCGTCAAACATCTCCTTGAGAGCGTTGGCAGTGGTCTCCTCCAGCTCCACCGTGGCAGAGGTGGCGCGCTTAACGTTCTTCACTTTGACCAGCGGAGAAGGCTTGTACTTCTTATCCAGCAAATTGTCTACATTCACCAGAATAACATGGGGCGACTGCAACGCCGTCAGGGAGACAGGATAAGTCCACTCTACCTTGGGACGTCCGCCAGAGGCCAAAGCGGCCTCAGCAAAAGTACACAGAAGCATGCACACGCACAGGGTCAATGCAAGAAGGGAACCAGCCGCCTTTTTCATGGGAGCACCTCATTCGTCACTTGATGAATCAGATAATCATAAACCTCCAGCCTGTGGCCGGACAGGTAGGTTTCCATTGGTACGCCAGAATGATAGATCGCAGTGGCGTATTCTACGCCCACGTATCGGATATGCCACGGTTCGTAATCGTAACCGGTGATCTCTTCGTAGCCTTCCAGATAACGGACGATGAATCCAAACCGATGCGCATTTTCTTTGACCCATTTGCCGTGTTCGGTATCACCAAAGGCTTTGTTCAGCTGGGATGAACCTTTCTTGGATACATCCATTGCCAACCCCAGCTGATGCTCACTGGTACCCGGGCGGGCAGAAATCCGATCTGCTTCCTTTCGGCCGATGCTGTCAACCTTACGCTGATAAATGGTGGATTGCTTGCTATAGCTTCGATATCCGGAAACAGAAGCCAACGGCACGCCTGCCTCTTTCGCTTCCGCAAACAAGGATTCCAGCGCAGTAGCTGCTTCCTGACGCATATCCTGAGAAATGCCTTGAACCAATACATTCTGAAGGTCGTGAGGAACATAACGCTGATGGAGCGCGTGCTGACGGTTGACCAGATACACTTTGCCATCAATGTTTTTATCAGGCATGGCTGCATCCATACTGCCATCCAGCAACACCGCAGAAAGAGCGATGACAGACATCATCTTCTCAAGCAGCATTCCTCTCACTCCCTTCGCTACATTGTATCATTTCCGTAATATTTTAGCAACTACTTTCTGTTCTTATCCAACATTTTTACGCCCATCTGAGTAGCATGTGCGATCTCCGATACGCCAAGGCGCATGGTCATCAGAGCGCCTTCATCCACATATTCCTCGCCCAGAACGCTTCCCAGTTTGCGCAATTTTGGCATCAGCTGATATTGATCAAACGGCAGCAGGAATTGTACTTCCTGTGTACCTGCATCCAGCGCTTCTTCGATTTTGGCAAGCAGATCATCCGTACCTTCGCCAGTTTTGGCGCTGATCCGTACTGCGCCCGGCAGCAGATCCTCGCTGGCGTCAGCCAGATCGCACTTGTTGAGGGCGTCAATGCGGGGGGCTTCCGTTGCTCCGAGGCTGTCCAGCACCTCTTCCACCGTTTGATGGCGCAGGGGCAGTTCCTTGTCCGCAGCGTCTGAGACGATCACCAGCACATCTGCCAGTTTAGCTTCTTCCAGTGTAGCCCGGAAGGCCTTGACCAGATCATGGGGCAGTTTGCGGATAAAGCCAACCGTATCCACCAGCAGGATCTTGCCGCCATGAGGCAGCACAGCCGGGCGGGAAACACTGTCCAGCGTGGCAAAGAGCTGATCCATGGCATAGACGTCCGAGCCGGTAAGCAGGTTAAACAAAGTGGATTTACCAGCGTTGGTGTAGCCTACCAGTGCCACCACGGGAATGTTGTTCTTCTCACGATTCTGACGGCGAAGGGTACGCTGTTTCTCGATCTGTTCCAGTTCGCGCCGCAGATCCGTCAGGCGTTCACGGATGCGGCGGCGGTTAACCTCCAGCTTGCTTTCGCCCGGGCCGCGGGTACCGATACCGCCGGCCAGACGGCTCAACACAAGCCCCTGACCCAGCAAACGCTGGCTGCGGTATTGAAGCTGTGCCATCTCCACTTGCAGCTTACCTTCCCGGGTGGAAGCGCGGGCAGCAAAGATGTCCAGAATCAGGGCGGTGCGATCCACCACCTTGACCCGCAGCATTTCCTCCAGGTTTTTCTGCATCACGCCGGACAGCTCATTATCGAAAATGACCACATCCGCATTGATAGCCTGACAGCGCAGTGCCAGCTCCTCAGCTTTACCCTTGCCGATACAATAGGTGGTATCCGGCGAAGGACGCTTCTGCAAAACACGCAGGACGGTTTCAGCGCCAGCAGTTTTGGCAAGTTCCTGCAACTCATCCAGAGACTGCTCGTTTTCGATACCCACCAAGACAGCCCGTTCCAGACCATCCTTTTCTTCCTTCACTTCGGCATAGTAGGCCCGATCCGCTTCCTCGATCATCTCCATCCACTCAGCCTGGGGCATTTTGCGGGCGTTGATGACCTCGGTACGGTTGACCCCATCCGGCGCGGAAGGATCCAGGAAGGCACACTGTGTGCTGGTGATATGTCCATCCGCAGCAACGCCCACAGCGCACATGGCATCAAAGCGCATGCTGGTGAGGGCGCTGATATCCACATCGCTGAGCATACCCGTGCCGCTGGGATGGGTATGGATGCAGCGGATCATGGACAGGCGGCGTTCAGAACGGCGCAGACGGATATCCGGCAGGTCAATACTGGCGGACTTGCCGATGAACACATCCGCAATCTCGCCGTCACGGGTGATATAGACTGCGATTTCCCGATTCAGAAACGCAGAATAGCCGCAGATGCTTTGTAGCAAGTCCTGCGGCATAAAAACATCGCTGTCTAGCTGCACATCATAAAGAGCAGCCAGTTCATCCAATGTGCTTTTTCGGATTCCTTCCAGGTTACCATGAACTTCAGGCATAGGCCATCCTTTCAAGCACCGGCAGGGACTCAGCCCTGCGGATGCTTCTTCTGATAATCTTCAATAGCGGCATGGATGGCTTCCTCTGCCAGCAAAGAGCAGTGCATCTTTACCGGGGGCAGACCGTCCAGCGCCTCGGCGACGGCTTTATTGGTCAGGGCGAGGGCTTCCTCGATGGTCTTGCCCTTGACCATTTCAGTGGCCATGCTGCTGGTCGCCACGGCGGCAGCGCAGCCGAAGGTCTTGAACTTCACATCCACGATGATGCCGTTCTCCACCTGAATATCCATCTTCATAATGTCTCCGCACTTGGCGTTGCCCACGGTGCCGGAGCCGGAAGCGCCTTCGATTTCGCCCACATTACGGGGATTTGCAAAATGATCCATCACTTTTTCGCTGTACATGAGAGGTTCCTCCTTGTTATCAATCGGTGTATTTTCAGCTCAGCGCAGGTATTCGGGGGTCAGGGGGCTCATGGCACGCAGGTTCTCAACGATCTTGGGCAGCTCATTGAGCACGGTTTCCACTTCTTCCTCGGTATTCTCCATGCCGAGGGACAAGCGCAGGCTGCCATGGGCAATCTCGTGGGGCAGACCGATGGCCAGCAGCACATGGCTGGGATCCAGGCTGCCACTGGTGCAGGCAGAGCCGCTGGAAGCTTCGATGCCAGCCAGATCCAGACGCATCAGGATGGATTCGCCCTCCAGATAGCGGATGGAGATGTTCACATTGCCCGGCAGACGCTGGGTACGATGACCATTGAGACGGATTTCCGGGATGCGCTCGGTGAGACCGTCGATCAGGCGGTCGCGAAGGCTGGTCATCTTCTCGGTGTAAGCGGGCAGCTCTGCCACTGCCAGCTCAATAGCCTTGCCAATGCCTACGATAGCGGGCAGGTTTTCGGTACCGGCACGGAAGCCGCGTTCCTGAGCGCCGCCATGGATCAGGTTGCTCATCTTGATGCCCTTGCGGACATACAGCGCGCCGATGCCCTTGGGGCCGTGGAACTTATGACCGGACATGCTCAGCATGTCCACACCCAATTCCTTCACACTCACAGGAACAGCGCCGATGGCCTGCACCGCGTCCGTGTGGAACAGCACGCCCTTAGCCTTGGCAATCTCAGCAATCTCCTTGATGGGCTGCAAAGTACCGATCTCGTTATTCGCCATCATGATGGTGATAAGAGCGGTATCATCAGCAATGGCAGCTTCCACATCACTGACACTTACCATGCCGAACTCGTCCACCGGCAGATAGGTGACCCGGAAGCCTTCCTTCTCCATGGCCTGACAAGTGTGCAGCACGGCGTGATGCTCAATGGCGCTGGTAATGATGTGCTTGCCCTTCTTCTGCATGGCTTCGCAGCCCAGACGGATCGCCCAGTTGTCGCTTTCGCTGCCGCCGGCGGAGAAATAAACTTCACGGGCTTCCGCGCCAATGGCATCCGCCACCTGCTTGCGGGCAGCCTCCACGGCCTTGCGGGCTTCACGGCCTACGCCGTGGATAGAACTGGGGTTACCGAAAGTCTGGGTGAAATAAGGCAGCATGGCCTCCAGCACTTCGGGGCGGGTAGCGGTGGTTGCCGCGTTATCCATATAGATGACTTTACTCATGGATTGGTTCCTCACTTTCGCAGGGTTTGTTCAGCATATCTGACAAACGGATCTTCTTCAGTTCGTTGTTGATGGAATCGCTCACCTGCTGCCATACCCAGCGCACCGGGCAGGAACAGGACTTGTCGCAGGCGTTTTCATCTGAGGTGCATTCGCTCAGTTCAATGGGGCCTTCCATGGCATCCACGATATCCAGCAAAGTGATCTCCGATGCATCCCTGGCCAGCTGATAGCCGCCCTGGGCGCCACGGACGCTGGAGATGAGGCCCTCCCGGCGCAGGTTGCCCAAAAGCTGTTCCAAATATAGCTTTGGCACACCGATGGTGGCGATATCCTGCAAGGGCTGAGGCCCTTCGCCGGAGTGCTGCGCCAGATAATACATGGCGTAAAGGCCGTATTTTCCTCGTGTTGACAGCTTCATTCAAAGCTCCTTTCGAAAACCCGACTGTTTTTATCGGATTTCCGATTGAAAGGATAGCACCGGGCACATGAAATGTCAATAGAGAAAAGAAAAAAACTTCGGTTTTGTGGTGATTTTCGCCCCGTACGAAAAAACCGCCTGCGGCAGTTACCTGTCGCAAGCGGCTTAGCGATTGCTGTCAGTCCCACGGAACCAGCCGGGCTTTTATCTGTCTGTTATCTTCCACGCACACCTCCGCGTAGGCGCAGGAGGTACGGCGGTAGGTATCACGCACAGAGCCGGGACAAACGGTGATAACCCCATTCCCCTCTTCGATCTGCGCCACATGGGTGTGACCATAAAAAGCTACTTTTGCATCATGCTGCATAGCTTTGTACATCAGCCGGGTCAGACCGGTTTTGACCCCCATCCAATGCCCATGGCAGGCATACATGCGCACGCCGTTTACCTCAAAGAGAATATCGTTGACACCCATGCAGCCATAATCGTTGTTGCCCAGTACATGACGCGTCGCAGCTTGTGGGTACTGGTATGGCAGATGGGTACTGACCTGCTCCCATTCCCGGACGCCATCGCCCAAAAACAGCAATTCGTCCACACGACCATCCGCATAGGCTTTCTCAATAGCCTTTTCCAACTGCTGGTACGCGCCATGGGAATCCGAAAACGCTACGATGCGCTTCATGCTTACAGTTCCTCCCGGAGCACGTCGTACATCATTTCTGCTGCGACCGCTCTGTGGCTGACTTTGTTCTTCTCCTTTTCAGTCATCTGACCAAACGTTTTTCCCGTTTTGTACAGGAACAACGGGTCGTAGCCAAAACCGCCCTCACCAGTGAGTTCGTGGAGCAATTCACCTACGCATTCACCACGTATGACGCGGGTCTTACTACCGGGCAGGGCCAGCGCCATGGCACAGACGAAACGGCAGGTACGGTCTTCTACACCTTCCATGTTCTTGAGCAGCAGCTGATTGTTAGCACCGTCATTGCCATGCTCACCGGCATAGCGGGCACTGTGCACACCAGGCTGACCGCCCAACGCATCCACGGAAAGACCGCTGTCATCCGCCAGCGTGGGCAGTCCAGTTTCCTTCATGACAGCCTCTGCCTTGATGATGGCATTGGCTTCAAAGGTGTCGCCGTTTTCTTCGGGATCGCCGGTAAAACCCGCATCCCGCATGAAAATCAGCTCATACTGACCTGCAAAGAGCTGGGAAAGTTCCTTGAGCTTGTGCGCGTTGCCGCTGGCAACCGCGATCCGGGGCTTGGGCAGCAGATAGAAGCAGCGCTCCAGCGCCTCCCGCTGCTTGCGCATCAGTGCGCGGACACCGGCACGGCCTGCGTTGAGCAACTGGTTCAGTTCCTTGTTGGTAAAGGCGCGGCCTTCGCCAGTGCCCTGCAACTCGATAAACTCGCCCTTGTGATTCATCACCAGATTCATATCGGTCTGGGCGCGGCTGTCCTCCACATAGCACAGATCCAGCAGCGGGGTATCCTCCACGATGCCCACGCTGACCGCCGCCACCTGTGAAATGATGGGGTTCTCCGTTACAAGGCCGTTTTCCATCAGCTTGTGCACTGCAAGACACAATGCCACAAAAGCACCGGTGATGGAGGCTGTACGGGTGCCGCCATCTGCCTGCAAAACATCACAGTCCAGCGTAATCGTGCGCTCGCCCAGCTTTTCCATATCGATGGCCTGACGCAGGGAGCGACCGATCAGCCGCTGAATCTCCACGCTGCGTCCATCCTTCTTGATGCCATCCCGGGCCTTACGGCTGCCGGTGGAGGCGGGCAGCATGGCATATTCAGCCGTTACCCAGCCACGGCCCGAATTGCGCAGGAAAGGCGGCACGCCTTCTTCCACGCTGGCTGTGCAGATCACCTTGGTTTTGCCGGTAGAAATAAGGCAACTGCCATAGGCGCTTTCCACAAAATCGGTCAGAATTTGGCAGGGGCGGATCTCAAAGGCTTTTCTCCCATCATGACGTTCCATGGATTTCATCCTCCTGTAATGTGTTGTCGCTTGTCTGTATTGATTCTCGTTCAGTTGGTATTATATCCCGCTTCCTGCATTCTGACAAGCAATGAAAAAACCGGAGGAGCCTTTGCTCCCCCGGCCAGACTGTCGAAAAACCCTGGAGGTATCGGAGGGCCGCAGCTCTCTGATTGCCAAACCGAAACCGGCGACATGTGCGGCGGTTTCGGAACCCTTGCGCAGCAAGGGATTCCTATCGCCGTTTGCCGCCCGGGGAGCCGTAGGCTCCTAGGCAAACGGTGCAAGACTCGTCAAAAAAGCCGCCGCAGGCGTGTTTTTTGACGACCTGGAAGCTGCACCGGAAAGACCGGCGCAGCTTCTTTGCATACACATCAGATGACCAGCTGAATATCACAGTTACAGTTTGATCAGACCCAGCGCCTGCAGCAGCAGGAACAAAAGCAGCACAGGAGCCACATAGCGGATCATGACCACATACAGCCTCTCCCGGCTGAAACGGCAGCTGCCGATCCTCACTTCGTCCAGTACAGTGTCGGGCTTCAGGATCCAGCCAATGAGAATACAGGTGGAGAAGGCCACGACGGGCATCAGGATGAAGTTGCTCAGGTAGTCCAGCACATCCAGTACCTGACCCACGCTGTCGTTGGGCAGATGCAGCTCGAAATAGAACAGGTTGTAGCCGAGGCACACCACGATGCCCACCACCAGACCGAACAGCGTCACCCACAGAGTAGCCTTTTTGCGCTGCAAATGGAAACGATCCACCAGACCGGATACCACTGCCTCCATAATGGATACCGATGAGGTCAGCGCAGCAAAGGACACCATCAGGAAGAATACCACACCTACCACCGCGCCGATGCCGCCCATAGCGCCGAAAACCCGAGGCAGGGAGATGAACATCAGGCTGGGACCGGCAGCCATGCCCTCCGTGCCCTGATAGGTATATACCGCAGGCACGATCATCAGACCAGCCAGAAAGGCCACAATGGTATCAAACAGCTCGATCTGGTTGACGGACTTGACCAGATTGGTGTCCTTTTTCACATAAGAGCCGTAGGCCACCATGATGCCCATAGCGACACTGATGGAATAGAACAGCTGGCCCAGCGCGTCCATCAGAATGACCATGAACCTTCGCAGGGTGATGCCCTTGAAATTGGGCACCGCATACACCAGAAAGCCCTCCAGCCCCGTACGGGTGACCCCGGCATCGTCCGTGTGGGACAGGGTCAGGGAGAACACGGAGATGGCGAGGATCATGAGCAGCAGCACCGGCATCAGGATTTTGGACAGGCGCTCGATGCCGCTGTCCACGCCCATGAACACCACGGCGGCTGTCGCTGCCAGGAACACCACAAACCAGACGATGGGGCTCCACTGAGCGGTGATGAACGAGGTAAAGTAACCGTCAGCCATAGCTGCCGCGCCGCCGCCGGTCAGGTAGGCCGCCAGATACTTGAGCACCCAGCCGCCGATGACGCAGTAGTAGGGCAGGATGATGGCGGGCACAGCGCTGGCCACGACGCCCAGCCAGCGGAAGCGCTGATGCAGGGTACCGTAGGCCGTCAGGACGCTCTGACCGGTTTTACGACCAATGGCGATTTCCGTGGTCAGCAGCGCAAAGCCGAAGGTGAGCGCCAGCAGCAGGTAGCACAAAAGGAACAGGCCGCCGCCATCCTTAGCAGCCAGATAGGGAAAGCGCCAGATGTTGCCCAGACCCACCGCGCTGCCGGCGGCTGCCAGCACAAAGCCGATGGATCCGGTAAAACTGCCGCGTTTGTTCGTTGCATTTGCCATGGTGAAAAACCTCCGCGTAGTTGATAAGGGAAGGCGGCGCGGAACCGGTATCCCGGTCGCGCACGGTCACTATTGTATCCCGAAATGCCTCCCGGGGCAAGGGATGAAGGCGGAAAAGGGTGTCTTTTGGCAGTTTCTTTGCCGGAATATCCATGCGGGCCGTCCGGTGAAAAAATGTTCGACTTTTTTGAAAAAAGGGCTTGCAATTTGAAAACTTGTTTGTTATAATAATCAAGCTGATTTGAGGAAATCAAGCAGCATGTGGCCTCGTAGCTCAGCTGGATAGAGTGTTTGACTACGAATCAAAAGGTCGTGGGTTCGAATCCCGCCGGGGTCACCAAGAAAACCCGCTTAGCATAAGCTGAGCGGGTTTTTGCTATGCATACAAATAGATGAATTTGCGGTATCGCTATTTAATAATGCTCGCCTTCCATCAGAGGAAGGCGGGCTTATCAAGTACGTGTCACTTATAGATCGTTAGTAACTGTGCTGTGTTCCTCGATAGCATCAACTGTTTTTTCGAGTATTTCATTATACGGAATCAATGTGTATTCTACATAATGATCATAATAGCCAGCCCAACTTTTCATATCAACCACATAAATTTGGTCAATCTTTACATAGTCTTGCTCCTTTTTCCATAAAAAACACTCCCAATACATCCTACCCCTTGACACGGCTTCTATGTACGCATAGAATAATCCCATCCCCAATGAACCCTGCAGGATCGCAAACAGACTGCGGGCGGAGGGAACTCCGGAGAATCTCAGCAATGAGTGCCGAAGGTGCAAAGCCGGTGGAAACGCCGGTGGAATCTCTCAGGCAAAAGGACGGAGCAGGAGCACAGTCTTGTGACAAGGAAAACCTGCATCTATCCCCGGAGCTGTCAAACTGTTTGACGGCTATTTTTTATTGGTACGAAAGGGGACGTAAAACACATGGAACAATTCCTCAAAGCCCTTGAATCGGGCAACAATGTGGTCAATACCTTCATCTGGACTACGCTGGGTCTGGTGCTGCTGCTGGCCACCGGCCTGCTCACCACCATCGTGACCAAGGTGTTTCAGGTCAGCCAGCTGAAGCTGTGGTGGAAGAACACCATCGGCAGCCTGCTCAAGAAAGAAGTTATCGGTCATGAGAACGACAAGGGCGCTGTGTCTCCCTTCCAGGCGCTGTGCACTGCTCTGGCTGCCACCATCGGCGTGGGTAACATCGCGGGTGTGGCGGCTGCCATCGTCATCGGCGGCCCCGGCGCTGTGTTCTGGATGTGGATCGCCGCCTTCCTGGGCATGATGACCAACTACTCCGAAAATGTGCTGGGCATCTACTACCGCCGCCGCAATGAAAACGGCGAGTGGTCCGGCGGTGCCATGTACTACCTGCGCGATGGTCTGGGCGCCAAGAAGGGCTGCAAGACCATCGGTAAGGTGCTGGCGGTGCTGTTCTCCATCTTCACCCTGCTGGCCTCCTTCGGCATCGGCGCCATGGGTCAGGTCAACAAGATCGTGGTGAACATCGAATCCGCGTTCAGCATTCCCGCTCTGGCCAACGTGACCCTGTACGAAGGCGTCAGCCTCTACAGCCTGATCATCGGCCTTTTGCTGGTGGCGCTGGCTGCTGCCATCACCATGGGCGGCCTCAAGCGCGTGGCTTCCTTCGCTGAGAAGGTGGTGCCCTTCATGGTGGTGCTGTTCATTCTGGGCAGCATCGTGATCATCGGCATCAACTACGCCAACATCATTCCCGCTTTCGGCGCGATCTTCAAGACTGCTTTCGCTCCTATGGCTGCGGTGGGCGGCGCTACCGGCGCTGCCATCAAGACCGTGATGGTGCAGGGCTTCAAGCGCGGCGTGTTCTCCAACGAGGCCGGTCTGGGTTCCTCCGTTATGGTGCACTCCAACTCCAATGTCAAGGAGCCTGTGAAGCAGGGTATGTGGGGCATCTTTGAGGTATTCGCCGATACCATGATCGTCTGCACCATGACCGCTCTGGTGGTACTCACCTCCGGCGTGTATGACCTGTCCACCGGCATGACCGTGGGCGGCATCAGTGATGCTACCCTCGTGGCTGCTGCCTTCAACTCCGTGTTCGGCTTTGCCGGCATCGGCGGCAAGTTCATTGCCATCGCCATTCTGCTGTTCGCCTTCACCACCGTGCTGGGCTGGAACCTCTACGGCACCAAGGCCTGGGAGTACCTGTTCGGCGTGAAGAGCGTCAACGTGTACAAGGTCATCCATCTGGTGATGATTCTCTTCGGCGCGCTGCTGACCTCCTCTCTGGCCTGGGATATCTCCGACACCTTCAATGGCCTGATGATGATCCCCAACCTGATCGGCGTGATTGTGCTGAGCGGTCTGGTGTGCAAGATCACCAAGAACTATCTGGATCGCCAGAAGGGTCTGGATGTAAAGCCCATGTTGAACATTTTCGAGGACAAAGAGAACAACTGATTCTGAATCCTTCATCCGCCCGCTGCCGTTTTGCTAACAGCAGCGGGCGGCGTTTCTATATAACGATACTGTCCGTGCCGCCGTCAGAAGCTGTCGGATCATGCGACCCTCTGTCTCTTCCTTGACACTGGGCAGCCAGTGAAGTATCATAGGCATATGAAACGATACTTTTCGAGCAAAGGAGCCTGAGCCATGCGCAATGCCAATATGAAACTGATGATTGCGCTGGTTGTATTGATCATAGCAGTGGCAGCCGCCGGATTGCTGATAGGCCGCCCGTCGCTGCAACCGGACAGCGGCTCTGGCTCCCTGACCATCACCGCCACAAATGGCTTGATGCTTCCCTCAGACGCGCAAACAATGCCAATGGAAGTTCCCTCGGATACATGCTGGCTGTCCATACGGGCAGATGGATTCACCTATGCGCCTGTGCCCCTTACTGCCACCGGCGAATATACCTTTACCCAGCCAGACGGCAGCCATAACACCCTGCAGGTGTCCCCCACCAGTATCCAGATGGTCAGCGCTGACTGTTCCACACAGGATTGTGTCAGTCAAGGCGAGGCCTCACTGGATGTGATGGAATTCCGTGCGCTTGGCGGTCAGATCATCTGCCTGCCCCACAAGCTGATCTTGGAACTGATCCCCGCCGGACAGCTGGGCAACACCATTATTCTGGAGGATGCTCAATGAAGCAAACCCGTCAAAAGACCCAGCGCGTAGCCCTGATGGGACTGCTGCTGAGCCTGATGCTGATTCTTGGCTTCGTGGAAAGTCGTCTGCCGGTGCCCGGTCTGCCCGGCGTTAAGCTGGGCCTGAGCAACGGCGTGCTGCTCTTTGCCTTGTATTTACTGGATATCCCCAGCGCGCTGCTCCTCATGGTACTGAAGATCCTGCTTTCAGGCTTCCTGTTTGGCAACCCATCCTCCATGATGTACGCCGCCGCTGGCGGCATCGTCAGCCTGGCGGGCATGATCCTGCTGAGCCGCTCCAAGGAGCTGAGTCCCGTTGCAGTGAGCATGGCAGGTGGCCTTTTGCACAACGTGGGACAGGTAGGCCTCGCCATGATCATTCTCCAGACCCCCGGCCTGCTGGTGTACATGGCGATTCTCATGGCAGTGGGCATGGTGACCGGTCTGGCAACCGGATTGGCTGCCAAAGCGGTCATCCGGAGATTTCCCAGAATATAAAAAACGCATGGGTGTGAACCCATGCGCCAGACTGTCGAAAAATCCATACTTCTGTTCAAAAGTCGCACATCTTGCACCTACGGTGCTCGCTGTGCTTGCTGAAAAGCGCTGCGGCGCAAGGTTTTGTGGGCTCTGCCCACACCCGGCAGGAAACTGAGTTTCCTGCACCT
>SVGQ01000021.1 GCA_015056245.1 Clostridiales bacterium | reverse complement strand
CAACCTGTTTGTCGCCAGCTTTATCGGCCTGCCGCCCATGAACTTCTTCGATGTGGAAGTGAAGGATGGAACCGTGAAGAGCCCCTATTTCACTATGGCTCTCACTGATGAAGAAAAGCAGCTGCTTACCGCTTACGAAGGCAAAACCGTCGTGCTTGGTGTTCGCCCCGAGAACATCGAAGAGGGCGGTAATGTGGCTGTGAATGTGTTCTCCAACGAGAATCTGGGCATGAACACGCTGGTACATGGCTATCTGGGCAGCAACGCTCAGACCATCACCTGTAAACTGCGCGGCTGGTGCGACTACAAGCGCGGCGATCAGGTGAACGTGCAGTTTGTGAAGCGCCACTTCTTCGATAAGGAAACCACCAACGCGATCCGCTGAAAGGAGGATGGAGCATGAACCATAAAGCCAAACAAGGCGGCCTGAAGGAAATGCTGCGCAAAACCATCGTTTCCTTGAAGCGCAAACCCCAGACCATCCCCATGCTGGTGCTGGCGGCGGCCTTCCTGTATTACTCCCTGAACCTGACCCATGTATCCGATACCACAGCAAAGATTCAGTCTCAGGGCATGGGTCTGAGCGGATTCTGCACCATGCTGTTCAGCATGCTGTCCTTTGTCTGCTTCCTCAACGCCTATCCTCACCGCAAGAAGACCAATATCCCCATGCTGGTGCTGATGCTCCTGATGGTTGCTGGCCTGATCTTCTGCGATACCTACTACATGGGCTGCATCAGCAGAGCCATCACCCGTCCCGACCACCCCATCGCCATTGAGGCGGCGACCCAGTACATCCAGCAGGCCTATGACATGCTGGGCGTGCACCGTATCATCCTGATCGTCGGCTTTGTGCTGACGCTGCTGGTGCCCGTGCTGCGCAACCTGCTGCGGAAGATCGATACCTCCCTGCCCGTGGAAGAAGGCAGCCAGATGGAATCCCTCCACCTGAGTCAAGAGGACTGAGGATGAACAAAAACGAGCGGCCTAAGGCAGTAACGCCTGCCAAGAGCAGCGATACCAGCTCCTACTTCCAGCTGCACACGCAGGCAGTGGAGGATCTGGTAACTGCCAGCAAGGAAAACACCCCGGAGTATTCCAAAGAGGAGCTGGAAAAGTACCGTTCCAGCAAGGGCAAGTTTAAACTGCCTGAATGGCTGAAGGTGCTGCTGATCAAGTTCTGGTTTCACGGAGCCATCTGTTTCTTCGTGTTCTGGGGCCTTGGCCTGTATGTGGCTGACCAGCTGGATATGTACTTCATCGCCGCCATCATCACCGGTATGGTGACCGACTTATTACTGCGGCACTTTCTGCGCTTTACGGAAAGCCTGCCCGGCGGCGCCAACCGCTGGATGATGGTGGCCCAGAAGAGCACCATGGGCTTCTTCCTGAATCTGATGTACGGCTTCGTGATCATCTTTCTGGTGGTAACAGCCTACACGCTGATCAACATGGCGCTGGCAGCGGTCTTTGGCGGCGGAAATCCACCCTTCCTTGGGGTGGAACCCCTGATGTACGGTCTGCTGTGCACCGGCGCTGACCAGTTTTGCATCGCCATCAAGCACCTGTGCCAGAGTATCCTCCGGGATGCCAAGGCAAAATAAAACCACCCGGAGGTATTCCTCCGGATGGTTTGGAACCTTGGCGGTTCACTCCTGAATATTCTGACGCTCCTGCAATTTCTGGCGATAGTACTCCTTGGGAGATACATTGTACTTCTTCTTGAACATGCGGGAGAAGTACAGCGGATCCCGGAAGCCGCACAGATGGGCAATATCGGTGATGTTTCCGTCGTTGTGACCGGAAGAGAGCATTTCCGCGGCGGTCTGCATGCGGATATTTGCCAGATAGCGGTTGGGGGTCATGCCCACTTCCTTGCGGAACAGCTTGCACAGGTAGTCGTAGGAATAGGGCATGCTGCGCAGCACCTCGTCCAGCTCATAGTTGGCGTTGGCGTAGTTCTGCACGATGCTCTGCTCGATACCTTCCACAATGCGGTTCTGAGGATGTACCGCCGCCTGATAAGCAGCCATGTACCGCACGATCAGGTTACCGTAAGCAGACAGCAGCATGTCCTTGCGATCCGGATCGCCGCAGTACACGAAATATGCGTCGGAAAACAAGTGCAGGATGGACTGGTTGGCATCATCCCGGATGAGGGCCGGAGAACGGAAAGCCAGCGTGGCATCATCCATATGCAGGTGAATGTTGGTAAAGCCGTTTTCGCTCACATTCTCGTGAGGCGTGTTGGGCGGGATCACCACCACATCTCCCTCGCTGTAGCAGAGTTCTTCCTCCGCAAACAAAAAGCGGCCCTGATCGCTGGTGCAGTAAACCAGCTCCCAGTTGTTATGCTGATGCCGGCTGACCGTATAGGTCAGAAAATGCTTTCCGGCAAAGATGATGTCATTCATGATGTCACCTCGCAGTTGTTTCGATTCATTGTATCAGATTATGTCGGATTTGTCCATGCCCTGCGGGTTTGTCCATATCTGACATTTCCACTCCAAACCAAGCAAAGGAGCGTTTCCACATGGCATATCTCACGCTCAAAAACATCAACAAAATCTACCCCAATGGTTTCCACGCCGTGCATGATTTCAATCTGGAGGCCGAACGCGGCGAGTTTATCGTGTTTGTCGGCCCGTCCGGCTGCGGTAAGTCCACCACGCTGCGCATGATTGCCGGTCTGGAGGATATCAGCAAGGGCGAATTCCTGATCGATGGTCAGCTGGCAAACCAGTGGGGCCCCCGCGAGCGCGAAATCGCCATGGTTTTCCAGAGCTACGCCCTCTATCCCCACATGTCTGTGTACGATAATCTGGCCTTTGGTCTGAACCTGCAAGGCGTAGATGAGGACGTGATCGACGAGCGCGTGAAGAAGACCGCCGCCATTCTGGGTCTGACAGATTATCTGGATCGCATGCCCCGCGCCCTGTCCGGCGGTCAGCGCCAGCGCGTAGCCGTAGGTCGCTCCATCATCCGCAAAGTGGGTGTATTCCTCATGGACGAGCCCCTTTCCAACCTGGATGCCAAGCAGCGCGTGACCATGCGTTCCGAGATCACCCAGATTCACAATGAGACCGGAGCCACCACTATCTACGTGACCCACGACCAAACTGAGGCCATGACCATGGCGGATCGCATCGTGGTCATGAAGGAAGGCTACGTGCAGCAGATCGGCACACCCAAGGAAGTGTACTTCAACCCTGTGAACATGTTCGTTGCTGGCTTTATCGGTGAGCCGCCCATGAACTTCATCCGCCGTCCTGTGCAGAATGGCTGCATCACCATCGGCGGGCATAGCATCAGCCTACAACCCAAGCTGGGCGATAAGCTGAGCCAGTACGAAGGCAAGGACATCGTATTTGGATTCCGACCCGAAGGCGTAGTGCTGGGTGCGCAGGACGGCGCCTGCCACATCTCCGGTCAGGTAGAACTGACTGAAATGCTTGGCGACAACGCCAATGTTTACATGAACATCGACGAGGATCACTCCATTTTGAAGGTAACTCCCCATGAGATTCCTGAGATGGACAGCGAGCTGACTTTCTCTGTGCCATATGAAAACGTTTATCTCTTCGATGCGGTGAGCGAAGAAGTGATTTGTTAAGGGGAAAGAAATATTCGCCAACAAGCATAGACCGTTAAAGATCTAAAGGGTCATTTTTTCAATATAAAGGCGGCTCCGTCCAAAATTCTTTGAAAATCTCAAAATCCCACAAAATGATAACGAAATCTAAGGGTGGTGTTCGAACCACCCTTAGCTGCAAAGTAACTGAAACCTGAAAGGTTGTCAAGGGCTTCTATTATTCAGAAATGCGCTCACCGTAGAATACAGTAAACTGAAATTGAATTCTGCTCCGTTCAATCCTGCGGCATAGCTAAATGCACCACTTTGAAGCAACAGTCAAAAGTTGGAAATCCTTTTGACTTGATTACTTCCTGAGTGTTAGTTAAAGCTTTCGGTATTGCTGGTAGAATAGATTCAGCACCATAGCTTCTCGAGGAACTTGAATAGATACTAGGATTAGATCATTCTTTTTGTCCAGATTTAAAATCTCAGGATATCTCAAGTCCCAGATTTCTACAAAGTCATCCAAGCAGCCGGCGCGTTTTTTCATTCTCAGCTACACAACATTCTTCAGATCCGCAGTGAACGGTTCCGAATCCTTGCACAAACTATACTTGCTGAAATTGCGACCCGATGGACAATGTAATTCCAGATATCAATAGTGAGTACAATTGTCCGGTTTCACACGCTTTCGTTTTCATCAGCCACATATCGAGTACATCCCTCTTGCTTTCCAGATTGATCCAGAAAGTAATACATTTACAGCCACCTTAACGAACCGGCCCTCACAGTGCACATAATAGTGGATAGCATCCAGAAAAGCTACGCCTTATAGATTCTTCAGCTGCCATTGTTACTATTCCTTGACTTTCTTCCACCACATTGTGGGTAATAAGGCTGATGGTACTTTGGGAACCTCTATACTATATATGTTTTCGAATCGTTCATCGATATCATTGCAGATCATCACTTTTGCAAAAGTGGAGATAATCTTGCTTCATCATCTTTGCTGTCACTGGCTTTGGTTTTTCAGGTTCTGAAGATTGAACTCGCTTTCTCGATCCCGGAGCACAGCGTTTTCTGCATCTTAACAACTGTTTTTCAGCTTTTTCTTGCTACAACAGTTTCAACTGTTTCAGTGTCTTGCATGGTTTGGTCGTACCGCCCAAATCCCGTTCTTTCGTCCATTTCGCTTTCCAAGGCATTTTCAATGAATTGATCGACAGTCTGCCTGTATGATTCTTGGGTGTCATCTATGCTGCTGATATTCCGTTCTTGCACTATCTCCGAAAACCTTTTCTCTCCAATGCATTCCTCCAAGTTTATGACACACGACCATCCTCAACAAGAGATGGCATTTAGCTATTTTTCTGGTACATAGTTGCAGAAGCTGAAAAATCAAAACACCAACTGCAACAGCAGCATATAGCACACCGTGCCCCCGGCGATGGAGACCAGCATCTGCCGCTTCCACAGGTGCAGGGCAACCGTTACCAGAATAGCGAGGGCTTCCGGCAGGCCGTGGCTGTATACCATGGGGTTGACGCCCTTGAGGCAGTAGACCACCAGCATGCCAAAGATGGCTCCGGGCAGTGCCTGCCCCAGATACTGAATGAACCGGGGTGTCTTTTTGCCCGAGAACAGCAGGAAAGGCACAAAACGGGTCAGCATGGTGGCGATGGCGCACAGACTGATGGTGACGAATTGCTGGGCTGTGGTCATAGCGGCTCACCTGCCTTTTCGATGGGTTTGCGGCACAGGGTCAGCATGCACAGGATAACAGCCATGGCAGGCACCAGAAAGGAATCCGGGCCGAAGATCATCAGGCACAAAACCGATGCACCCACGCCGATGAGGGAGGACAGGTGCTGCTTTTCCTTGAGCCACTGTTCCAGAAAGATGACCACAAACATGGCGGTCATCACGAAATCCAGGCCCATGGTATCAAAGGTGATAAGGGAACCCAGCAGACCGCCGATGGTAGCCGCAGTGACCCAGTAGCTTTGGTTGAGCAGGGTAACAAAGAAATAGAACCAGCCCTTGTCCACATCCGCAGGTACTACGGTGCTGCAATTGATGGAAAAGGATTCATCGCACAGGCCAAAGATCAGGTAGAAGCGCTTCCAGCCCAGATCCCGGTACTTGTCCAGCATGGCGATGCCGTAGAACAGGTGGCGGGCTTGGATCAGCAACGCCATGAGAAAGGTCTGCATGGGCGCGAAACTGCTCAGCAGCATGGATACGCACACAAATTCCAGCGAACCGCCAAAGATGATCATTGCCATCAGCATGGGATACCAGAAAGGAAAGCCGGAAACGCTCATATGGATGCCGTAGGCCATGCCCAGAAAGCCGAAACCGGTCAGAATGGGCAGCGTATGGGGAAAGGCCGCCGCCAGCGCCTTGCGTTTGATCCCGCTTGATTGCATGATCGTCCCTCCGTTTCAGGGATGAGTATAGCACCTGCCAAGGGATGGGCGCAAGGTTCAGAGCTGGAGAGAACAGAACAGGTACAGCAGACTGTTTTCTTCTGCTTAAGTGCTGTTGTTATGCGTTTAAAATGCTGCGATTCACCACAGAAAAAAGCTCTCCGTGGGATCCTTCCCACAGAGAGCGTGTTCGTTTTATCAGTACAGCTCCGGCAAACGATCCTTGGTAATGGCCCAGGGATGATTGTACATGGCTCGGAGTTCCTCGTTGGTGGTGTTGTTTTCGGTGAGGGTGAATTCGCCACACCAGGTCATGTAGCTGGCCCATGCTGCTTTTTCTTCACACAGGGCTTTTGCGGAGGGAATGGTCCCGATCTCACCGATGAGGGGAATTTTGGGCTGCTGCGTGATCTTCTGCAGATCCAGCAGCTTATCCATCTGCGCGGTGTGCTCGTGAGCCGGGGGATACATATCCCGGGAGATGATATCTACCACGTCATCGCCAGGATAGCATGCGGGCACAGGGGAATTCCATACCCAGATCAGGTTACTGAGGCCGTGCAGGTTGGTATAGCGATCGTACATGAGCCGCCACAGGCCTTTCAGGGTCTCGGGCCCCTTGGCGCCCCACCAGAACCAGTCGCCGTCGCCTTCATGAAAGGGCCGCCACAGAATGGGAATACCCGCTTCGCAGAAGGGACGCAGGATGCCTGCCATCACATCCATATCGGACAGGAGGGCTTTGTTTTCGGGGGTGCCGGGCACAAGGGACAGTGAGGCGTCAAAAGCGGTGTTGGCGGTATAAAAGGCCTTGCTGCGGCCTCCCAGCGGGGAGAACCAGTGCCATGTGAGGGTCAGGATGCCTTTTTGGGCAGCCCATGCCCACGCTTGCTGCAGGGTACCGTAATTGTCCTCCACCTCGGTGAGACATTCCTCATCGGTATCCCGATAATTGATATTGGGGGAGTAGGAAAGCAGCTCAAAGCCCAGCAGGGCGGGCTGTTTACCGGTGATGGCTTCGATGTGGCACAGCTCCTCCATGCCCCGGGTCTTGGTGTGTTGGCCTGTCAGGATGCCGTGTCCAGCCAACTGTCCCAGATAGGTCATCAGCTTATGTACACAGGGCTGTGCATTGGGATTGCAGGGGGTGGTGATCCATTTCATGGTTACGCCTCCTTACCCATCCAGTGAAGGACGGGGGTGAAATCCTTCTGTTTGGTGGTGATGGTGATGGTCTTGCTCTCGCCGGGCCACAACTCAAAGTCGTTTTCGGAACAGGTGATTCCATCCGGCTCTGCCACATGCAGCATCCAGATGAAGCGATCAGCAGTGAGGGTCATCTGCCAGCGATCCTCACTGATGGGGGTACATTCGCAATGCACCTGAGCGTCAGAAGGGATCATATGGTCGAAAGGCGCGAAGAAATATTTGGTCTCGTTGATGACTTTGCCGTCTGCCAGCAACCGGGCCCGGAATACAGTTTTCTCCGGCTCAATGGTGAGACCTTCCAGATCGGCATCGCCCAGATGCACGGACTGGTTGGCAGGCAGAACGGCTACCTGATGTCCCTGCCGGAGAGTTTGCCCGTCTACGGTGATGACCGCCCATTCCAGCAGTGCTTCCCGCTGGGTCAGGGTGTCGTTCATGCCCCACAGGGACAGCTTACCGGGGGCGCTTGCCCAATGCTCCTGCCAGTTCTGGCGGCCTTCATTGGTCTGCACATCCCAGCCGGTAACGCACAGGGCCAGCGGAGCCATAGCCTGTTTCAGGGCGTGATAGATGGGCTTTCTGCGCAGACCGTAATCGATCAGGGACCAGTTGTGCACGCCGTAGCTATCACTGAGGGTCCAGAACAGGAGGCCTGAGCAGATAAACTTCTGCCGCCGGAATTCCTCATACATGTGCCGGGTGATCTCCGCCTGAATAGCCTGACTGCGCAGGATGTACTGCTGGGGTGAATACTGACCGTCACCGAAGTACTGCTTCATCATGCGGCCCAGCAGGGTATGATTCTGGCAGGAGTTGGTGTGGTGTACCCATATTGGATCATCGGGATGCATATTTTCCGCAGGAATGCAGCTCTGGGCTGTTTCCATGGTCATGGCACCCATCAGGCCGAATTCGCTGAGGAATTTGACCCCGAATTCGGTAAACCGCCACATGTCCAGATAATGAGGATGGCTGTCCACATGGGTCAGCACCCAGATGTGCTGATCGCCGTGGCGGCAGTCTGCCTGATATTCGCCGCCAAAGGGGCTGCTTTGCCGATAGATCAGCGTTGGGCACATCTTAGCTACCAGCTCCGGCAGGATCTTTTCATAAATGGTGCCGCCGTACCATGGCAAATCGGGATTCCACGACTTCTGGCTCAGGTACATCTCCTGCACCTCGTTGTTGCCGGACCAGCCGATCAGGCTGCTGTGGCGGCGCAGGCGGCGGATACCCTTCATGGCTTCGTCGGTGATGTTTTCCACAAAGCCCGGGTCATGGTCCGGGTGGTAGCCGCAGGCGTAAAGGAAATCGTGCCAGATCATAATGCCCGCCTCATCACAGGCATCCATCAGCGTCTCGGAGGCGTACACGCCGCCGCCCCAGATGCGCAGCATGTTCATGTGCTCATCCCGGGCCATGGATACCAGCTGGCGTTCCTTTTCCGTGGTGATGCGCCCCGGCAGACAGTCGCAGGGCACATGATTGGCACCCTTACAGAACACTGGCTCGCCGTTGAGCACAAAGGTGAAGCCGGATTCGCCGTTTTCAAATACAGGCTCTTCCAGCGCGATGGTGCGCAGGCCCAGCCTCTGGGTGTGGCTGTCCAGCGGGGAGCCGTCGGCGGTTTGCAGCTGCACCGAAAGGCTGTACAGATAGGCTTCGCCCATGCCGTTGCACCACCACAGCCGTGCAGCGGGAATGGTCAGCTGCAGGGTGGTCTCACTGCCGGTAACTGGTTGGAGGGCTTGCGCCACGATCTGGCCTTCCTGGTCAGCAATGGCACAGACCAGCTGGCAAGGAACGGAGGAGAGCATGGCAATCTCTGCGGTAACGGTCACCGTAGCAGGCTGGCCCTCAGTGAGGGATTCACCAGAGGGACGGGCATACACATCCGTCAATATCGCCTGATCGTAGCCGGTCAGGGTCACATCCCGCCAGATGCCCAGCGAAGCCAGCCAGATGGTCCAGTCCCAGCTATATACATACTGAGGCTTGCGCATCCACGAGCGCCACGGCTGGTCGTTGTTCCACATCATATCCATTCGTTCCAGCTTGTGGGTCTGGGCATCCGCAAGGCCTTGATCAATCCGCACCAGCAGAGTGTTCTTTCCCTCGCGCAGGTAGGCCTGCACAGGCCATGTGATCTCTACAAATGCGTTGTTGTGCCGCCCAATGAACTGACCATTCAGGTATACATCCGCCGTCAGATCAAGGCCGTGGAAGGTCAGCTCCATCACTTCGCGGATGTCTTCCGCAGCCAGCGTGAAGCGACGTTCACACCAGAATTCCTGATCCTCCACCCACCGGCAGTTAAGGCTGTTGAGACCGTAGAGGGGTTCCTTCATGAGGCCGGCTTCCATCAGGGGAGTGTGCACATCGCCGGGAACGGTGTAGGGCAGATGTTTCAGTGCGGTGAAGGTGTCTGGGGTGCCCTGACCGATGGGGCACCAGCCCATTTGCCAAGTGCCGTTGAGAGAAATGGTGGTTTTGTTCATGTGCCTGTCTCCTTCATCAGAGGGTTTCGTAGGTAAAGGTCAGCATTTCAGCCTGTCCGATGATTTTCTTGCCGATATGGATGGGATAGCACCTGCCGGTAACCAGCTGATCTTTCACCACAGACAAAACCTCCGGTGTATCAATGGTGAAAAAATCCACCTGAACTGTGTAGAGGTGGTTCCAATCGTACATGTTTTCGTTGCTGGTAATATTGCCGGAAAACAGCTGGTCCCCAAGGTTGAATGCGGGGCGCAGGATGCGTGTAGCATCGTAGCCAGACCAGTCTGCGATGGAGGTACCTTGTTTATCGAAGAAGGTGACCTTCATGGTGGTTTTGAGCACGAGAAGTCCCTCCTTACGAAGTGATAAAGTAAATTATTAATTTGTATTATAGTAATTGTTAGCCTGTTTTGTCAATGGATGAATGTATGACAGCAGAAATAAACGATGGGATGTCAGGAATTTTATTAGTGGTACGTTGCTCGCACAGATGTGTATATTTACTGTTGATGGGCTTGGTTCTATGTGAGTCGCGTGTTGATGGCAGATGTGAGGTATGGGATTCCGGTCGATTGCTGGTTGCATGGTTATAGTGGAATGTGCTATAATAATATGTAAGATTGTAGATTCAAGAAAGGAGCGCCGTCATGAAAGGTTGGCAAGCCAACAGAATAATTGATAGAATCCGTAAAACGGATGTGATATATTATTGCTTATTGATGGTAGCGGTTCTGGATTTTTTATTGATTGTTTTTGAAAACCGTATTGATTTTGTGGTAAATGCATGGTCGTTGATTCCAACAGTGTTATTCTTTGGGATTGCAATCGTTAAGACCAAGACCAAAACAACCAAGCAATTATTGATACTTGGAAGCATTATGGTCCTTTGGTTTTTGATCGTTCAATTGATTCATCAGCAACAAGGGTTGAAGGTACGTCCCATTGGCGTGTTTTCATCAGTTTATTTGTTGGCGCTTCCGTTTGCCAGCATTGCCAAGGATGGAGAGAGTTGTAAAGGCTTAAAACTATATATGGGGTTCTTTTTTGCAGGATTGATTGTAATTCTTGTTCTTGCTGGTTTGCTGGTAATAGATCAGGTGCCGTTTTTTTTGAAATCCGATGTTTTTCTTTACAATAGCGGGATTAGTATTATGGTACATCCTAGTCAATTAGGAGGTTTGTTGGTAGCAGGAATTGGGTTTGCTTTCACAGCTTTTTCTATAACAAAACGAATGCAAATTAAGGTAGCATTAGTGATTATGATAATCCTAATGTTTATTGTGTTAGCGTTGACAAAATGTAATGCTGCGATTTGGATGGCATACTTAGTATCAGCAGGATGTGTTTTTGTTCTCATCAACAAAGGAGGCTATATTCGTTTTATTGCCGGCGTGATGGCAGCAATTATTATTATTGTTGTCGCATTCTTAATAAATCAATTAGTCTTCGTATGGCACTGGGATATGTATAAGGAAAAAGCTGAAACGCCTTCCTCTCAATATCATCAGATAAAAGTTGATGAAAAGCAAGCAGATAGATCTTTGCCAGATATGTTTCATCAAACCGTGGCTGGTATTGGTAGTATTTGCGCAAATCGTGAGAGATATAAAGCAATGCAACCAGTCGTTGCACGAAAAGCAAGTACTTCAGTGTCTCTTTTATCGACTGCGAAATCATTATCTGCATTTCAGCGTCAATTGTGGGCGCTCCCAACTCTCAATGGCCGGATTCCAATTTGGATTAGTTTTCTCGAGAATATATCGCAAAATAAAACTGTTCTTCTATTTGGTCTAGACTATTCTATGTATACTTTAGAAAGTATTAATATCAACCATCCACATACTCATAATTCGTGGCTTGAGGCACTATCAGCGCTTGGGGTGCCCGGTTTTCTAATGATATTTGGGATTACAACCATTTCCATTTGGCATGTGATAGCCATATTATTTGGCAAATGTTATGAAGCTTGGAAAAAATGCGTTGCATTGTTAGTTGTCGGCTTGTTTGGTGTAGGTTTTATGGAACCACATCTGTTTTTAGGTGGACATTTTCTGCCCGGTGGTAACAACTTGCACCCAATGGACTTTTCCTTTTTTCTTTGTCTTGGTCACATGATTGAATGGCGTCGTTTGAACACCGAACATAAAAAAACTATTAAATGATTCAACACTGAAAAAAATATTGATTCCTTGATGTAGGCATTTATTCTCCGTCGTTTTGAATATACTTCATCAATTCAGCAATACGACAAGTCAAAAAAGCCTTATTACAGCCCAATGTGCTATATATGATACATGCAAAAAGTTCATTTTTATCAATTTATTGGAATGATTAAGCCATCGACGCTATCCACGAAGTTCTAAACAAAAAATTACTGATAAACATCATTCCACAAGAGCAAGTGCTTCATTTCACATACACATAGCACACTTTAACTCCAGACTCTGTGTACGCCTGTTCTGAATGTGCTTACAACAGTACCACATATATCACTCCTTTGTTACATTGAAAACTGAATATTTACACGTCTTGATTGCGCTTTGTGAAATGCTATTTCAACTTACTAAATGTATCTATCTTTAATCGCGATAACGTATATTCAAAAGTTCTCTTCCTACTTATTCAACCAGAAGCGAAAATGTGTAGCTATAAAGTTTTTATTGCGGTCTTCTTCTATATCCAACGATTGGATACAGCCTGCGCATCCTCTTGCGCAGGCTTTTTGTATCGTGCTACAATAGGGAGCGTATCAAACAAAAGAGGTCACACATCCCATGCAAACTTCGCAAATCAAGGATTTTACCAAAGGCCCCATCGCCAAGGAACTGATCATTTTCTCTCTGCCGCTGTTTTTATCCAACCTGTTGCAGATCGTCTACAACATGGTGGATATGATCGTAATCGGCAACCATCTGGGCAAGAATGCCCTGTCCGCCGTGGCTGTCGGCGGCGATGTGAGCGGTCTGCTTACCTTCCTCGCCATCGGTTTTTCCGGCGCAGGACAGGTGATCATCGCCCGGCTGATCGGCGCACGGCGGCAAAAGGATATCGGTACTTTCGTGGGCACCATGACGGGTTTCCTGCTGGCAGCAGCGCTGGTGGTCAGCGGCGTCAGTTTCCTGATGCGCCACACCCTGCTCAGGCTCATGCACACGCCTGCGGAAGCCTATCAGGGCGCGCTGGAATACTCCGCGGTATGTATGGCGGGTTTGGTGTTCATTTACGGCTACAACATCGTCAGCGCCATCCTGCGCGGCATGGGCGACTCCAAGCATCCCTTTATTTTCATCAGTATTGCGGCAGTACTGAATCTGATATTGGACATCCTGTTTGTGATGGTGTTTGAGATGGGCCCTGCCGGCGCAGCCATTGCCACGGTACTGAGTCAGGCGGTCAGTTTCATCGCCTGTTCCATCTTCCTGTTGCGCCACAAGGAGCAGTTTCAACTGAATGTGCGCCCTGCCAGTTTCCTGCGCTGGAACCGGGAAATGCTCAGCGACCTTCTGAAACTGGGCTTCCCCATGGCGATCAAAAGCGCTTCGGTGCAGATCTCCAAACTGTTCGTCAATTCGTGGATCAACTCCTACGGCATCGTGGTTTCCGCCTTTGCGGGTATCGCCAACAAAGTGGGCAATGTGAGCATTCTGGTTTCCAACGCCATGAATACCTCCGGTTCCACCGTGGTGGGTCAGAATCTGGCGGCAGGCGATTTCCACCGGGTCAACAAGACTCTGCGGGCGCTGGCAGTGATCAACCTGTCGGTAGCGGCGGTGTTCTCCGGGCTGATCATTCTCTTCCCTCAGGCTATTTTCAGCATCTTCACCACCGATCCGGCGGTAATGGAGCTGGTTCCCCGCTATATTCCCATTGCGGTGCTGCTGTTCATCGGAAGCGCGCTCCGGGCTATCATGAACGCCCTCATCAACGGCAGCGGCAATCACCGCATCAACTTTGTCACTGCCATTCTGGACGGCATTGTGCTGCGCATCGGCCTGTCGGTGCTGTTTGGCTTGGTACTGAACATGAAACATTTCGGATTCTGGCTGGGCGATGCGCTGGCTGGTTTCACCCCGTTCTGGATCGGGCTGGTATTCTACCTGACCGGTCACTGGAAAAAGGGAAGGATGCTTCCCGAAAAGGAGACGGACGATGTACGACACGAATGACCGTTTTGACACACCTTTGGCTTGCGCGTGGGTGCGGGGCGTATCCCTGCGCACCGGCATGCCCGCGCTGTCAGCAGAGCTGACCTCCAAACCACTGGCAGAGCTGACAGAAGAAGAAAAGCAGACCATCCTTGCTGCCGGGCGCAAAGCTGAAATGAAGCTCTACCGCTTCAAGGATCACCACGACCTGCCCCGGGTGAAGCGGGTGCTGGGGCTGCTCAGCGGTGTGCAGCCGGAATCCCTTTTGGATGTAGGCAGCGGGCGGGGCGTCTTTCTCTTCCCCTTTCTGAAAGCCTTTCCCGGCGTGCCCGTTACCTCGCTGGATCTGCTGGCCCACCGGGTGGAGCTGCTAAACGATGTACAGCGGGGCGGCTATCCCCACCTGACAGCCTTGCAGCAGGACATCACCACATGGGAGATGCCTGATGATACCTTCGATGTGGTCACCCTATTGGAGGTACTGGAGCACATCCCCAACGTGGAGGAAGCCATCCGCGCAGCGGTACGGCTGGCCCGGCGCTGCATCATCCTCAGCGTGCCCTCCAAGCCCGATGACAACCCGGAGCACATCCATCTGCTGACCAAACCCATCCTGACCGACCTGTTTGCCAAGGCAGACTGCACCAACCTGCATTTTGACGGCGTGCCCAATCATCTGCTGATGATGGCATGGAAATAAGAAAGGATTCCCCTATGGACGACTATCGGATCATCAAATACCCCCGTACGCCCCACATCGAAGGCTCCCGCCTGCAGCCCGGCGATGAGGATCTCTCCCAGATTCCCTTTGCGGAGATCGCCGATCTGCCGTTGGTGATCGAAGAAAAAATCGATGGGGCCAACTCTGCCCTATCCTTTGATCCTGCTGGGCAACTGCTGCTCCAGAGCCGGGGACATTACCTGACCGGCGGCTACCGGGAGAAGCACTACCAGCTGTTCAAGCAGTGGGCAGGCATCCACCGGGAGGCGTTCTGGCAGGTGCTGGGCTGCCGCTACGTGATGTACGGCGAATGGATGTACGCCAAGCACAGCATCTTCTATGATGCGCTCCCCCACTACTTTATGGAGTTTGATATTCTGGACCGGGAAAGCGGTCAGTTTCTCTCCACCGACCGGCGTCACCAGATGCTCAAAGATCTGCCAGTCTGCTCCGTGCCGGTATTGGCCCGGGGCTGCTTCCACAAAGCCGCTGATGTGCTGAGCTATCTGGGCGACTCCTGCTACATTACGGAGAACCATCTGGACAACCTGCGGGCCGCCACCGAAAAAGAAGGCCAGGATGTGGAGCGTTCCCTACGGGAAACCGACGCCGCCCGTACCATGGAAGGCCTTTACCTGAAGGTGGAAGAGGATGGGCAGGTGACCCGCCGGGTCAAGTTCGTGCGCAGCAGTTTCCTGCAAACCGTGGAACAGTCCCAGAGCCACTGGCTGGAGCGGCCTATCATTCCCAATCAGCTGTGCCGCCCCATCGGCGATCTGTACCTGCCCCAATTGCCCAAGGAGGAACCTCATGACCGCTGAATGGAATGCTCTGCTGGCAGCCCTGCCCGTTTCACCGGAGGAACCCATCCGTTGGGAAGCCATCACCGCCACCGGCTATGGCACCTTTGCCCGCAAGATGGCAGAAACCCAGCAAAATCCCAGCTGGCATGGAGAAGGCGATGTGTGGAGCCACACCCGCATGGTTTGCGAACAGCTGGTTCAGCTGCCGGAATACCACGCTGAAAGCTCCCGGCACCAGCAACTTTTGTTTCTGGCGGCGCTTTTGCATGACATCGGCAAGATTCCCTGCACGGTAATGGATGATGGCAACTGGACTTCTCCCTATCACGCGGTGACCGGAGCGCGAATGGCCCGCCGGTATCTGTGGGTGGACTGCGGCCTGTGCGGTACCCCGGAAGCCCAGCAACTGCGAGAAACCATCTGCTGGCTGGTGCGCTACCACATGATCCCTACCCGGGTGCTGGAAGGAGACGACCCGGAGCTTCGGCTGAGCAAAATGGCAAGCAACGGCTTGTTCCTGCCGGATTTCACCCTGCAACGGCTGTGTGCCCTTGCCAAAGCCGATACCTTGGGCCGCCTTGCGGATGATACCGCCCAAGGGGTGGAAAAAGTGGAACTGTGCGCCTTGGCTGCCGAAGAACTGGACTGCCTCCGCAGCCCCCGCCCCTTTGCCACGCTCCATACTGCACGGGCGTATCTTTCCGGGCGCAACATCTGGCCCGAGCAAGCGCTTTTCGATAACACGTGGGGCGAGGTGATCCTGCTGTGCGGCCTGCCTGGCACCGGCAAGGATACATGGATCAGCCAGAACTGCCCCCAAATGCCCATGGTCAGTCTGGATGAGCTGCGCCACGAGATGCACATTTCCCCCACCGAACCGCAAGGCCCGGTGGTACAAGCCGGACAGGAACGCTGCCGGGAATATCTGCGGGCCCACCAACCCTTTGTCTACAATGCCACCAACCTGACCTTCTCCATCCGGGCGGGACTGGTAAAGTTGTTTGAAAGCTACGGCGCATCGGTGCGCATCGTGTATCTGGAAACCCCGTGGCAGGAACAGTTGCGCCGCAACCAGAGCCGTACCGCCGTAGTGTCGGAAGCCGCCATTGGGCGCATGCTGGACAAACTGAGCCCGCCGGAGGGATACGAAGCGCGGCAGGTGGAATATCTTTGTGTGTAGTAAACATGAAAACAGGGACTGTTGCTCAATCTGCAACAGTCCCTGTTAGATTGTTGAAAAAGTGCGGGGCAGGGGATGATTTCTGCAACCTCAATTGCTGAACAGGCTACTGCCGTAGCCCGCGCTCATTTCGGCCCGCGAGTGCGGGGCTTTTTCTGCTTTGCGCAAATGCCCACCAGGCGCACACTTCCCTCTGTCTCCCCTGCCGGATGTGGGCTGAGCCTGCAAACCGATTATTCCCATTCCTGAAGAACTACACCGGCACAGCCGAGCCATAAGCTTTCACCGGCTTGCCGTCCTTATCAAACTCTGTGGTGTACCTTACCCGGAACATGACCCGGGCTGCAGTCAGGGGCAGAATGGCTTCCAGTTCCTTGGCACCGGCCTCGATCTGGCGGTGCATTTCCCGGTACTGGTCCGCCACATCCTGCGGGAAGATGCCCATCTCGATGGCGGGTTCCGGATAGTTGGTCACCAGTTCCGGCAGGCCCAGATCCCGCTTGCAGCGGAAGCAGGGACGCATCTCCCGGGTAGCCACATCATATTCCCAGTAGTAGATATTCACCTGTTCGCTGGCAGCCCGGAACAGGGTCTCCCGATGAGCGACCTCAGCCAGAGCTTCCTTCTCCCGGGTGATATTGCGGATCAGCTCATAGAAGAGGTAGTTATCCTTGCTGCGACCGATCACCCGCACGGAGCTGCGCACACAGATGCGCTCACAGGGGCAGCCGGTGTAGGTGCGCCAGGTTTCACACTCTTCCTCCTCGCCGGAGTTGATGGCCCGCTCCAGCATATCAATATACAGCTGGCGGTTGGCATCGTCAAAGAGGGTGAGGGCATCCCGGGCCATCAGTTCCTGCTCGTTGATGCAGTTCTCAATCTCGTGCAGGTACTTGGGATTCACCCGCAGTACCTCCACCCGTCCTCCGTGATAGTCGAAGATGGAGGCGCCCCCCACATAGTTACTGAAAATCAGCGTTTCCTGAGACTCCGGATTCCAGAAATCATCCGCGCTGAGGGTTTCGATCAGGCGCATGGAGGGACGGGTCTCGCCCACAGTGGAACGGTTCAGCAGGGTGGTAAAATCCCCCTCCGGCATGGGACGGGCGTAGAGGAAGCCCTGAATGTAGTTGCAGCCGATGCTCTTGAGGTAATCGGCCTGCTGCATGCTTTCCACGCCCTCGGCAATCACCGGCAGGCTGAGCCACTTCGCCATGCGTACGATGGAGCTGAGAATGGTGCCGCTGCGATTGGTCGCCATGGCGGTGGTCAGGAAGCGCATATCCAGCTTGAGGATATCCAGATCGATATCCTTGAGCACGTTCAGGGAGGAATAGCCGCTGCCAAAGTCATCCATTTCGATGACATAGCCCTTCTGGTGCAGCTGCTCGATAATCTTGGAAGCGTGCAGGTTATCTCCCACCACAGCGGTTTCGGTGATCTCGATGCAGGTCAGTTCCACCGGCACATTGTGCCGCTGGCGAATGGCCTCCAGCTGGTCGATGAAGTCCCGCTGGTAAATATCGTAGCGGGTCAGGTTGACGGAGATGGGCACGGTTTTGCGGCCCTGATCCAGACACATGCGCTGGAAGCGGCACACCTGATCGAATACAAAGAAGTCCAGCCGGGTGATGAAGCCGTTTTTCTCGAAGATGGGAATGAACACGCCGGGAGAAATCAGGCCATGCTCGGGATGGAGCCAGCGCACCAAAGCCTCCGCGCCGATGAGCTCGCCGGTGGAATGATCGTACTGGGGCTGATAGTACACCACAAACTGACGCTCTGCCAAAGCAGCGTTCATCATACCCACGATTTCCTGCTCACCAAGCATGGCGCTGCGCAATTCTTCGGAGTAGTAATTGTACTTGGTCACATAGCTGCCCTTGATGGTGGACTGAGCCAGAATGGCGCGATCCAGCATGGCATCCACGGACAAACCCAGCTCAGTGACGGTATAGATACCCACATTGCTGACGATCTCAAAGCTCAGGTCGTAGCTTTCCACCGCTTTGAGGTAGTTGGTCACGAAGGATTGCAATTTCTCTCCACTGCGGTGAAGCAGCAGGGCAAACTGATCCGCTGCCAAACGACAGGCTGCTTCCCCTTGGGTAATATGGGAGGCAAGTCCATTGGCGATATAGGTGAGCAAGCGGTCTCCCTCGCTGACACCAAAACGGTCATTGATGGCTTTAAACCGCAAAATATCGAAATAAACTACAGCATATTCGCCGTTTTGCTGTCCCTGCGGGTCTGCGCTGAGGATTTTTTCCGCATGCTGCACAAAGGCGCTGTGGCTGAGCAGGCCGGTCAGTTCGTCAAACTCGGACAGATGCCGCATCTGGCGCGCGCTATGCAGTTCGTCGTTCACATCCGTCAGGGTGATGGACAGTTCCTTGCCCGCCCCGGCAGAAATGAAGCCGATCCTGAACCAACGCCACATACCCGTGGCGTTTTTCAAAAGATACTCGGAGAAGTCCACTCCGGCACAGCTGCACATGCGCTGAAAATCGGCCTGAAGCCGCTGGATGGTATCGCTGCGGGCAATGTGCTCCTGTGCCAGTACATCCCACAGGCTGCGTCCCTCAAAGCTGACCTGGAACACATCCCGCAGCTCCGGCGGGTACTGGAACGTATCGGTTTCCGGGCAATAACGGATCAGCATATGCTGCTGGCAGATCTCCGGACGGCTTTCCACCTCGTCCGGATCAGGCATGACCATATCGGCCTCATAGAACAGATAACTGTCGCCGCCTCTGCGCTTGGCGCAGTACATGGCAATATCCGCTTTGTGGTACAGTTCCTCAAAGGTGGTGCCATCCTTGGGGCTGAGGGCAACGCCCATGCTGACGCTGAGCTGCAAGCCCTCAGGGGAATCCTCCAGCACCGCTTTGTGCACATGGCGCACCGTGCGCTGGATGGACTGGTTTTCCTCCGCGTTGTACAGACAGATGATAAATTCATCGCCGCCTATACGGGCAATCAGATCCTCCGGCTGCAGACCTGCCGCCAGCTGATCGGAGATCCGGGTCAGCAAGGCGTCCCCCGCCAGATGACCATAGGTATCATTAAAACGCTTGAAACCGTCGATATCAAGCATCAAAAAGGCATAGGTCTGACCATTGGCTGCCAGCTCTCCCATGGCATGGATGAGGCCGTTTCGGTTCAGGGCATGGGTCAGGGGGTCGGTCTCGGAACGGTCCACCAGCCGGGCCAGTTCCCGCTTCTCATTATCCACCCGCATCAGGCGCAGCTGCAAGGTGCGCTCCCCATCCCGGAAGGCTGCCGCGCTGCTCAGGCAGATCCAGCTTTCCATACCATCCGCAGACATCCGCATTTCAAACAGGGAGGGCGCGCCATTCATCTGGACTGCCTGCTCTCTCAGATTGCTGAAGAACACTTCCGTAGCCTGCTGGTATTCCGCTGTAATCGGCCATTCCTTACTGGCTTGTGCCAACGCATCCAGCTGCTGGGGAATCTCCAGACCAAAAGCAGATGCCAGACCGC
This sequence comes from Clostridiales bacterium, assembly GCA_015056245.1. Taxonomy (GTDB): domain Bacteria; phylum Bacillota; class Clostridia; order Christensenellales; family Aristaeellaceae; genus Limiplasma. Next base: position 13,660 of record SVGQ01000021.1, on the reverse strand, counting down.
CCTGTGAGTAGAGGCGTTTGCCATCTGCCAAGGCATATTCGCACACGAAGAAATCCCGTTCCTGAAAGGTATACGGGCTGACGAAGTCCCCTGAAATGGTCGAAATATCCATCCGCCTGACAACATCTTCAAACCGGTTCATCTTGCGAATCCTCATGTCGTTGTGTTACATTGTTTTATAAAATTATATCATAGCCAGCGAGGGCAAGCAAGCACAAAAGCAGGAAAGCATTTTCAGAACAAATCTGTTTGCTTGCCTGCTTTATTTTTCGCTGGATATGCAGTTTTTGTACCGATCCACCTTTTTTGACGCATCGCTATAAAGACCTTGTGGCATAAGGATGAAAGACCTTAATCGATCACCATCTGTCCCATAGACTCCTCGCCTGTGACTGCCTCGCCCAAAGCATTGGCCCAGCGCTCCGTAAAGAAAGCAAAATAGGACAATTGTTTATCCCTGCGCTTGCGGCTCAAGGCTGGCCAGAAGCCCCATACCATGCTGGGCACGCCCATGACCAGCAGATACAGCGGCCCCAGCAGCAGCGACTGGATGGTGTGACCATACTCATGCACCAGCAATCTGCGTGCCAGTTCAGGGCGGGTCATGGTATCCGCCACCCGGTCATAGTAGGGCAGATCGTCCGTCACGAATACAAACAGCCCCAGCGACACACTGGCTTTATTGGCCCATTGGGTCACCACTGCGCCATGATACCAGAAATGGGGACAGCGCCAATAAATCAGAAAGTGGATCAAGCCCAGCAAAGTCTGCAGGATCCCCCATGTGCACTGCCACAGCACATAAAGCGCGCGTTTCATCTCAGCTCTCCCCTTCATTCAGCGTCCAGCCATGGTCGCCATGGTACACCATCAGCCGGGTCATGCCGCCATCGATGCAGATATTCTCCCCCGTGATGAAACCCGCCTTCTCCGAACAGAGAAACAGCACCATGTGCCCGATGTCCCGGGGATCGCCCACCCGCCCGGCAGGCTGCTGGGCGGCATCCGGGCCCTCATAAACAATGTAGTCATTATCGATCCAGCCCGGGGAGATGGAATTGACCCGTACCCGGCCTGCCAGACTGACCGCCAGTCCGTGGGTCAGCGCGTGAATGCCGCCCTTGGCTGCGGTGTAGCTTTCCGACTGGGGCTGGCTCATCCGGTCCCGGCTGGAGGAAATATTGACGATGCTGGCCCCCTTGGCAAAGTATGGCTGGAACAGCTTGGTCAGGTAGAAGGGCGCGGTCACACCCACCCGCTGGGCGTACTCAAACTCCTCATAGCTGCACTGGTCAATGCCCTTGAACAGCGGAGCCGCGTTGTTGATCAGACAGTCCACCCGTCCGTGATCGGCGATCACCTTGGCTGCAAAGGCTTCCAGCGTGGCCTTATCCGCCAGATCACCGGTAAAATAGTCGTTCTCCTGCACATCGATGATGCACACCTTGGCCCCTGCCTGCCGGAACATATCGCAGATGCACTTGCCAATGCCCTGCACACCGCCGGTGACCACCACTACTTTATCCTGAAATTCCATTGTTTTGCTCCTTTCCCAGCGTCATGTTGCACCGCTGGCACTTCCTTGCTCCATTATAGCAAAGACCAAAACCTGCTGCAACGCAAAACGCCCCGTCCTCTTGGAACAGAGGGCGGGGCGCAACAGGGTCAGTCAGCCAATTAGGCATCCTTCTCCAGGAAGTTGTACACGATGGCAGCCAGAGCAGCGCCAACGAAGGGGCCAACGATGAATACCCACAGGCAGGCGATGGGAGCGGCGTTGCCGGTGAACAGAGCCACCAGAGCGGGGCCAAAGCTGCGGGCGGGGTTGACGGAGGTGCCGGTGAGGCCGATGCCCAGAATGTGCACCAGAACCAGAGTGAAGCCAATCACAACGCCAGCGAAGGAACCATGGCCGGCCTTCTTGGAGGTGACGCCCAGAATAACCAGCACGAAGAAGAAGGTCAGCACGATTTCCACCAGCAGACCGGCGATGGCATTGCCGCCTACGCCAGCCAGACCGTTGGAGCCGAAGCCGCCGGTCATGTCAACCACGCCGCCCAGACCAAAGATGGCAGCCAGCAGGCCGGCACCAGCCAGAGCGCCCAGGCACTGGGCGATTACATAGCCGATGAAATCCTTCACGGACATGCCCTTGCTCATCAGCACGCCCAGAGAAACAGCAGGGTTGATATGGCAACCAGAGATGTTGCCAACGCAGTAAGCCATGCCCACGATCACCAGACCGAAAGCCAGAGCGGTCAGCAGGTAGCCGGAACCAGCAGCAGCATTGCAGCCCACCAGCATAGCGGTGCCGCAGCCAAGGGTAACCAGAGTGAGAGTACCAATGAACTCAGCGATGTACTTCTTGGTAGCCTTCATACAATGAGTCCTCCTAAAATGAAAATCGTGGAAAAGCGACGGGATCCGATGCTTTTCTCACGATGAAGAATATACCACTTTATTTGGGAAAAAGTCAAGGAAAATGCGTCGGAAAGCTGATGCGACACAAACTGTGTTCAACCAACGAAGACAGCACCTGATGATGCTGCCTTCTGCTGTATGGTTTGGCTTATGTATTCACCACATAATCTTTCCTAAATCCATGAGCGCCAAAAATCTGCCACTGTCCTACGCCCAGTCTTTGCATAACAGCCTTTCGTTCTTCTGCACACAGCTTCGGATTACTATCAACAGAGGTCATCAGGATGGGAGCATATTGATTGTAAGCAGCCTGTTCCGGCGTCAGGCCGTGGATGTTCACATAAATATCACCCGTAAAAGTCAGATGATGTTCATAGTCAATCAAAACAACTTCTCCGGGCAGATGCCCTCCCTTTCCTTCATACACTTCAAAATGTAGTTCTTCAAAATCGAAGTAACCAATAGGTGTCAACGGGGCATGAAGCGTCTCGATCTCTTGCCATTGGACGTGGAGCTTATCCGGATGAACCGCCTTGTAAGATGTGAGAATCTTACAAATATTGATATATGGCTTATGCAAGGGATTCTGCTCCCGGTATCCATCCTGTTTATTGTATTCCCTTTTCAAGCAATCAGCTGTTCTCGGACTGGTAATAATCTCATCAAACATTGGCAGCAATCCACAATGATCCACGTCTGCATGAGTGATAAGAATGGTTTTGTGCATTTCATCAAATGCAGGCACCAATCTTCTGAACACCTGATGCATTTCGCTCTGGTAACAGGCATAACCACTGTCAACAAACAGAATCTTTTGTTTGCTTTTGATAATGATCGTGTTGCTGCCACAGGGAGGTTCAATCAAGATGATTTCTGTTTGATCTGTCACCTTATGCGTACTGATTCTGGGCACAAACGCCTCGCCTCTGGAAGCCCCCAACAGTTCGGCAAACTTGCTGATGCTGTCAAAGGTTCTGTAGGGAGACAGACCATGTTCATCCAATGTCTGCATGGCCAGATTGACTTGCACCAAAAGCTCCTGCTGCACATCCTCTGGCAAACTCATGGTTTGTGCAAGACTGGTTACATAAGAAGTATAGAAGATGCTGTTGTCATAGATCTTTTCGGAACGGTTGTAGTCGATTACCCTTACCTTGCAGATTTTTTCTGCTTCGTTCAGAAAAGCAGCGATATGCTCCGGGTCGTCCACATACAAACCCATTTTGAAATACTGAACATCCGTTCCATTCTCCTGCGAACTGATATAGGAGATGTTGATTCGGAAATCATTGATCAGCCGGAGAACATTGGTTACGCTGCCGGGCACATCCAGCAGGCAGAATTCTACCAGCACAACACTGGTCTTGGCTGTGTTGTTGTGCAGATAGCCAATCTTTTCAAGCTCAACATCCGCTTTTCGCAGTTGTTCTTCGGTGCCCTCCGCATCAACAAACAGCATATGTGAGTCAACCGCTTTATTATAGCTGACGCGAATAATATTTACACCCAATGCGGAAAAACACTCGCTGGCTTTCAAAAATGCTCCGATATGGTTCGGCATGGAAGTAACATAAGATTTACGCACAACAGTCACCTCGCATTATAAACATGATGCCGGTCAATATCACACGGGTCGACGGTTGACAACGGCTTCTGCAGCATCTTCAACATCACTTCGCCGTGTTGGTTCCAGACAGTAACAAGGAGGTAAATCACAGATACAAACAAAATGACAGAAAGGTGATCAATTGGGACTTGGGAGGCTTCCCTTCATCATGGAAAGCCTCCCAAGTTATTCGTATTACCGTTTACAGCTTATTGCGCTGGATCTTGCCGGAGATGGTCTTGGGCAGCTCGTCCCGGAACTCCACGATACGGGGGTACTTGTAGGGGGCGGTGTGCTGCTTAACGTAGTTCTGAATGTCCTTCTTCAGTTCATCGGTGCCCTCGGTGTCCTTGGTGAGCACGATGCAGGCCTTGACCACCTGACCGCGCACTTCATCCGGCGCGCCGGTGACGCCGCATTCCAGCACATAGGGCAGCTCCATGATGACGCTCTCGATCTCGAACGGCCCGATGCGGTAGCCGGAGGACTTGATCACATCGTCCACGCGGCTGACGTACCAGAAGTAGCCCTGCTCGTCCTTCCAAGCCACATCGCCGGTATGATACCAGCCGTCATGCAGCACGGCAGCCGTCTTTTCTTCGTCCCGGTAGTAGCCTAGGAACAAGCCGCAGGGAACCTTGTCGCTGGTTTTGATGCAGATCTCGCCAGCCTGACCGGGGGTGACGGGGTTGCCGTCGGGATCCAGCAGCTGGATATCATACAGGGGGCTGGCTTTGCCCATGGAGCCCACCTTATGGGCATGGCCCACCAGATTGGCGATGGACAGGGTGGTTTCAGTCTGACCAAAGCCTTCGATCAGCTGCAGACCAGTCTGCTTTTCGAACTGATAGTACACTTCGGGGTTCAGGGCCTCGCCGGCGGTGGTGGCACGCACCACGCTGGAGAAGTCGTACTTGGTCAGATCCTGCTTGATCATCATGCGGTACATGGTAGGCGGCGCACAGAAAGTGGTGATCTTGTGCTTGCCGAACATGGGCAGGATGTCCGCCGCATCGAAGCGGTCGAAGTCGTAAGTGAACACGCCGCCTTCACACAGCCACTGACCGTAATACTTGCCCCAGAGCGCTTTGCCCCAGCCGGTATCGGAGATGGTGAAGTGCAGGCCGTCACGATGCACACAGTGCCAGTACTTGGCGGTGATGTAGTGGCCCAGCGGATACTTGAAGCTGTGGGTGGCGATCTTGGGATAGCCGGTGGTGCCGGAGGTGAAGAACATCAGCATGGGATCATCGCCGCAGGGCGTTTCCTCCGTGCGCAGATAGCGGCGGCTGAACAGGCTGAATTCGCTGTCGAAGTCGTTCCAGCCATCCCGCTTGCCGCCCACAAGAATCTTAGTTTTGAGGGTGGGGCTGGTTTGCTGCGCCAGATCCACCTGATGGGCCACATCACCGTCAGCCGTGCACAGGATGGCGCTGACACCAGCAGCCTGGAAACGGTATTCAAAATCGTGGGCCAGCAGCTGGTTGGTGGCAGGGATGGCGATGGCACCCAGCTTGCACAGGGCGGTCATGGCAGGCCAGAACTGCCAGTGACGCTTCAATACCAGCATAACCCGGTCTCCCTTGCGCACGCCCAAAGAGGTCAGGTAGTTGGCAGCCTGGTTGGAAAGATCCTTCATATCCTTGAAGGTGAAGCGGCGCTCCTGCTTCTCCCGGGACACATGCAGCATAGCCAGCTTTTCGGGATCCTTGCGGGCCACGGCATCCACGATATCAAAGCCGAAGTTGAACTGATCCTCGTTGGTAAAGTCGATGGATACCAGAGAACCGTTCTCATCCTCCACCGCATTGATGAACTTCTTGCAGCACAGTTCAGGATCGGTTTCGGATATCGGGGCATGCTTTTCCTGAATTTCGGGAGCCACGTTGCTCTTACCATTGAGCACCATGGCCAAAAACAAGCATTCCTCTCCCTCCACAGCGATCATGCCGTGGGGCGTGGCGGAGTCGTAGTAGATGCTGTCACCCTCGTGGAGGATCTCTACCTGCTCGCCGATCTGCACCTTCAGGGAGCCTTTCAGGATCAGGTCAAACTCCTGACCGGCGTGGGTGGCCAGCTGGATGGGCTTATCCTGCTGCTCGGGCAGGTAGTCGTAGCGCACCCAGTAGGGCTCGGCGATCTTCTGACGGAACATGGGGGCCAGATTCTGGATGCGGATACCCCGCTCCTTGGCGGTGGTGATACCACGATCCTTACGGGTAACGGTATAGTTGCTCAGGTTGGCGCTGTAGCCTTCCAGCAGATCGGTCAGTTCGATGCCGAAGGCAAGGGCGCACTTGTGGATGAAAGAGAAGGGCAGATCCACCAATCCCGTTTCATATTCGGTATAGGTAGCTTCGCTCACCTGCGTGCGCAGGGACATTTCTTCCGTGGAATAGCCCATGATGTTGCGCATCTCTCGAATACGAAGGGCGATCTCCTGAATTTGCTGTCCGGCCTGGTTCATGGGGTATACCTCCTTGTTTGCTTTTGCAAACGAAAAACCCATCCCAAAGATTCTTTCTTTGAGACGGGTGTTATTACATCCGCGGTACCACTCAAATTGCAGTTTTCACTGCCACTCATCGGGTTCTGTCAAACCCTGTGCATTCACGCAGCCTCACGGAAAGCCTTACTCTGCTGAAATTTCAGACTTTCAACTCGGAAGGGATGGGCACTTGAAACATTGGCTGCCGGTTTACACCAACCACCGGCTCTCTGAAAGCGTCCGTTTCGGCCGTCTTCGTCATAGTCTTTGGGGAGGGTATTCAGTTTACGGTTTGGATGATAGCACAGGCGCGCGTGAATTGTCAATGGGTTCGTTGGGAGAGGGTTTGAGAAATACAACGAGAGAACAAAACAATGCTGATCAGAGGCGCGCTTCTTCCATCAGCCACGCAAGCCCTTTGGCGATGCCATCTTCCTCATTGGAAGCCGTCACATACCCGGCTGCCGCTTTCACTGCGCCCACGGCGTTGCCCATGGCTACGCTGCGGGGATAGCGAGCGATCATTTCCAGATCGTTCAAGTCATCGCCAAATACGGAGATCTCGTCCTCAGCAAGCCCCAACTGCTGCTGGATGCGCTCCACCGCCGCCAGCTTGCCCGCTTCCTGCGGCACCAGTTGGATGGTTCGCCCCTGATCGGTCACAATTACCCGGGCAAGACCGGCGCAGGTTCCCTGCAGGCGAATGCTCAACGCTTCGGGCAAAGGCGGGCGGTCATCCACCAGATCACCATGGAAAATCAGGATCTTCAGGGTATTTCGAATGGTTTCTTCATCGATGGGACGCAGCTTCTCCGGTGGTACCTGCCAATGGGCAAGACGTTCATCCCCATGCGGGAAGGTGAATGCATGCCCGTCCTTTGGCAGATGCAGAGACATCTCCGCTCCTTCGGTGCTGGACACCTCCCGCAAGCAATGCCGAACCGCCTCCGGAGCAATGAAGCAGTATTGCAGCGTATCTCCCAGCTTGATGCAGGCCCCATTGGAATGAACGGCTCCGTCAAACAGCGCAAAATCATCCTCCGTCCACCCCAGTGTTACATGCAGCCGGGGCGAGCGAGCGGTAACGACATACGTGCGTACGCCAAGCGCCCGGCAGCGCAAAATTGCCTGCCGGGCAGAAACAGGGATTTGTTTTTGGTTGTTCAGCAGCGTTCCGTCCAGATCAAAGAATACTGCGCGAATCAATGAAAAATCCTCCTGTAGGATTCTGGATGAATCCCTTTACGACCACTGCCTGTGATTACTGTTTCCCAGTGCCATCACAGAAGGCACATTCAATTTTCATGTTCAGCTCCAGAATGGTCAGCTTGCCCGTGCCGTTGCAATATTCGCAATCGCTGCTGGATGCCGTGGGCGTGGGGCTAGAGACCGCTTCCACTTCGGTGCGGTTGGCGGCAATATAGCCGACCTGATCATTGTAGGCAATGATATTCCAACCGTCGTCCATGCCCAGGTATTCCCAGGTGGTGCCGGGCTTGGCCTGTCCGATAGAACCATATTTTTTGCCGGGGCCCTTGCGCACATTCAGCGCGTTGCCATGGGTGACCCGGACGATGGCATCCACATAGCTGCCATAGCCGTACTGGTCAGGCACGAGGCCTTCTTCCACCGTTACACGGCTGGCGGAAACATAGCCTTCCTCGCCCTGATAAAGGATACATTCCCAGTCGCCGGAAGAACCCAGATGAACATACAGGTTCTGCGGCTGAGCCTCGCCCAGTACGCCGTAACCTGTACCGGGGCCCTTGCGCACATTCACAGCATTGCCGTTGGTAATCCGCACCACGCTGCCATAACGGATTGCCATGCCGCCCAGAGGCAGCATACACAGGATCATCAACAAACACAACAGCACCAAACATTTCTTTTTCATTTCTTTTTCCTTCTTTCATTCGACCTGTCCACGGGTTCTGTCCAAACGGTCAAGTCTTTTCTATAGCATCAGAATACCACAACCAAACCGTTTCGTAAAGCGAAATTTACCAATTCAACTGCATGCGATCCATCAAAATCCAGTACAAAACCCGTACCAACTGCATATTGTGGGAATAGGGACGGGTTTGGTATAATGAACAAGCTGTCCAGCCGCCCCATCAAGGCCGGGCAGTCCACCCAACGCAACAGAGAGGGAACAAACATGAAGCCTTATATTGAAATGACCGCTGGTGAGCTCCAGGGCGAACTGATGGAGCTGAAAGTACAATACAAAAAGGTGCAGGCGCTGGGCATGCAGCTGGATATGAGCCGCGGCAAGCCCTGTCAGGAGCAGCTGGACCTGTCCATGGGCATGATGGATGTGCTGGATTCCTCCTCCGACCTGACCTGTGAGGACGGCACCGACTGCCGTAACTACGGTCAGCTGACCGGCATTCAGGAAGCCCGTGAGCTGCTGGGCGATATGATGGAGAACAATCCCAAGGATATCATCATCTACGGCAACTCCTCCCTGAACGTGATGTTTGATACCATCAGCCGGGTATGGACCCACGGCGTGATGGGCAACACGCCCTGGTGCCAGCTGCCGGAGGTCAAATTCCTCTGCCCCGTGCCCGGCTATGACCGGCATTTCAGCATCACAGCATACTTCGGCATCAAGATGATCCCTGTGCCCATGACTCCAGAAGGCCCGGATATGGATCTGGTGGAAAAACTGGTCAGCGAGGATGAAACCATCAAAGGCATCTGGTGCGTACCCAAGTACTCCAATCCGCAGGGCATTTCCTACTCCGATGAGACCGTGCGCCGCTTTGCCCGTCTGGAGCCTGCCGCGCCCGACTTCCGCATTTTCTGGGACAATGCCTACGGTATGCATCATCTCTACGACCATCATCAGGACCACCTGATCGAGATTCTGGCAGAGTGCAAGCGCGCTGGAAACCCCGATCTGGTATACAAATTTGCTTCCACCTCCAAGATCACTTTCCCCGGCAGCGGCATTGCCGCCATCGCCACCAGCCCCAACAACATGGAGGATTTCCTCACCTACCTGCGCCACCAGACCATCGGTCACGACAAGGTGAACCAGCTGCGCCACGTGCGCTTCTTCAAAGATATCCACGGCATGGTAGAGCATATGCGCAAGCACGCAGACATCATCCGGCCCAAATTTGAGGCGGTGGAACAGATCCTCAAGGATGATCTGGAAGGGCTGGGCATCGGTCAGTGGACCTGCCCGCTGGGCGGCTACTTCATCCTGTTCGATTCTCTGCCCGGTTGTGCCAAAGACATCGTTGCCCTGGCGAAAAAAGCCGGCGTTACCATGACCGGCGCAGGCGCCACCTGGCCCTACGGCAACGATCCGCAGGACAGCAACATCCGTATTGCACCCACCTATCCCTGCCTGAGCGATCTGGAAACCGCCATGAAGATCTTCACCCTCTGTGTGCGCATCTCCAGCATCAAGAAATTGCTCAAAGATGAGCATCAGGTGGTCGTGGAAGCCTGAGAACAGCAAACCCCAAGACGCGGAATCCGCTCCGCGTCTTGGGGTTTTAGGTCGTCAAAAAATTGCCTTCGGCAACTTTTTTGACGAGTTTTGCACCGTTTGCCTAGGAACCTACGGCCCCCCGGGCGGCAAACGGCGATAGGAATCCCTTGCTGCGCAAGGGTTCCGAAACCACCGGAAGGGTGAGCGAAGCGAACCGAGGCGCGAGGACAGCGCGAAGCGCTCCCGCAGTGCCGAAGCCCAAAACAAACTGAAGGTTGGGTTTGGGCCGCAACACATGTCGCTGGTTTCGGATTGAAAGTAGGAGGGCTGCGGCCCTCCTACACCTCCTGGGTTATTTGACAGTCTGAAACCCCAAGTCGCGGAATCCGCTCCGTGTCTTGGGGTTTTTGCTATTTTCACCGATTCATGCCGGTGGCAGTTTCAGCAGCTTCTCCTCTGCCTCCATGGCAGCCAAGACCTGCTGCAACGCGGCAATGGCTGTTTCCCGGTCAGAATAAGCTGCGATCGTCTCCCAGCAACTGACGCGGGTCTGGATCAGCAGGCATTTGCCATCCACCTTCAACCCGCCGTAGCATTCCAGCAGCTTGGAGCCATCCGGGCTGAGCACCCGGAGCCGCTGGCGGGGACGCACCAGCGTGCCATCCTTCAACACGAACTCGTACCCGGCAAGGCATTCCCCCACCGCTTCCGGCAGTACTTCCTGCAAGGCATCGCGCACCGCATCGTCCAGCCGGTCTTCCAGCAAGTCATCAATCACATTCTCTGCCGCATCCTGACAAGCTTCCTCAGCAGCTTCTTCCAGCCGCTGCGTCAGTTCTTCCATCCGTTCATTCAATTCAAATCCGTGGTCGCTCATGTTGGGTTTATCTCCTTTTCAATCAGGATGTTCATGGTTTACCCCTTGAGCGCTCATCTCTCCGGCACAAAATCTGGCCCGGGATAATGCTGGGGCAGCGTCAGGTACCACCGCACACCGAAGCGATCCCGCACATTGGCAGCCCATGGGCTCCACGGCAGGGGCTGGGGCGGCATTTCCACCATGCCGCCCTGAGAGAGCAATTCAAAGGCCCGCTCCAATTCCTGACGGGTCTGAAAAACGAAATACAGCTGTACCGGGTTGGGGCCCGCGGTGTGCTCTGCTTCGATCACATTGCAGACTTCCTTACCGTCCTTATACAACTCGGAGTGATAATAGCCGCTGCCGTCCTTCAACAGCACAGGGTAGCGCAGCTCCATGCCGAAGGCATCGCAGTACAGCCTGACCGCTTCGATACTGCCCGTTACATACAGACCCACGCCCAGCAGCATACGTCATCCCGCCCTTTCTATGGGTTATTACAGCAGCGGTATCAGCCAGCGCAGGCCTATACCTCCGGCACAAAATCCTCCCCCGGCTGATGCTGGGGCAGACTCAAAAACCAACGCACGCCGAAACGGTCCCGCAGGCAGGCCGCCCACGGGCTCCACGGCAGGGTTTGGGGCGGCATCTCCACTGCGCCGCCATCCGCGAGCAACTGGTATGCACGTTCCAAGGCAGCCCGGCTGTCAAAAGTGAAGCCCAGCTGCACCGGGTTATCTCCCGGATGGTTTTCCGCCTCCACCACACTGAGGGCAGGTTCGCCATCCTTCATCAGTTCCGAATGATAGTAGCCCTTGCCATCCTGACGCAGCACATGGTAGCCCAGCTCCATATGAAAAGCGTCGCAATAGAGCCTGACCGCCTCCATGCTGCCGGTCACATACAAGCCAATGCCGATCACCGCCATCAGATGACCTCCATTCGGTAGCCGCAGGTGTAGCACTCTCCTGCGCCCAAGGTGATATGGTAGGGCTTGTCCTCAAAGCGTCCGGTTTCATCCGCCATGGGCGGCAGGCCCTGCCAAGGTTCGATGCACAGATAGGGCGCACGCTTGCCCGGCATGGTCCATACGGCCAGCACCTCCATCTCCGGGAAATCCACCCGGATGCCGTGTCCATGCTCCCGGTGCACCAGCTCCACACTGCGGCTGTTCAGGCCTGCGAACACATAGGTATCCAGCCGGTCAAAGTCCTCATAGCGCAGGGTCAGGGTACGATGATCCGCGCCCAGATCCACCACCGATTCCTCGCCCATGTAGTGCTCAGGGGTGTTCAGCAGATGACGGCCTTCCTCTTCCTTGGCAAAGCGCAGCACATAGTCGGTGAACTGCTCACCCTCCGCCATGGGGCAGGTAAAGCCCGGATGACCGCCGATGACAAAGGGCATCTTGCGGCCCGTGTGGTTCTCCACCACATAGCGGGTCTCAAAGCCGCCCTCGGTGAAGCGGTGGGTTACACTCAGGGCAAAATCAAAGGGGTAGACCGCTTTGGTCTCGGCATTCTCGCTGAGGGTCAGGGTCACATAATCCTCGCCCTGATCGGTCACCTCAAACACCTGATACTTGGCAAATCCATGCTTAGGCACCGCGCATTTGACGCCGTCAATGGTCACCACGCCATCCTTGAGCAGGTTGATGGTGGGAAACAGCACCGGGGCCGTGCTCTTCCACACAGCGGGATCACCGCACCAGATGCGCTCCACCCCATCCTTGCTGCGAAAACGGCGCATCTCCGCGCCCAGCTCTGCAATCTCCATCAAAGCGCCTTCATATTCCAGAACGATCATTCTTTATGGCTCCTTTCCCATATAAAACAGCGATTGCCGCTGTGTTTTGATTGTCAGTCAAACAACTACATTCGCCCCCAGCCAGCGTATTTCCTGCCGGGAATAGGGAATCCGCATATGCGCATACTAACGGCGAAGCATCTTCAACCAAGGAGGCAGAGCCATGAACCCTTTTGATCAACACGCACCCAAGCTGGAAAGCTGTCTGATGGACTGGCGGGACATGACCCCCATGAGCTATGACAAACACACCGTGGATCCCTATACCCGAACCCGGGTGATCCTGATGAACGGCACAGAATTTGAAAACGTGTGGTTCAGCCATCAGCTGAGCCGCAACTGTCCCAACGGGGATGTGCGCCGGGCCATCGCCATGTTGCGCCGCAGCGAGCAACAGCAGCAGAAACTGATAGCGGCTCTGAAGCCCGCCGATGAAACCCTGCTGGAGCACACCATCGGTTACGAACAGCTGGCTGTGGATCTGACCGCCCAGCTGGCAAAGCAGGAACCGGATCCCTATGTAAAGGCTGCGCTGGATTTTGCCCTGTTGGAGGATTTCGACCACCTGTACCGCTACGCGGACATGATGGAATCCGAAAATGGGCAGCGGGCCGAAAGCCTTGTGGGCGGCTATACGGAGATCATGCCCGGACGGCCCACCATCGCCCATCATCGCCACCCCTTTGATTCCATCAAGAAGCCCATCAATGCCAAAACCGCTGATCTGCAGACCAAGCTGTGCGTGGGCATCATCACCGCTGCCGAGCAGCAGACCATGAACTACTACATGAACGTGTGCGCCGCCTACCCCAACGACACAGGCCGCGCCCTGTACCGGGAAATCGGGCTGGTAGAGGAGCAGCATGTATCCCACTACGGCAGCCTGATGGATGTGAACTGCACCTGGTTGGAAAACCTGCTGATGCACCAGTTTACCGAGTGCTACCTGTACTACAGCTGCATGGAAACGGAAACTGTCGCCCATGTGAAGCAGGTGTGGGAGCGGCTGTTTGAGCAGGAGCTGGCTCATCT
>SVGQ01000150.1 GCA_015056245.1 Clostridiales bacterium | reverse complement strand
AAGCGCGTGCCCAGTGGCGACGGAGGGAAGTGTGTGCCCAGTGGCGACGGAAGGAAGCGCGTGCCCAGTGGGCACAATGCCGAAGGCATTAGCGACCTGAAGTCGTCAACCGAAGCAAGGGCTGGGCACGGTTAGTGCCCAGAACGCCGACTGAGGTTGCGGAACACTTGCGCGAAGCGCAAAACGACCCGAAGTCGCGGGCCGAAACGAGTGTGGGCTACGGCAGTAGCCTGCACGAAGATTGAGGTTGCGGAACACAACGGCGAAGCGCAAAACGCCCCGAAGTCGCGGGCCGAAACGAGTGTGGGCTACGGCAGTAGCCTGCACGAAGATTGAGGTTGCGGAACACAACGGCGAAGCGCAAAACGCCCCGAAGTCGCGGGCCGAAACGAGTGTAGGCTACGGCAGTAGCCTGCACGAAGATTGAGGTTGCGGAACACAACGGCAAAGCCGTTAGCGACCCGAAGTCGCGGGCCGAAGCAAGCGCTGGGCACGGTTAGTGCCCAGAACGCCGACTGAGGTTGCGGATGAGCCCCTGCTCACATCCCCTGCCCTACTGTCCCTGCCGCCGCTTCAGCCACACCATCAGCACAGCGATCTCGGCAGGGTTCACGCCGGGGATGCGCCCAGCCTGACTGAGGCTGCGGGGCTTGTACTGTTTCAGTTTCTGCCGGGCTTCGATGCGCAGGCTCTCGATGGCATCGTAGTCGATATCCTCGGGCAGGAGCCAGTCCTCCATGGCCCGGGCGCGCTGCACCTGCGCCTGCTGTTTTTTCAGGTAGCCGTCATACTTCACATGCAGCTCTGCCTGCAGGCAGGCATCGGGCTGGAAATCCTTCAGTTCCGGGCAAAGGACGCTCAGGGAATCCAGCGTCACATCCGGGCGGCGAAGCAGGTCTTCGGCGGTGAGGGTGGCGGTGGTCTCCGGCTGGTTGTGGGCGGTGAGCCACTGGCTGCGTTCCGGGGAAGCGGGGATCTTGCTGGTATGCAGCTTGGAAAGCAGCGTATCGGTCTGGGTGCGCTTGTTTTCCACCAGTGCCATGCGCCGGTCATCTGCCAGCCCCCGGGCGTGGCTGAGGGCTGTCAGGCGCAGATCGGCGTTATCCTGCCGAAGCAGCAGCCGGTACTCGGAACGGCTGGTCATCATGCGGTAGGGTTCGTCGGTACCCTTGGTGCACAGGTCGTCCACCATCACGCCGATATAGCCCATATCCCGTGTGATGATCAGGGGCTCCTTCTCCTGCAGCCAGCAGGCGGCGTTGATGCCCGCCAGAATGCCTTGGGCAGCAGCTTCCTCGTAGCCGGAAGTGCCATTGACCTGCCCGGCAAAATACAGCCCGGGGATCCGCTTGGAACCCAGCGTCAGGTTCAGTTCGGTGGCATCGATGCAGTCGTATTCGATGGCATAGGCCAGACGGGTCAGGATGGCCCGCTCCAAGCCGGGTACCGTGCGGTACATGGCCCACTGCACATGCTCCGGCAGGGAGGAGGACATGCCCTGCACATACCACTCAGGGCTGTCCAGCCCTTCCGGCTCAAGGAACAGCTGGTGGCGGTCCTTGTCGGCAAAACGGCGCACCTTGTCCTCAATGCTGGGGCAGTAGCGGGCGCCGGTGCCCTTGATATCGCCCCGGAACATGGGGCTCAGGTGCATGTTCTCCTGGATGATGCGGTGGGTCTCCTGATTGGTATAGGTCAGGTAGCACATGCAGCGATTTTCCATGGGATACCGGACACCGATATCCGGCTGCCGGGCCACCGTCAGGAAGGAAAAGGGCACGATGGGATCATCGCCGGGCTGGGGCTCCATTTTCTCAAAGTCGATGCTGCGCACATCCACCCGGGCGGGGGTGCCGGTCTTGAACCGGCGCAGCTGGAAGCCCAGTGCTTCCAACGAGCCAGACAGGCCTTCTGCGCGGCACAGGCCCTGGGGGCCGGTGTTGCGGCTGTAATCACCAATGATGATCCGGCTTTTCAGGTACACGCCACCACAGATGATCACCGCCCGGCAGGGCAGCGTTTCTCCGGTCATGGTGCGCACGCCGCTGATTTTACAGCCTTCGGTGAGCAGCTCGGTTACCTCACCCTGTCGCACCTCCAGATTCGGGGTCTCAAACAGCGTTTTCAGCATGTCCTCATGGTAGCGGCGCTTATCGGCCTGCGCCCGCAGACTGTGCACCGCCGGGCCTTTGCCCCGGTTCAGCATGCGGCTTTGCAGGAACGTGCGGTCGATCGCCAGACCCATCTGACCACCCAGCGCGTCCACTTCCCGCACCAAATGTCCCTTGCCCGTGCCGCCAATGGCCGGATTGCATGGCATCAGCGCCACGGAACCGATATCCAGCGTCATCAGCAGCGTGGAAATGCCCATCCGGGCAGCCGCCAGCGCAGCCTCGCATCCTGCATGGCCTGCGCCAATGACGATCAAATCATGCATGCGTATTCACCTCTTGTTTCATGTAAAAGGGGATGAGGGGGATGGTGGGGCTCGTCCGCAACCTCAGTCGGCGTTCTGGGCACTAACCGTGCCCAGCCCTTGCTTCGGTTGACAACTTCGGGTCGCTAACGGCTTCGCCGTTGTGCCCACCGGGCACACGCTTCCCTCCGTTTCCCCACGCCCCGGCAGGGGGATGATCCCCCTGCACCCCACTCATTGCGCCATTCCATGGCGCAACGGGCGAGGGGAAGATTGCTTGGCTTCGTTATTCTGATTGGCTGGGTCGGTTGGGGCTTTCAATCCTTGTCAACCGTTTTGGCGGGCTGTTTCAAACAGGTGCCGGAACTGCGTTTCACCCCATACCACGGGCACGGGATATACCGGGTTGGCCTCCGCCATTGCCCACCGGCACATCTGGGGGATATCCTCCTCCCGGATCATGGCAAAGCCAGAGGGCATCCTCATCTGGGCGTTCATGGCTTCCATCCAACGGATAAAGGCTTCCGCCTTTTCCTCGTCCGTGCCGGTGAAGCCGCATTCCTGCGCCAGCTCTGCCAGCCTGCGGTGTACTTTGCTGCCGTACATGCGCAGCACCATGGGCATCAGAGCTGCCATGGCCTGCCCATGAGCCACGCCATACAGCGCGCTGAGGGTATGTCCGGCTGCGTGCACATTGCCCACGCAGCCCCGGGTGAATGCCCGGCCTGCGCAGAACGCCGCCTGCTGCATCTGCTGGCGGGCTTCCCGGTCATTGCCGTTGGCATAAGCGCGGGGCAAATATTCATGGATCAACCGGACCGCTTCTTTCGCCATGCGGTTTTCCAGCCTGGTGCAATAGGTATGATTGGTGTACGCTTCCACCGCGTGGCACAGGGCATCCATGCCCGTTGCCGCCGTAACGGAAGGCGGCAGCCCCATGGTCAGCGCAGGATCCAGCACCGCCACATGGGGGATCAGGCTGGGGTCGTTAATAGAGGCTTTATGGTGGGTCGCTTTTTCGGTAATGACCGCTGCCAGCGTGGTTTCCGAACCGGTACCAGCGGTGGTGGGCACCGCAAAAAAGGGCGGCAGCCGATGCAATACGCCAAACAGACCCTGCATTTTGGCAATGGATCGCTTGGGGCGCACCACTCTGGCACCGATAGCCTTGGCGCAGTCCATGGGAGAACCGCCGCCAAAAGCGATAATGCCATCACAGCCTGCTTCCCGGTACAGACGCAGGCCGTCTTCCACATCCTCATCGGTGGGGTTGGGCTGCACGCCGTCGTATACGGTTACAGCAAAGCCCGCTGCCTGCAGGCTTTCCACCATGCCATCCGGCAAGCCCAGTCTGCTCAGGCCTTCGTCGGTCACCACCAGCGGATGGCTCACGCCCCGCTTGAGCAAGGGTTCAGCCAGGGTTTGCACGCAGCCATCGCCTGTAATCACCTCCGGCGTGCGCACAGGAATCAAGTAGTAGCCCAGCTTCATGCCCAGCTGGAAAAGGCGGCAAAACAAAACGTTCACGCGTCTTTGGCCTCCCGGAGGATCACCCGGCAGTCCGTGGGGCGCACCGGGTTCTCAATAATGATCTCGCCCACTTCATCCACCACAATGGTGCCAGCCATGGGATTCTTGATGGAGATGATCCGGCCATGCACATCTGCGTCCACCTCGGAGCACTCAAACGCCAGATCGGCTTCCTCCATGGTGCAGTTGACCAGTTGCAGGTTTTTGCAGTAGCAGAAGGGCTGGGTGCCGATGATGCGGCAGTTTTCCAGCCGCAGGTTTTCGCTGTACCAAGCCAGATACTCGCCCTTGACAGTGCAGTTGCGCACCACCACATTGCGGCAGTGCCAGAAGGCATCCTTGGTATCCAGCATGGAATCCTCAATGGTCAGGTTGTCCACATACTGGAAGGAATACTTGCCCTTGAACTGCCAGTTGCGAATGGTCACATCACGGCTGCCCATGAACACATACTCGCTTTCCAGCCTGCCGCCACTGACGGTGACATCCTCGCAGTTCCAGCCGAATTCGGTGGACTGCACGCGGCAATTATCCAGCACGATATGGCGGCATTCCCGCAGGGCCTTTACACCGCCCAGCTCACAATCCCGGATCACGCCATGCTCCGCATACCACAGGGCGGCGCGGGCAGTTTCCGTGCTCTGGCAGCGGGTCATGGAAAAATGGCTGGTGTGCCACAGGGGATAGCGCAAAAGAAAGCGGCAGTCCTCCACATCCACGCCCCGGCATTCCTTCAGGACGGATTCGCCGTCCGCCTCACCGGCAAAAGTGCAGTTCTTCACAACCGCATCGGTTACATGGTAGAGCGCGCGCTCCTGATCCATGGTCTGATTGACGATCATTTGTTTCATGGGTACCTCTCCATACAATGGCGCACATCTGCGCCTGTTTTCTGTTGGTATACCAGACTATTTCCAGGCAGCCGTTCCAGCAGGCTTTCCCTGCGTTGGTTGGACAGCTACCTTTCATCATACGACTGTTCCTGACGGATAGCAAGTAAAAAATCGATTTTGCGCATGTTATGGTCGTTTTGGTTCCTTTCGCTGGCATTTTCCCTTCTGTTGTGCTATGCAGCTGGCAGATGCTGAATTGATGGGCGTGTATACCGCCATGGCCTTGATCATGGATCTGCCTCCGCCAGTGTTCGATTCAGCATCTTTTTTCTCCTCAGGTCACGGTTTTTCCAACAGGAGACTGTAATCGTCCACAGCAAAGCCAGATACATGACAGCCGTTTCATGACACTTTTGGAAAAAACCTTCCCTTTATGTACAAAACATGCTATACTATCAGAAAGGCAATGAGTTAATTGCATATCATCTGTTAAGGAGGCTACCGTCATGTCTGAAAAAACCACTGAAAAGAAAGGCTTTTCCTTTGCTGGTCTGTTGAGTATCCTGCTGATCCTTGCGCTGGTTCTGGCTGTTGTGGGCTTCACTGGCAAAAACAATGCTGTCACCGCCCTGAACGAAGCCAACACCACCATTGAAACCCTGAACACCGAGAAGGCTGATCTGGCTGCCTCCGTGGAGACCCTTACCACCGAAAATGAAACGCTGGCTGCCGTTTCCGAGCAATTGGCTACCGCAACCGCTTCTGTGGACACCCTGACCGCCGACAAGACCGCTCTGGAAACCACCGTTACCGAGCTGACCGCTTCTGTGGACACCCTGACCGCCGACAAGACCGCTCTGG
>SVGQ01000149.1 GCA_015056245.1 Clostridiales bacterium | reverse complement strand
CATTCTACCGCCACGCTGGAGACTATCTGCGCGGAAAACGCTGCTTTCCTGGAAAAAGAAATGCCGGAATACCGCTTCACGGCAGCCTGTGTTACCGGGGAACAGCTGGCCCAACTGGCAGGGAAAGAAGACCTCCCCGCGCCCCTTGGCAGCGCTACCCTGCTGATGACCGACATGGCGGAAAACCAGCCCCTGATGTGTTTTATCAACGGCAGGACCCTGGCGGTTTCCTTCACCACCGATGGCTTCATTCACGAAAGTATGGATGACCTGCGACTTTTGTGCATTGAGAACGCCCTGGGCATGAACAACCAGAAGGTTGAAATGGGCAAGGCGTTCTATCCCGCGGCGGGGGAGGACTGGAATACCCTGAACCTGCTGTGGTCCCGTGGTGATACCTTCCAGAAGCCTTATCACGGTTTTGACAATGTGACGGTTTATGGCCTGGAAGAGAAGGCGCGCACCTTCCTGTCTGTGGACTACGAATACGGGATGGAGAACGGCGTTTTCTGCCTGGATGTGACCAACGGTGTAAAGAACGCTTCCTTTGTGCTGCGCCTGGCTGATTATGCTATCCAGAAAGTTGAGGGCGGCAGCTGCAAGCAGCTTTCGGATACAGCTTATCTCCTGCAACCGGAGGAAGGCAGCATGTTTTTGACGCTGAAACCCATCCATGCCCTTGACAACCTGCCCCAGACCTACCAGGAGGTGATTGACCAGTGAAGGTATGCCTGATCGCGGAAGGCTGCTACCCCTATGTGGTGGGCGGCGTTTCCAGCTGGATTCACAGCCTGATCAACGCCTTTCCCCAGGTGGATTTCAGCCTGGTGGCCATTCTATCCGACAGGGGTATGCGGGGCAAGTTTGTTTATGACCTGCCCGAAAACCTGAAGGAAATCCACGAGGTCTATCTGCTGGACAAGGATTGGTCACCAAACAGCAAGGGGCTGGATAACGATCAATTTGCCTGGATGAAGCTGCAGCGCCACCACCACAAGGCCCTCAAAAGCCTGGTGAATGGCGAGAATGTGGACTGGAAGGGCGTGTTTGACCTCTTTCACGATGAGAAGCTTTCCATCAACGAGCTGCTGATGTCCCCGGCCTTCCTGCAGATCATCCGTGACTATTACAAGAAGCATTTCAGCAATATCACCTTCTCCGATTTCCTGTGGACCATGCGCTCCATTTACCTGCCGCTGTTCATTGCCATGCAGTTTGTGCCCCCCAAGGCGGATATCTATCACTGCGTGGCCACGGGCTATTCCGGCATTGTGGGCGCCATGGCCAAGGCGCTGTATCCCACCTCCGCCATGATGATTTCCGAGCATGGCATCTATACCCGTGAGCGTGAGGAGGAGATTATCCGGGCCCATTGGGTGCAGGGCATTTACAAGGATATCTGGATTCAACAGTTCCGCAAAATGAGCCTGTGCGCCTATGAATACGCCGATGTGGTGACCGCCCTGTTTGCATATGCCCGGGAGCTGCAGATTGAGCTTGGCTGCCCCGCGGAGAAAACGGAGATCACCCCCAACGGCATCCGCACGGACCGCTTCCTTACAGCGCCGGGCAAGGATGAGAATGATCCCTTCATCAACGTGGGCGCCATTCTGCGCATCACGCCCATCAAGGACGTGAAAACCATGATCAGCGCCTTCCACTTTGCCCAGCAGCGGGAGCCCATGCTGAAATTGTGGCTCATGGGCCCGGATGACGAGGACCCCGAATACGCCGCTGAGTGCCGGATGCTCATTGATACGCTCCATGTGAAAAACGTGGAGATCACCGGCCGCATCAATACCATCGACTATATTGGCAAAATGGACATGACCATCCTGACCAGCATCAGCGAAGGTCAGCCGCTGACCATCCTGGAGAGCTATGCCGTGAAAAAGCCTTGTATTGCCACCAACGTGGGCAACTGCTACGGCCTCATCATGGGCGAGGACGGCGATGACCTGGGCCCTGCCGGTATTGTGGCGCCGGTGATGAACATCAACGCCATTGCCGAGGCCATCCTGGAACTGGCCCGGGATCCCAAGCGCCGGGAAGAAATGGGCGAGCGGGGCTACAAACGGCTGATGCAGAAATACAAGATTGAGTACATGACCAGGAACTATCAGGCCCTCTATGCCCGGCTGGGCAGGCAGGCGGGGGTTGAGATTGAGTTTGAGAAGGGGTGAGAAGCTGAATGGCAGGTGTAGGCATTAAGCTGAACCGGATTTTCAACAAACGCAGCCTGGCCTCCTCGCTGTATGGTATTGCCTGCTCCATCAGCTATACCATCGCCCCCATGCTGGTGGTGATTGGCTGCTTGCTGCTGATGTTCGAGGTGCTGGGCTTTGACAGCGTGGGCATGCTGGAGAGAGAGCTTTTCTCCTGCACGATCCTGTATATTTTCATCTTTGCTCTTTTGACGTCATCGCCCTTCAACTCGGTGCTGTCCAAGTACATGGCAGACCACATTTACACCGAGGAATACGATGACATTCGCCCCTGCATTTTCTTTGGCCTGGCCTGTTGCCTTTTGCTGGCGGCGTTTCTGGGCATTCCATTCTACCTGCACGAGTATTTTGTGGGGCAGGTGCCGGCCTATTACGTGTTTACGTCCTTTATGTGCTTCCTTTCCCTGGCGCTGGTGTTCTGCGCCATGATCTTCAACTCCATCCTCAAGGCCTACAAGAGCATTTCCATTTACTTCATTTCCGGCATGCTGACCACTTTTCTGCTTTCGCTCCTGTTCCGGTATGTGCTGGGCATGAGCATCACCTACAGCATGCTTCTGGCGCTGACCATCGGCTTCCTGCTGATCGCGGTGCTGGAAATGAGCCACGCGCTGAAGTATTTCAAGAACAATTCCTTCCGCTATCGTCCGGTGGCCAAGACCTTCAAGCGCTATTGGAAACTGGTAGTGGCCAACTTTGGCTACACGCTGGGGTTATTCGCCCACAACTTTGTTTTCTGGACCCATCCCTGGCAGCTGATTGTGGTGAATACCTACGTGTGCAACCAGCCCTACGATATGGCTACCTGCATCGCCATGTTCACCAACATTTCCGCCAGCACATTCTTCATTTCCCGTGTGGAGATGCACTTCCACGAGCATTATGCCGATTACATGAACGCTGTTATCGGCGGCAAGCTGGATACCATTGAGAAGGCCAAGAACCGCATGTTCCGCACCCTGGCCAATCAGCTGCTTTCCCTGGTGCGTCTGCAGTTCTGCGTAACGATCGTGATCTTCCTCATCGCCAACATCATCCTGCCGGTGATGGGCTGCTCTGGCGTGACCATGCAGATCTACCCGCTGATGGCGGTGGGCTACTTCATGTCCTTCCTGTACTATTCGCTGATGCTGTATCTGTACTATTTCAACGACCTTTCCGGCGCGGCCATGAGCAGTGTGATCTTCGCTGTGGTGTCCGCCGCGGGCTCCTTCCTGGCGATGGAGCTGCCGGTGATCTGGTATGGCCTGGGCTTCACGCTGGCCTCGCTGGCGGCGTTTACCTTCTCTTATTTCCGGCTCAGGTGGATTGAAAAACGCCTGGATCACTTCATCTTCTGCCGTGGTTCCATCATCGATAAGGGCGTTGGCAAGAAGCCCCCGTCCCTGGTTTACAGCCGCTGATATCCTGCACAAAAGAAGGGAGATTGTCATCATGTCTGCGATTCTTCGCCTGTTCATCTGCCTGGCCAGCCTGACCCTGGTCTGGATTACCCTGCGGGACCTGATCCGCCGCAAACTGACCGAGAAGCAGTGTCTTTTCTGGTTCGCGGTGGCGGCCATCATGTTCATTTTCGGCATTGTGCCCAATGCGACCACTATGCTGGCGGGCTTCTTCGGCGTGGAATACGCCCCCTCCATCATTTTCGCTATCGCCATTGTGGCGGCGCTTTTCGGCATTTACAACTGCTACTGCACCAATGCCGACCTGATCCGCCGGGTAAACGAGCTCTCTATCCAGATTTCCATTCTCAACAGCGATATCAAGCCCTCTGAACCCCATCAGAGGGTTGGCCCCGACAGGGAGTGATTGGCGTGAAGAAGATACTGTTTGTGATCAACACCATGGGCCGGGCCGGCGCGGAAACTGCGCTGATCAACCTGATCAACAAGCTGCTTTCCATGAAGGAGTATGAGATCTCCCTCTATGCCATCATTCCCCGGGGCGAGTTGTTCGCCCGGGTGCCCAAAGAGGTACACATCCTCAACAAGCGCTGCTCCTGCGATTCCGTGCTTTCCCTTTCCGGCCGGCTGGCTATTATGGGGCAGGCTGCCGGGGCGTTCTTCAAGCATTTCAACGGCTTTAAGATGCTGCCGGAGATGATCCGCAACATTCTTGCCCAGAAGAAGGAAACGGGCCGCATCCAGCCGGACAAGGCCCTCTGGCGGCTGTTGGCCGCATCCGCTGATGCACCCGATGGGGAATACGACCTGGGTGTGGCCTACATCGAGGGCGCGGCCGCCTATTACCTGGCAGATAAGGTGCGGGCAAAGCAGAAGGCTGCCTTCATCCATATTGATTACCAGAAGGCTGGCTATACCCCGGCCATGGATCAGGGCTGCTACGATAAGATCCAGCGGATCTTCACCGTGTCCGACGAGGTGAAGGAGAAGTTCTGCGGCGTCTATCCTCAGTATCGGGAAAAGACCATGCTGTTCCGCAACCTGCTGGACCAGGAGCGGATCCGCCAAAGAGCCAAAGAAACCGGCTTTACCGATGGCTTTAAGGGCATCCGCCTGGTGACGGTGGGCCGCCTGCACTATCAGAAGGGTTATGACATCGCCATCGAAGCCTGCGCGAAGCTGCGGGAAATGGGCTATGACATCCGCTGGAACATCCTGGGTGACGGCCCCGAACGGGCGAACCTGGAAAAGCAAATTGCCCAGCTTGGCATGCAGGAGCACTTCATCCTCATGGGCGCGGTGGATAACCCCTATCCCTATGTGAACGAGGCCACCATCTACGTCCACGCCACCCGGTTCGAGGGCAAGTCCATTGCCATTGAGGAGGCCCAGGTGCTGGGCAAGACCATTGTGGCCTCGGACTGCACGGGCAACACGGAGCAGATCATCCACGGGCATGACGGCCTGCTTTTGACCCTGAACGCCGAAAACCTGACCAACACCCTGAAGTACGCGCTGGATCATCCGGAAGTCTGCGAGGAGCTGCGCAGGAATGTGCTGCACAAGCAGCTGGATCACCCGGAGGATCTTCAGGCGATGCTGGCTATGATGGAGTGAAAAAGGAGTAGTTACGGATGAAAGAGGTACTTGTACTGATTCCCGCCTATAACGAGGAAGAAAGCATTGGTACGTTCCTGAATAAGCTGAAGGAAGCAGGTGTGTTCGACCTGGCGGACGTGCTGGTCATCAACGACTTTTCCCGTGACCAGACGGTGCAGATCGCCCATCAGCACGATGTGAAGGTCATCAACCATGTGTATAACCTGGGCTATGGCTCCGCCCTGCAGCTGGGCTATAAATACGCGGTGCGCAAGAAGTATCGCTATGTGATCCAGCTGGACGCCGATGGCCAGCATGACGCCTGCAACGTCTTCAACTTGTATAATGCCCTCAATACCCCTGACAAGGATGGCAAGCTGCCGGATATCGTTA
Source organism: Clostridiales bacterium (assembly GCA_015056245.1). Classification (GTDB taxonomy): domain Bacteria; phylum Bacillota; class Clostridia; order Christensenellales; family Aristaeellaceae; genus Limiplasma. The sequence goes on along the minus strand of SVGQ01000149.1, from coordinate 59 downwards.
TCGGTTCCCGGTTCGCCGAGGGTAGCGAGACCTTCTACATCAATGGCCTCAAGCGTGTG
>SVGQ01000020.1 GCA_015056245.1 Clostridiales bacterium | reverse complement strand
CTGGGTCAGCACCGAAGCGCCTGTTGTGGTAAAGCCTGAAACGGCCTCAAAAAACGCATCTTCAAAACGGGTAAACAAACCGCCAAGCAGGAAGGGCAATGCGCCAAACACGCTGAGCAGCACCCACGCAAGCGCTACAGCAACGAAGCCTTCTCTGGCTCTCAGGTTGCGCTCGTTCGGGCGCGAAAACAGATGACACGGCAAAGCAACCAGCAGAATCAGCGCAATGGACTGAACAAACGCCATTGCATCGCCATCACCGTAAATCAACGCAATCAGCAGGGACGGCAGCATAGCGGCTGCTTCGATCAGCAGGATGGATCCCTGCAATCGGATCACAAGACGGGTATTCATTTGCGGATTACCTCATTCAAATCACTGATACCACTTTCGCAGGCAATGATAATCACGCTGTCCCCCACTTCGATATAGTCATTACCAAAGGGAACGATGACCTTGCCCTTGCGAACGATAACCGCCACCAGTGTACCTTTGCGGATGGTCAGTTCTTTCAGGGGAACGCCGATGTAGCTGTCCCCGGCCTTGGCAATAAACTCCAGTGCTTCTGCCTTGCCGTTGACCAGCCGGTACAATTTCTCCACCTTGGTACCATGACCGCCTGCACGGGCGCGCACATAGCGGAGAATATTGGCGCAGGTGATGGACTTGGGACTGACGATGCTGTCCAAACCCATGGCGTTGATGATGTCCTCGTAGGCAACCCGGTTGTTTTTCACAATCACCTTGGGTACGCCCTGACGGACGGCAAAAAGGCCTGTCATCAGGTTTTCTTCATCGCGGTCGCAAAGCGTCACAAAGGCATCCATCTGCTTGAGGCCTTCCTGATCCAGCAGTTCTTGATCGGTTCCGTCGCCATGAATCACATTCACATCCGGCAGGGACTCACTCAGATGAATAGCCTTTTTCTCATCAATCTCCACCAGCGAAACATGGATGCCCATAGGCGCAATCATCTTTGCCAGATAATAGCTGATCCGTCCGCCGCCAAGCAGCATCACATTTTTGATACGCAGGGAATTCTTGCCCAAGAAACGGAAATAAGCAGTGATGGTAACCATATCTGCTGCAACGTGGACACGGTCGCCAGAATGGATGATAAAATCACCATTCGGGATAATGACGCTTCCCTCACGCTCCACCGCCGCGTACAGTACCTGCGGAATACCGTGATGCTTACGGTTCAGGTCGCGCAGCGGAACGCCCACGACCACATCGTTTTCCTGAGCACGGAATTCTACCAGCTCCACCCTGCCTTTGGCGAAGGATTCAATGTTACTTGCGAACGGGAAGCGGAGCAAACGGCTGATTTCAAGCGCTGTAGCGCGTTCTGGATTAATCGCCAGATCAATACCCAGTTCCTGCTGGAGCAGGTTCAGGCTTTCGTTGTACTCTGGGTCACGGATACGCGCAATGGCATATCTGGCTCCAAGACGCTTTGACATCAGGCAGCAAAGCATGTTGGTTTCATCGCTGGCGGTGGCTGCAATAATGATATCAGCCTTGTCCACCTCAGCATCCATCAATGTCTGCGCATTCGCTCCGTTGCCGCGCACACACATGACATCCAGTGTATCCTCGCTGCGCTGAAGTACTTCTTCGTTGTTATCTACAATGACTACACTATGCTCTTCCCGGGCCAGGTTTTCAGCCAGCGTGTGACCTACTTTACCGTCGCCAACAACCAGTATACGCATATGTCATCCTCCTGTAATCACGTTTTCCTTTCATGGCGAAGGGAATACTGCTGCAAATTGAAGTATAGCACAATCGATGAAAAAAGGAAATGCATCTTCTTTACTGGTGAAAAACTGGATTTGTATTGTTCGGATGGCCCATCCTATGGTATAATGATTTGGTATACATATCATCAATTTGCCGGGAGGCGGTACTGTGTCTATGTCCAAGCACCAACTGAATAAACCACTGCGTACCATATTATGGTTGATTCTGGACGCGGTGCTTGTGAATATTTCGATGATCTTCGCGCTGGAATTACGGTATGGAGAGTATATCGTTCCTGACGAGTTTTACGCTATCTATTGGCGAATCGCTCCCGCCGCTATGATCCTTTCGCTGGTGGTCTTTATTTTCTTCGGTATCTATCGTACCATGTGGCAATATGCAAGCGCAGAGGATCTGATCCGTCTGACTTTAGCGACATTTGTTGCGATGCTGTCGATTTATCTGGGCGGTATGGCAGCCAATTTGTTTGTTACGCCCAAGAATCTGTTCCTGCTGCAACGAAGCATCTATCTGCTTCATTGGCTGCTGAGCACGGCATTGATCGGCCTGAGCCGCATTCTTTACCGCCTCTATGTACGCAAGGAGTGCTTTCCCCTGCTGAAGAAAGCCAAGCACGATGTTCGTCGCGTAATGATCATCGGCGCCGGTTGGACGGGCGCCAATCTGGTACACGAAATGCTGCGCGGCAATTATGGCAAGAGCATCCCTGTAGTGGTGGTGGATGATGATACCAACCGCAACGGTTCCGCCATCAGCGGCGTACCTGTTGTGCGCGGTTCCGGCAACATCCTGCGTTTAGCCAGCGATTACAGCATTGATGAGATCATCATTGCGATCTCTACCCCCCATGGCGACCTGAAGAGCCTGGTGGAGAAATGTCTCGCTACCGGCTGCCGGGTCAAGCGTATTGCGCCCATGGAAGAAGTGACCAGCCTGCAAGCCCAGAACAAGGTTCGTGCAGTAAACCTTTCCGACCTTCTGGGTCGGCCTGAAGAAACTTTGGATATGACGCATGTTGCCGCCATGTGCAAGGATAAGACGGTCTTGATCACCGGCGGCGGCGGTTCCATCGGTAGCGAGCTTTGCCGTCGCCTGCTGCCGCTGAAGCCTGCCAGAATCGTACTGTATGATATCAGCGAGAACTATATGTACGATTTACTTTCCGAGCTGTCTCTGCGTTATGGGGACAGCATCAAAGAGCAGGTCATTCTGTGTGTCGGTTCCGTCAGAGACGAAAGCCGCCTTGCAGAAATTTTTCAGTTGTACAAGCCGGAGATCGTTCTTCATGCCGCTGCGCACAAACATGTGCCCCTGATGGAGGACTGCCCCATACAAGCGGTGAAGAACAATGTGTTTGGCACCTATCTGACAGCCAAAGCTGCCATTGCCTGCAAAGCCCAGCGTTTTGTGCTCATTTCGACCGATAAGGCTGTGAACCCCACCAACGTGATGGGCGCCACCAAGCGTATGGCTGAAATGATCATTGAAGCAATGAATCAGGCATCTGAAACCGAGTTTACGGCTGTCCGCTTTGGGAATGTATTGGGCAGTCACGGCAGCGTTGTACCGAAATTTGAACAGCAAATTCGTTCTGGCGGTCCGGTCACCCTGACGCATCCTGAGATCATCCGTTACTTTATGACCATTCCAGAGGCAGCCAGTCTGGTGCTGCAGGCGGCTTCCATTGCCAAAGGCGGCGAACTGTTCGTTCTGGATATGGGCCGGCCTATGAAGATTCTGGAACTGGCCCAGCGGATGATTCAGCTGTATGCAGATGACAGCCAGAAGGTAGAAATTGTCTACACAGGTCTCAGACCCGGTGAGAAACTCTATGAAGAACTTCTGCTGGCTGGCGAGGGGATCTCCAAGACTGAAAACGAAAAGATTTTCGTTGCTCAGCCAGAAGTTTTCACCATGGAGCAAATCGATGCCATGCTGGAAGAACTTCAGCACTGCATGGACGATCAGACGGACATGCGCGCCTGCATGCATCGATTGGTTCCCACTTTCCGGGAACCCGCTGAAATCAATAAAGCCGCCCTTGAGCAACGGAGTCAGGAAAGCAAAGCGGTAAGCGCATGAACCAGAACGAATCGTTTATGATGCTTGCCTTGGAAGAAGCCAGAAAAGCCGCCGCCGAAGGAGAAGTACCGGTGGGCGCCGTCATTGTCTGCCAGGGCAAGGTGATCGCTCAGACCCACAACCGCCGCGAACAGGACGGCGATCCAACTGCTCACGCAGAGGTGCTGGCAATCCAGCAGGCAGCCCGGCAACTGGGACGCAGACGTCTGAATGATTGCACCCTCTACGTCACACTGGAGCCGTGTCCCATGTGCGCCGGAGCCATTATTATGGCTTGCATTGGAAAGTGTTACTATGGTGCGGCAGATGAGCGTCAGGGTTGTGCTGGCAGTGTGCTGGCCATTCCGCAGGAACCAGCTTTCTACCATCGCACGCCTTGTATAGGCGGACTTCTGGAAGAGCCTTGTGCTGCGCTGATGAATGCATTCTTTCAACAAAAGCGAACCAACCTGTAAAGGAGCGTTTTTCTTGCGAATCGATACAATCGTTTCCGATCTGGATGACACTTTGCTCAACGACGATTGTCAGTTATCTCAGTATACCGTAGATGTGCTGCACCGTTGCACCGAGCGCGGCATTCGGGTGATTCCAGCCAGCGGACGAGCCATGAACAGTATGCTTCCCTATCTGAAAAGGCTGAATACAGGCTGCCCTGCCATTGGCTGCAATGGGGCGCAACTGATTTCTCCGGAGCTGACGCTGATGCGTTGCCTTGACTTTGATGCCAGCCTTGCCAGAGAACTGTGCGCCTTTATGGAAGAAAACAGTATGTATGTGCAGGTATATAAAGACGAGTACTTCTATTATGCCACGGAATGCGATAGTGCCAAGCAGTACAAGAAGTCCTCGGGGATGATGGGCAAGGCCGTCGGTGATCTGCAAAAGTTCATCACCTTCCCTACGCCCAAGGTACTGGGCATTACCCACCCGGAAGAAGTTGCCAGAATTCTGCCTATTGCGCAAGAGCACTTCAAGGGAAGAGCTGCTTTTTCCGTCAGCAAGCCATACTTTCTGGAAGCAGAACCGCCGGAAGTATCCAAAGGCAACGCCTTGAAGGAACTTTCCAAGATCATTGGTATCAATCCTGAAACAACCCTTGTTTTTGGCGACAGTCTGAACGATTTAAGCATGCTGGCGTTCACGCCCAACAGCGTTGCCATGGAAAACGGACGTGACGAGGTGAAAGCTGCTGCCAGATACATCTGTCAGCCCAATCATCAGGATGGCGTGGCCCGATTTATTGAGGAGCATGTGCTCAACGCAGCCGCAAAGGAGGAAAGGCTATGATTTCTCTGAAAGATCTGCAAAAGCAGCTGGATCTGGAACTGCTGGTGGAATCCTCCAAAACCGAGATGGATGTCAGTGTGACCGATGTGAACCGCCCCGGTATGCAGCTGGTCGGTTTTTACGAGTATTTTGCCTATGAGCGCCCTCAGGTGATCGGCAAGGTAGAGATGACTTATCTGGAGTCTCTGGATCCGGAAGTTCGCCGTCAGTCGCTGGAAAAATACATGAGCTACCCTATCCCCTGCATCATCATTGGCTGGAGCATGAATCCTCCCAGTGAACTGATCGAGATCGCCAAAGCCCATGACATTCCTGTAATGCGCAGCAGTTTGAAAACCACCCGCCTGGTGGTTAAGCTGATCCACTATTTGAGTCAGGTACTGGCCCCCCATGTGACCCGCCATGGCGTGCTGGTGGATGTTTACGGCGTAGGCGTTCTTTTGACCGGTGACAGCGGCGTTGGCAAAAGCGAGGCAGCTTTGGAATTGGTCAAACGTGGTCACCAACTTTGCGCGGACGATGTGGTGGATATCTGCCGCGTAGCTGATGACCGGTTGGTGGGTGAATCTCCTGAACGGGTACGCCATTTTATGGAGATTCGCGGTATCGGTATTATCGACATCCGAGCCATGTATGGCATCGGCGCTGTCAGCGTCTCCACTTCCATCGATCTGGTGATCCACATGGAGAAATGGGACTCTGCCAAGGAATATGACCGTCTCGGCCTGACCGATGACAGCATCGATATTCTGGATGTAAAGGTTCCCTATCAGGTAATGCCGGTAAAGCCGGGCCGAAACGTTGCCATTATCATTGAGGTGGCAGCGCGGAATCTGAGCCTGAAACGCATGGGTTATAATGCAGCGCATGAGCTGGACCGCCGTCTGACGGAAATGCTTATGCAGAACTCATAAACAAATATTTAGGGAGGAAACAGGTATGGTATACATTGGTATCGACGTAGGCGGAACTGGTATCCAAATTGGCGTCGTAGACGAGAATGGCCGTATTCTGGCCAAGGGCGACACCCCCACCATGGCGGGCCGTCCCTTTGAAGACATCATTCGTGACATGGGCAATTGCATGCTCAATACCATCAGCGAGGGCGGTTTCTCCCCCTCTGATGTAGCTGCCATTGGTGTTGGTGTGCCCGGCCTTGCCGATAATCAGACTGGCACGGTCATTTTCTGTACCAATTTGGGCTGGACCAACGTACCCCTGCGCACCGAGCTGCAGAAGTACCTGAACAAGCCTGTTTATATTGATAACGATGCCACCGTGGCAGGTTTTGCTGAGAGTGTCTGCGGTGTAAGCGCCGGTTGCCACAGCAGCGTTTTCCTGACACTGGGTACTGGCGTTGGCGGCGGTATCGTCATCGGCGGTCGTCCCTGGAGCGGTTTCCATGGCATCGGCAGTGAAATTGGTCACATTCCCATGGACATGAACGGCGAACCCTGCAGCTGCGGCAATTACGGCTGTCTGGAACGCTACACCAGCGCCACCGCCATCATCCGTATGGGCAAGCAACAGCTCTTGCAGCATCCCGAAAGTATGATGCACGAGCTGTGCGGCGGCGATGTGACCAAACTGAATGCCAAGATGGTATTCGATGCTGCCAAGGAAGGCGATCCCGTTGCTACCAAGGTGTTTAACCGGTATGCCGATAATCTGGCACAGGCCATCTACACCATCATTGCTTTCCTGGATCCTGAAATGATCGTTCTGGGCGGCGGCGTCAGCAAGGCTGGCTCTTTCCTGCTCAACGCCGTGCGGGAACGTCTGCCCCGCTATCTGCTGTTCAAGACCCTGCCCTGCCCCACCATCGAAATCGCCCGTCTTGGCCCGGATGCCGGTATTATCGGCGCTGCCATGCTGGGCCGCAAGTAATCAACGCAATCATCGGCATCTGATGCCGCAAAAAACATAGGAGGGATTCCCCATGGCTGATATGAGCATCCGTACGCTGTTCCAGCAACAACCGGAAGCCGGCGAGATCACTGTTTCCGGTTGGGTTCGCACAGTTCGCGACAGCAAAGCATTTGGTTTTATCGAACTGAACGACGGTACCTATTTCAAGAACCTGCAGATCGTTCTGGAAGATGGTCTGACCGAAGACTTCGCCAACATCGTCAAGACCACGCTGGGCAGCGCTATCCGCGCCACCGGTGAGTTGGTACTGACCCCCGGCATGAAGCAGCCCTTTGAGCTGAAGGCCAAGAAGGTAGAAGTTCTGGGCCTGTGCGACCCCAGCTTCCCCCTGCAGAAGAAGCGCCATACTTTCGAGTATCTGCGCACTATTGCCCATCTGCGCCCCCGCACCAACACCTTCTATGCGGTGTTCCGCATCCGTTCTCTGGCTGCCCAGCTGCTGCATGCTTTCTTTGCAGAGCGCGGCTTTGTGTATGTTCACACCCCGTTGATCACCACCAGCGACTGCGAGGGCGCTGGCGAGATGTTCCAAGTGACCACGCTGCCTCTGGAAGATGTACCCACCACCGAAGAAGGCGCCGTGGACTACAGCAAGGATTTCTTTGGCAAGCAGACCAGTCTGACTGTCAGCGGTCAGCTGAACGTGGAAACCTTCTGCATGGCCTTCCGCAATGTGTATACCTTTGGTCCCACCTTCCGCGCCGAAAAGAGCTACACTCCCCGTCATGCTGCCGAGTTCTGGATGATCGAGCCGGAAATCGCTTTTGCTGATCTGTTCGATGACATGGAGCTGGCTGAGGATATGCTCAAGTACGTGATCAGCCACGTGCTGGCAGAAGCCCCCGAAGAGATGGCCTTCCTGAACAACTTCGTGGAAAAGGGCCTCATCGACCGCCTGACTGCCATCGTCAACAGCGACTTCGCCCGCTGTTCCTACACCGAGGCCATCGACATTCTCAAGGCCAGCGGTCAGAAGTTTGAATATCCTGTGGAATGGGGCGTTGACCTGCAGACCGAGCATGAGCGTTATCTGAGTGAAAAACACTTTGGCAAGCCGGTGTTCGTCTACAACTACCCCAAAGATATTAAGGCCTTCTACATGCGCATGAACGATGACGGCAAGACCGTTGCCGCCACCGACCTGCTGGTTCCCGGTGTTGGCGAGTTGATCGGCGGCAGTCAGCGTGAAGAACGCATGGATGTGCTGCTGGGCCGCATCCACGAAATGGGCCTGAATGAAGAAGATTACGGCTACTATCTGGATACCCGCCGCTTTGGTACCAACCCCCATGCCGGTTTCGGCCTCGGCTTTGAGCGTCTGGTGATGTACCTGACCGGTATGACCAACATCCGCGACGTGCTGCCCTTCCCCCGTACCACCGGCAGCGCAGAGTATTGATTTTCCTTTCCCTTCCGGTTTTGCCGGAAGGGATTCTCTTTTTTGCACAAAAAACACCCATTCCGTTTCTGTTTCGGAATGGGTGTTTCACTTTGAGCTTTAAACCTTCTTTTGACATTTCTGATAGGCCTGACGGATGCTGTCCACAACCTCCTGAGACGGAACGGGTGGATCGTAATCCGGCCGAGCGATGTAGTAACCCTGATAGTAGTCCACACCAAGCGCGCAGAGCACTTCCAGTTCATCCAGCGTTTCCACGCCTTCAGCAATCACACGAATGTTACTCTTCTTGGTAAAGCTGAGCAATGTAGCCAACCAGTTACGTTTGCGGCTGTCCAGATGTACATTACGAACAAAGGACATATCCAGCTTCACATAATCCGCATCGATAGACACCAATGAATGCTCGTTGTTATAACCGGAGCCGAAATCATCAATGGCAACATGAGCGCTGAAGCGGCGCATGTACTCCACTTTGTTGTTGGTATCCTGCTCCGATCGGCTCTCCCGCTCGGTAATCTCCAGCACCACACTGGGCAGTAGATGCGCAAAGTGTTCTTCCACCCACTTTTCATCCTGCGGCGACAACGAATGGCTGGCAATGGAATTGATGAACAGTTTTGCATCCATAGGCAGTTTCTGCGTTTTGCGCAGTTCGTCCGCGCTTTCCAGCGCCTTTTGCCATGTCATTACTTCCACCTGATGCAATTTGCCCTGCTGGCTTGCCAGACGGAGGACATATTCTGGCGTGGGCAATTCGGCGACAGTCGGACGCATAAGCAATTCATAGCCCAGAATGGTGGCATCTTTTGCCCGGACGATGGGCTGGTATGCATAGCGCACCAACCGTTTTTCCAACAGATTGTTCAACGCCTGAATGCCGTTCATCAAATAGCCGGATTTCTCGTAGGATTCCTTGGTGAATTCCAGCAAAGAACCCTTGACGCCATTCTTAACGCAATACATAGCAAAGTCTGCGTAATGCAGAAGCTGCGGGAACAGCACCGAATGCTCCGGATACAGAGCCACACCGCCGGAGACAGCCAGCGTAACGCTGGCACTATCACTGATCTGGCACTTTTTCTGCTTGATCGCCAGCCACCCGCGCTGGATCACTTCCAGCAAAGCTTCCTTGCTGGCATAACCATAGAACAGCACATAGAATTCATCACCTGAGCGTCTGCCGATGATGCACTGTTCATCCGCAAATACATCAAGCGCATCTGCAAAGCTTCGAATGTAGGTATCGCCGCTGTCATGCCCGTAGGTGTCATTGATGGACTTCAGATTGTCCATATCCATCATCAGCATGGCAGATACCGGCTGGAGCATCTCGGGCTGACGATCAAAGAGATCCTGAGCATTGCGCTCGAAGGCCCGACGATTAAAGCGGTTTGTGAGCAAGTCGTAGTCGCGCTCATGCTCAATACGCTTGCGTTTTTCGATCTCTTCTGTTACATCCATCAGCGTACCGATGATTCCCTGCTGATCATGCAGCATGCGAAGCCGCAGATAACAGGGAGGCTGAGAATCCTTCAGAAGGAATACATCGTCCCCCTCTGCCGGTGTATCGCCGATTCGTTCAGCCAGCAGCTGGTTGAAGGTTTCCAGCGGCATGCGGTTGCTTTCTTCAAACAGTTCACGGCAATTGAGCAGCATATAAAAGCCATCCGAACAATAGACCAACTCGTCATCATTCTTGCGTTCAAACGCACCGATGGGCATGTTGGAAAGCGTAATAATCTTACTGATTTTGGATGCTTCCTCAGCAACTGCCCGGTTCAGATCGCATATGGTCCGGGACAGCTCATCCACCTCAGTAATGCCAGTGGCTTCGTATTCCAGAACCGTATGCCCCTTTTGCTGACTGATACGATCCATCAGGCCTTCGATAGGGCCTGCAATATGTTTACTGACAAAGTACGCAAGAACCAAACCCAGAATCAGGCTCAGTGCCATGGACAGGCCTACTGCCCAGCGGAAGTCGTTTTCCGTAGCGAACAGCGAACGAGCATCCCGCACACCCAGCAGCACCCATTGCTGATTGCTGAAGGGATTCTCTGAATCGTACAGATTCAGCGGCTGTACTGCTGCATAATACTGCTTCTGATCGTTTTCGTCATCAAAGATCAAATAGTGGCGGTCATTCTGCTCCTCTGTTTTTTGAGGACGAAGTACCTCCGTTTTTGCAAACCCATTTTCATACAACGATTCACTGGCGATCACCGTCTGATACGTCTTTCCCCCATCATCGGTAACAGCAAGAATAAAGCTGTTTTCATCAGCTTGACGGTGCTCTTCCACAGAAAGCAGCGTTTGCAGGTATTCCTTGCTCATTTCAACACCCGCAACGCCCCACAGCTGACCCTTGTCAGAGGTAAAGGGCTTGCTGTAGGTCATGATCTCTTGGGTATCGCCTTCGCCCAGGGAAAACAGTTTGCTCCAATACCCCATCTGATCAGCCGACTGGCTGACAGATTCCCGGTTGAGGTAAGTCCTCATCGGCGTTAGATAAAAAGCAATCTTTTGGTGATCGCCATATACCGGAAAGCCTTCCTGCCAGCTGACCGATTGGTTGGCGATCATCTGACGGTTGACTGATATAGGTCCGCGCATCAGGAGCAAACTTTTCTTTTCCAGCCACTCAAGGAGTTTTTCCCGCAGATAGATACCAGAATAAACAGCATTCCCCTCGGAATCCACTTGATTAACATCCAGCACAATAAAAACACCGGACAGATGATCGCAATTCAAATGATCTTTGATCAGCGGAGCAATATATTCCAACAATCTGGTATTGCGTTCCTTGTTCTGCTGCACATCGGCAAAGGTATACTTCTCATTAAACAGCCAGCGGGCAATACCAGCCTGCGTGTCATTGATCAGGGTATCCACGGCGTACTGCTGATCGATACCTGCGACAATACCGCTTGCCTGATGGATCGTCACCTCAGAAAGCATGTGCAGTTCATCTTCGTGAATTTGCTGAAAGGTGCCAAATGCTGCCAACAATCCGACCAGAAGCGCACCGATAATGATCACCAATGAAACAAAGGGCAGAATAATACGGCTGAAAAGGCTGGTCTGCTTTGTGCCGTTTCTCCTCTGTTTCATAGGTAACCAGCCTTCTTTCCCATTGATATATACCGTTACAGATCTGTGACCGCAACGGTTCATCCATTTTCGCAAACGCTAGATTTCTGTTACCTATATTATCCTTCAAGCAACCGTAAATGTCAAGCAGAATGTAACGCAGCAATAAACTTCCGTAAATCATAAAAATAATGCTTGCGAACTGGGCAAAGCCGTGCTATAATAAAAATGTTCCGCCGAAGTGATGGAATGGCAGACGTGACGGACTCAAAATCCGTTGGTAGCGATACCGTGTGGGTTCAAGTCCCACCTTCGGCACCAGTAAAGCATGCGATTCGTTCGCATGCTTTTTTCGTATTGCTATTTCTTTTGTCCCATCAAAGCACCATCGCTTATGAACCTTCCCCGGCAAGGGGAGGTTCATACGTTCCTTGAAACCATTTCTTCTGATAAATTGCATATGCCGATGCGAGGAATGCAACCATCAGAATCCACGTGACCGGTTCGGTGATGCACACTCCCAGAAACCCCAGTTTGGGAATCAGCCAGCCAGCAGCAATCAGTTTCATGGCGAGTTCTATACAGCTGGACAATACCGGCACAATCTTTTGTCCCATAGCCTGCAGCGTATTACGGTAGCAGAACAGAACGCCCAGCACCGGATAGGGGGCAAACTGAATCCTCAAACTGAATACGGCATTGTCGATCACTTCGCGATTGGTAGTGCCTGTTGTGAAGCAAATCAATTGCTCGCCAAACAGATACACCACAGTGGCGGCGATCAGACACCAGATGATCTCCATTACCATGGTCAGACGGACGGCAGGACGGATCCGTTCCATTTTTCCAGCGCCATAGTTTTGGCCTACAAAGGTCATATTGGCTGCAGCCATAGTCATAATGGGCTGCAGCATCATGATGACGATCCGCCGGGAGGCAGAGTGCGCCGTGATGAGTAATTCGCCCAGCAGATTGGTTGTCCGTTGGAAAATGACTGTGCCAAGTTCCACCACGCAAGAAGTAAGGGCCAACGCAAAGCCTGTGGTGAACAGACTCACGAGCATCCTACCCGATACGTGCCAATCGCTCCGCGTGGGCAAGTACTCCCGATAATGCCGCCAGACATAGAGGCCGCTGTTGAGGGCTGCAACGAGTTGCGCGATCACTGTGGCAACTGCCGCACCGGCAATTCCCATATCCAAGCCCCAAACAAACAAAAGATCCAATACTACATTGAGAACACTGGACAAAATGAGGAATCCCAATGGTGAGCGGCTGTTGCCCAGAGCCCTGAGAATAGCGGAAAACATATTGTAAGCGATCGTTACAGGAATACCAGCACAAATGGCAAAAATATAGGCATAGGATTGCTCCACGATCGCTTCTGGCGTATTCATAAAGTGCAGCAGCGGACGCAGAAATACCAGCGACAAAACCGTTACGCCAAGACTGATCGCCGTATTCAGCTCCATCATACCAGCTACAGCCTGACGCATCTCCCGTGGTTGATGGGCACCAAATCGTTGGGTAACCACAATCCCATAGCCGTTATTCAAATCACAGGCAAAATTGATGATCAGGGAATAGAGAGAGACCGTCGCGCCAATGGCAGCGATGGCCTGATCTCCCAAGCGGTAGCCCACCACCATGGTGTCCACCAGATTATAGAATTGTTGAAATAAATTTCCAACCAATAGTGGAAAGGCAAAGGAGACGATCAGCCGAAAAGCAGAGCCTTGGGTCATATCACGCACATAGGCCGTTGGTTTCATCATTTTTGCTTTCCTCTCCAAAATGGCCTGTAATCGATCTTACAGATCAAACTCAACGCGTACAACGCGACCAAGGAAATTCACATCCAGCATAGCGCAGGTTTCGGCATTGTATTCCCGATCGTAATTCTGAAGCAGCACCGTTACGCCATCCAGTTTCTTCACCTTGCGCAGGCTGCGATGCCCCTTCTGTTCCACCAGCATCACAGCACCATCGATAGGGCTGGCAGCTGGTACCACAAGGCATACATCATCCCGCAGAATGCGAAAGCCGCGCATGCTGTCATCAGGGGCAGAAAAATAGAAAACCTTATCAGGCGCTGCGCCTTCAATCCGACCGTCCATAACGGGCAGCAGGCGGTGCCCCACTTCTTTCAGCACTGCGTTGTAGACCGGCACGCGCTTGAGCACGCTGGTAAGCGCCTCCAGCCAGACACCGCCGGTTACCTGTTTTTCATCCGAGGAACTGTAGACGGTTTCGCTGTCCAAATGGCGTTCTTTTTTCGGCTGCACTTTGGGCGTGGCAGTAACGGTGGTCTGCAGATCCACAGTTGCAGCGATATCATCCAAAGAAAAACCTGCTTCAGTCTGTTCTTTCAGGCCCATTTTTTTCAGGATCCGGCGAGCCTGATCATCGGCTATGATCTTCTTGCCTTCCTCTACATCCTTCAAATACCCTTCGCTGACGCCGCCCAGTTTTGCCACCTGTTTCAATGTCATTTTCCGGGCCAGTCGTTCTGTGCGAAGCAAATCTCCCAATCGGCTCATCGTGGATTCTCCTTTGTTTTCGTTATCGTATTAACGCGGCAAGTTTTCGACCCGCTGAATCAATTTCCGATACACCCTTTCCACCATCCAAGGTTCAGTGGGACGGGTCAGGGCTTCTTCGGTGGAAAACCAGCGCACACCTGCGTTTTCTTCCTGATTGGCTACCAGCGTTTCCGCATCGTCTGCCTCCAGCAGATATGTCAAATTCAAGTGCAGATGACACGGTACATAAGCGCCGCGCTTCTCATGCCCCATCACATACAGGCATTCCAGCGAGAAAATCTGTCCAGGAATGACAGAGACGGCATGCACACCTGTTTCCTCATTAGCCTCCCGGATGGCAACAGCTTCCAGATTGCTTTCTCCATCCGCATGCCCGCCGGTCCAGCTCCAGGAATCGTATACCTTATGGTAGCAAAGCAGCACCCGATCCCGGGCTTTGTTTACGATCCAACCTGATGCGCTGAAATGAGCAGCCAGATTGCTGCGGTTGAGACAATCCGGATTCCGATCCATAAACGACAGCATCAACTGCTTGTCGGCTGCTTCCTGCTCGTTGGCAGGCTGGTAGGCTGCGATTTGTTCTCTCAGCTTTTGCATGGCGTGTTCCTTTCTTCAATCAGGAGCAAAGAGTCCTATGCAGTATACCACAGGCAAATGGTTTGTTCAATGAAAACTGTTACATGCTTAAGGCACGATTTTCCAAGGATGGTACGTTGTTTCAGTGTTCCCTGATATCGCCTGTTGAAAGGAGTATCCCTGTGCAAAAACTGATTTCTGCCCTATGTCTGATTTTCTGCCTAGTGATGCTATGTTGTGCCCCCATTGCGCTGGGAGAAGAGTCTGAAAGCATTGTCTACTACAACCCCGACAGCGGCAAATACTACCACGCCAAACCCGATTGCGAAACCATGAGCAGCGAATACCATGCGCTGATGCAGCCCATTTCAGAAGATGAACTGGCATGGGAGCCCTATTCTTTCTTGAAGCGCTGTATGCATTGCTTTGGCCGCGAGCAATGGTTCAAGAAACCCGAGGACGGCACCATGGAATTTCATTATGAAAGCAACTACGCCACCGCCCCGGAAGGCTTCCTTCTGGACAAAGCCGGAGACTATACCTGCGGCAGCGATTTTCCAGCTGGTATTTACACCATTCACAGTGATGGCGTGAATCAGGGAGAGGTTTGTGTCTATGCGACAGATGGACGCCTACTGCACACATTTGTGGTGACCGGTCGCAATTCAGCTTCCTTTTATTTTTCGGATGGTATGCGTCTCACCCTGCCAGAAGGCCTGACCATGCAGGCTATGATCCATGTAGCCCGCTTCCAGACAGTGCTGGAGGTAACCGATATTACCAGCGCCCGGTACTTCATGCTGCTGGAATGCCCGGGCAGAAAGTACTGCGTGCAACGCAAACCCGGCGAGGAAGGTTCGCTGATTCTCTATAACATGGATGCTGAAATGGGAAACGCCGAGCCTCAGTATTTCATACTGCCGCAGGATCAGCCTGTCACCATTGATCTGTCTGGCCTGTACAATTATTTCGTGGAGCTGCACAACTGCCTCATCTGGTATACGGACGCAGGTGTGGGCTGATCCGATCGCAACTCCTCCTGCTACCTATGTGGGTAAATCCAACCAGTTCCTGCCCAGATACCCCATCTTTGACAAAAAAACAACAAAATTTTTTCAAGTATGGCAAAAATGCTTTTTACAAATACAAAAGTGTGCTATACTACAATTGTATGTGCCCACATCACAACTATGTTGGCAAGGAGGATACGATCGATGCAATATTCCAGAGAAATCGAAGAAATGGTATGCGTGAAGAAGGGCCCCAACCATGGCCCTGCTCCCATCCCTGAAGAGGGCAAGTGGGTTCAGAGCCGCGAGATCAAGGACATCTCCGGTTTTACCCACGGTGTAGGCTGGTGCGCTCCCCAGCAGGGCGCCTGCAAGCTGAGCCTGAACGTTAAGGAAGGTATCATTCAGGAAGCGCTGGTGGAAACCCTGGGCTGCTCCGGTATGACCCACTCCGCCGCTATGGCCGCCGAGATTCTGCCCGGCAAGACCATCCTGGAAGCCCTGAACACTGACTTGGTCTGCGACGCCATCAACACCGCCATGCGCGAGCTGTTCCTGCAGATCGTTTACGGCCGCACCCAGAGCGCCTTCAGCGAAGACGGTCTGAGCATCGGCGCTGGTCTGGAAGACCTGGGCAAGGGCCTGCGCAGCCAGATCGGTACCATGTACGGCACCCTGAAGAAGGGCGTGCGTTATCTGGAAATGGCTGAAGGCTACGTGCTGAAGCTGGGTCTGGATAAGGATCACGAAGTCATCGGCTACCAGTTCGTGCATCTGGGCAAGATGATGGATGCCATCAAGAAGGGCATGGATCCCAAGGAAGCTTACGAGAAGAACATTGGCTCCTACGGCCGCTTCAACGAGGCTGTGGAGTTCATCGACCCGCGTCATCAGTAACCAGAATTTGATAAGAGGTGAGTAGAAATGGCTACTTTTGAAGGATACGATAGAAGAATTAATAAGATCGAAGGCGTCCTCAAGGAGTACGGCTTTACCGATCTGGATCAGATGGCGCAGTACGTGAAGGATCAGGGCGTGGATGTGGACGCTATCGTTCGCGGCACTCAGCCCATCGCTTTCGAAAACGCCGTTTGGGCTTACACCCTGGGCGCTGCCATCGCTTTCAAGAAGGGCTGCAAGAACGCCGCTGACGCCGCTGAGGCTATCGGTGTGGGTCTGCAGGCTTTCTGCATCCCCGGTTCTGTTGCTGACCAGCGCGCTGTTGGTCTGGGCCACGGCAACCTGGCTGCCATGCTGCTGCGTGACGAAACCAAGTGCTTCGCTTTCCTGGCTGGCCACGAGAGCTTTGCCGCTGCTGAAGGCGCTATCGGTATCGCCCGTACCGCCAACAAGGTTCGTAAGGAGCCCCTGCGCGTGATCCTGAACGGTCTGGGCAAGGATGCTGCTTACATCATCAGCCGCATCAATGGTTTCACCTATGTGCAGACCAAGATGGACTACTACACTGGCGAAGTGAAGATCGTCAACGAGACCGCTTACTCCGATGGCGAAAAGGCCAAGGTTCGCTGCTACGGCGCTGACGACGTCACCGAGGGCGTTGCCATCATGCGTATGGAGAACGTGGACGTTTCCATCACCGGTAACTCCACCAACCCCACCCGCTTCCAGCATCCCGTTGCCGGCACCTACAAGAAGTGGGCTATTGAGAACGGCAAGAAGTACTTCTCCGTCGCTTCCGGCGGCGGCACCGGCCGTACCCTGCATCCCGACAACATGGCTGCTGGTCCCGCCAGCTACGGCATGACCGATACCATGGGCCGTATGCACTCTGACGCTCAGTTCGCCGGTTCCTCCTCCGTGCCTGCTCACGTTGAGATGATGGGCCTCATCGGCATGGGCAACAACCCCATGGTTGGCGCTACCGTCGCCGTGGCTGTTGCCATCGAAGAAGTGCAGAAGTAATTCTCACAAAACACAAGGACTTCCGGTTCGCCGGAAGTCCTTTTTTGGTTCAGACACATAACTATCCAAATCAGCAAAACAAAGAAAATTCATTGCGCAAAATATAATTTTCTTGACAAACCGATAAAATCCTGTAGAATGTGCGCATAGACTTTCTTATATGATAGGAGGGATAAATCTATGCCCCCAAAGGTACGCTTTCAACAGCAGGATATCATTTCCGCTGCATACGAATTGGCGCGCAAGAAAGGATTGGACGCCATCAACGCCCGTTCGGTCGCAGGAGAAATCGGATGTTCCACCCAGCCTATATTCCGGGTATTTGAAAACATGGAACAACTGAAAGCCCGCGTGTTGGAGAAGGCGGTACAGCGTTTTTCTGACTTCATCGAGGAAAACAAGAACTGCTGTGAATCTCCTTTCAAATCGCTTGGTATGGCTTATTTGCTGTATGCCACGAAGGAGCCTCACCTGTTTCATATGGTGTTCATGCGGCACCCCATGGAAAAACCCGCTGAAGTGCAGGCCTTCAATTGCCGTGATCTTGTGATTGAAACGCTGGTGAAGAAAAGCGGTTTTTCCAAGGAGCAGGCCGAGGCGATCCATATGCACATGTGGGTTTATACCTACGGTTTGGCAGCCATGCTTGCCACCGAACAGCTCTCGTTCACCACTGATGAATTAAGCGAGTTGCTGATCATGGAATACCGCGCAGTGGTTTCCGCCTTGGTATGTGAAGAAACCAAGCAGATTCTTCCTCCAGTCTAATTGCATGTTTCTACAGGCAGTACATACAAAAGCGCCTGTTTTTCCGCCTGAATGGATACGCTTTTGTGCGCTCCGCCATGCTCGCCGTCCAGGACCCAGTCAATGGACTGCTGACAATCGAATACTACTTGTTTTGCGCGGCCGGTAATCAAATACCGGCCATCGCTTTTCTTTCCCAGTAGCTCTGTGAACAGCTGGGGCCATTCCGCTGCAGCTTCCGGTGCCCGGATCAGCAGTACCTCCATCATTCCGTCATCCAGCACAGCTTCCACTCCCATGGGATGATGCAGACCACCCACGCTGTTTGCGTTGCTGACCATGCCGAAGAGGAAGTCTCCTTCATACAGCGTTCCATCTATCATCACATGCATCTCATAGGAACGCAGATTCGTCAATTCCTTCAAGCCGTGCAGGATATAGGCATTGTGCCCCAGCAGGTTCTTATCCCGCTGAGGGGTTGCGTAAGAAGTTTCGGTAAACGTGCCGAATGCAGCCACATAGACAAACGAACGCCCACCGCAAAACGTTCCCACATCCAACCATTTCTGATGGCCTTCCGTAATGATCGCGGCACAGCGATTCATATCGGCAGGCAAACCGAGCGTAATGGCAAAATCATTGGTGGATCCAGCCGGGATATACCCAACTGCCGGGCGTTTTTCCTTGGGAAGCTGCATCAATCCCGCGACCACTTCGCTCAGTGTGCCATCACCGCCGGAGCAGACCACCAATGGATACTCGCTGCCCAGTTGGCGCGCTGCATCAGTGGCATCCCCCGGATGGCGGGTCATATGCACTGTAGGCAGATATCCCTGCTGAGAAAAATGCTCCAATAGTTCCGTCATACGCCCAACGATCTTGTTTTTACCCGCATGACGATTGATAATCATCAGCATTCGTTTCAAATCAGCCATTGTCCCCTCCTTATCCATTACGGCACAACAATCCGCGCACGGCTGCCCCCAGCCCTGTCCTTGGTAACAACGATCTGCCGCTCCACATGTTCTTTCAGTGGACCCACATGGGAGATGATGCCGATCAGACGGTCAGCCTGCGCCAATTCTTCCAGCACGCGGATGGCATTGTGAAGAGAGTTTTCATCCAGCGAACCAAATCCTTCGTCCACAAAGAGCGTATCAAGCTTAATGCCGCCAGCCATGCTCTGGATTACATCCGACATTCCCAAAGCCAGTGCCAGAGACGCTTTGAAGGATTCGCCGCCGGACAGGGTTTTCACATCGCGGACAGAACCATTATAGTAGTCTGTCACATCCAGATCCAAACCAGCCTGACTGCGATAATTATCTGCATCCCTGCGGCGCACAAGTTCATATTGCCCGTTTGTCATGCCGCGTAAACGCACATTGGCATGGGCAAGGATCCGATCGAAATAGGCCATTTGCACATAGGTTTCCAGCATGATCTTTTGCTTTCTGTCATGCAGGTTCGCGTTAGCGGTATCGGAAAGCAGCTGGATCCAACCCAGCCGCTGAGAGGCGCCTTGCAACTGGTCCTGATAAAGGAGAAAACTGTCCAGTGCCTTCTGATTGGCGCTGAGGCGGCTGTGACAGGCCTTGGCTTTGTCAGATTGTTGAAGCAGATTCAATTTAACAGCACTCATTTGTTCATCCAGTACATCCAGATCTGCTGGGACAGCAGAAGCCAGCTGCTGCTGAAGAACAGAGGCTGAGCCTTCCAACTCGCGCTGGCGGTTCTCAATCTCCTTCAGGGCCTTCTCTGCGTCTGCTGCCTTCGTTCGCAGGGTTTCTGCCTGATGTTTCCACGCATCCAGATGTGCCTGCGCATCATTCCGGTTCTTATAGATCAGCTCTGTACGCAAGGATTGTCCCTGTTCCTTTTGCTGCTGCATCACACCGGCGAGCATGGCAATCGTACCGGCAAGCTCTGCCATTTCCTTCCGAAGGGTTTCCAGCCGGGCTTCTGCCGCGGGGATCTCCTTGCTCAACTGTTGACAGCGCAGGGCATCTGCCTGATGCTGACGAATCTGCAAACGGGTCTCCTGCATGGCAGCAGCGATTTCAGCTTGGCTGGTTTCAAGCCGTGTGCCAGCGGCAATGAGGTCATCCGTTTCCAGAAGCAACTTGGTATTTTGAATGGTATCGCTGCGCTTTTGTTCCAACAAGCCTTTGAGTCTTCCTGCTTCCTGACTGGCTTTCTCCGCAGTGGTTCGTGCAAGTTCCGCCTGTTGTTTAGCAGCATCCAGCGAAGCCTTATCCGGCGCATGGCTGGACAGAGCTGCCGGTGCCGGATGCTCTGTTGAACCGCACACCGGACAGGGAGTTCCCCTTTGCAGAGTGGAGGCCAGCAACCCCGCTTGTTCACTGATATAGGCATCATACAAGCCGTGGTATACATCCCTCAGAGAGTGATACAACTGCTGGTCACGGACGAATTGCTGCTGTGCATGATCATAGGCTTCCTCTGTCTGTTTCAGCTCTGCCATAGCCTGTTTAAGGGTTTCCAGCGCCTCCTTATGCGTCGTCAGCGTGTGCAGAACCGCCTTCTGCTTTTCGATTTCAGCATCCGCGCCGCTTATCCGCTGGAGTTCCTCCCGTTGGCTGTGCAATGCGTTTTCTTCTTCTTTGCTGCGTCGCGCCTGTTCTTCTTGCTTTTCCTGTGCAGCTGTCCACTTCCGTTCATTATCCCGATAGTCGCTCTGTAACTTGGACAACTGCTCATATTTGGGCATCAGAACGGTTAAGGCAGCGTGCTGTGCATCCATTTCTGCGGCTTGCGCAAGCCATGTGCCAGCCGCCTTCTGCTGTTCCAAAGCCAAACGATGAGGCTCCTTTTGCGCCGACAATTCCTGAAGCGTCTTTTGCAAACGCTCCTCCCACTGACGGTATTCACTGGCCTGACTGATCTGCTGCTGTAGCTGATCTCTTGCCGATTCCAGTTCGGTGATTTTCTTGGTCAGCACTTCATTGACCGTCTCATCCTGCCGGAGCATTGCTTCCAGCATGGGCTGAATTTCTCCCTCAGGCAGCAGATTCGCTTTGGCCTGCTTCAGCTGTTCATCCAGCACCAATTCTCCGCAGGGAACAGCGCCCTCCAGAATACCGCCGATGCGCTGCCGAAGGTCTCCGCACTGTTTCCGCTCTTCGGCAACATTTTCCTTCAGTCTGTTCTGCAGAGTCTGATAAATACTTGTATTGAAAATGTGGGTGAAGATCTTCCGGCGCTCATCCGTGGAAGCCACCAGCAGCTTCAAAAACTCTCCTTGAGCAATCATAGCGATTTTTACATACTGGTCGTGATTCACTCCCAGCAGCTCAACAATGGCAGCATCCACCTCCTTCAGCCGATCGATATGCCGCCCATCTGGATAGCGCAATTCTGCTTTGGCCCGTTCTTCCTGTGGTTTGGTACCGCGCTTTGGCGGACGGAAATATTTGGGACTGCGGCGAATGGTATAGAGCTGGTCACGGTAAAGAAATTCCATTTCAACAAAGGTGAGGGTATCCGCATCAGCATATTTGCTGCGAAGAAGGCTGTCATCTCCGCGGTTCTCACCGCTGCCCTTGCCAAAGAGCGCATAAGTAACAGCATCAAACAATGTGGTTTTGCCAGCTCCGGTATCACCAGTGATCAAGTACAATCCCTGATTGCCCAACTGCTCCATGGGCAATGTGACCTGACCGGCATACGGACCAAAAGCAGACAGTGTGATACGAATCGGTCTCATGCTTCTCCCTCCCGAATCTGCGTAACCAGATGGCGGATATACTGGTACTGCTCCTCCGTCATGGGCTGATTATTCTGCAGTTGATACAATTCAGCAAAGTATTCCTCGGGTTCCCGTTCTTCCGCCCGGTCATCTGCATCAATGATCTGGTTGGATGCAGTGCGTCGATTATCGAACAGCAGATTCAGCAGGTTGGGATAGATCAGGCGCAGGGTCTGCATGGCATTGGGGATCAGTTCCTCATCGGTGAGCGTGATCTGTAGATAAGCATCCCGGTCCTGTGTCTGGTAAAAAGCCGGGGACGTAAGCATCTCAAAACTGCCCTTCAGCTTGCGAAGCTCCCGCATGGGTATCAAAGGCAGGGAAGACACGGTTAGCTGGCCTTTTTGTTCCATTTGAACCACAGTGATGGACTTCTGGTGATTGGCCTCGGAGAAGGAATATTTCAGTGGCGAACCACAGTAACGAATGCGCTGATCACCGATATTCTGCGGACCGTGAATATGTCCCAGAGCCACGTAATCGAAAGCCGCAAACACAGAGGCATCCACATTTTCACTACCGCCAACAGAGATCTCCTCTGAGTCGCTCAGGGACGCTCCGGTTACAAACTGATGAGTGACCAGCACGCTCCGGTGATCGGGGTTCAGAGACATCTGCCTGATAGCACAAACCATGGCATCGGTATAGGAAACGATGGTTTCCTCAGGATGAAAATGCCGCACCTGACTGGATTTTACAAAAGGCATCAGGTAAAAGTCCACTGGGCCGTGGGCATCCACCAACGTAACTGCCTCAACTGTCCCCTGGTATACTGGCGCAAAATACAAACCGCTGCGTGCCAACAAGCGGGACCCAAAGGTCACGCGCTCAGCCGAGTCGTGGTTACCAGAGATCAGCAATACCGGCAGGCTGCGCTGGGTGAGTCCGTAGAGAAAATCGTCGAACAGTGATACAGCCTCCACAGGCGGTATCGCCTTATCATAAATATCTCCGGCGATCAGCAGCGCATCGGGTTTTTCTGCATCAATAGCAGCGGTGATCTGCGACAGGATATACCGTTGATCCTCCAACAGGGAATGTTCGTTGAGCCGTTTGCCCAGATGGAGGTCGGAAATATGGAAAAGCTTCACTGAAAAGCATCCTTTCGTTCAGGAAGATGGCAAGGAAAAAAGAACGCATGCGGGCAAAGCGCGCCGCATGCGTTAAATGAAACGTTAACTTACTTGATGATCTCGCCCATGGTGCCGGGGCCGGCGCAAGCAGCGTTGGATTCATCGGTATCAATGTGCATAGCCAGAGCATAGCTGTCGCTGACGCGAACCACCACATCGCCAAAGGTGAGGGCGCGGCCTTCGGTTTCCACCTTCACGCTGACAACGTCCTTATCCTTCAGGTCAAACTCCTGAGCGTCGGCACAGGTCATGTGGATGTGGCGCTTGGCGGCGATCACACCGCATTCCAGTTCCACTTCGCCCTTGGGGCCCACCAGCTTGCAGGCGCCGGAGCCAGCCACATCGCCGCTCTCGCGGATGGGAGCATTCACACCGATGGAACGGGCATCAGTCAGGGAGATTTCCACCTGAGTGGCAGGACGCACGGGGCCGAGGATGCTCACGCCAGTGAGGGTCTTCTTGGGGCCAACAACATCAACGCGCTCAGCGCAAGCGTACTGACCGGGCTGGGAGAGCATCTTCTTTACAGTCAGCTCATAGCCAGCGCCGAAGAGGGTTTCCAGATCCTGCTGGGACACGTGTACGTGACGGGCAGAGGTTTCAACCAGAATCTTTTTCATTGGAATCAGGCCTTCCTTCCTGAGGATTTTTCATCTATTATTATAGCAGCTTTTGCCGGTTTTGCAATGGTTGTTGCGGGAAAACTCAGTATCTGCCGGTGGAACCAAACCCGCCACGGTCTGCAGCGGAGAGATGTTCAACAGCCGTAAAGGAAACCGGCTCCATTTTTTTCATTAACCGGAATTGACAGATGCGGTCGCCTTTCTCAATCACCGTATCCCGCATAGCCAGCGCAGGCATGCCCCAGATGTCGTTATCTCCGCAATAGCTGTTATCCACCACGCCAACAGAATTGGTCTGGATAATGCCGTATTTCATAAAGGTAGAGCTTCTGGGGGCAATATGAGCTTCGTAGCCTTCCGGCAGCTGCATGCTGATTCCCAGAGAAATGATCTGAAACTCCCCTGCCTTCATTTCCACACGCTGGGCAGCGCGCAGATCGATCCAGTCAGATTTACCATCGACAGCACATAGCGGCGGCAGATCCGTTACATGGTATTTCACTTTGATTTCCATGGTTTGCTCCTTTTGTTGCATTGCGCTGACGGGCTGCATGCAGCCCGCGCATCATTTGTCCACAACCATATTATAGCGAAAAAAAACACCATAGGAAAGAGAAAAGCAGAAGAGATTGCAATTTCTTCAAAATTCTTTAGGAATTCACTTGCAATCCTGCCAAGAGTCATGCTATAATAATCGATGTGACATACGGACGGTCCTCTGCTGAAGAAGAAGCACGAACGTCTACGAAGGAAGGAGGCCCATTGAAATGAGTGAAATCATTCGTTCCATCGAAAAGGCTCAGCTCCGCACCGATCTGCCTACCTTTGGCATCGGTGACACCGTTCGCGTTTTCGTGAAGGTTGTTGAAGGAAGCCGCGAGCGTCTGCAGGCGTTTGAAGGTACTGTTATCGCCAAGCGCAACGGCAGCATCCGCGAAACGTTCACCGTCCGCCGTGTATCCTATGGTATCGGCGTCGAGCGTACGTTCCCCATGCATTCCCCCCGCGTTGATCACATCGAAGTGATTCGCAAGGGTAAGGTGCGTCGTGCAAAGCTGTACTATCTGCGCAACCTGCAGGGCAAGGCTGCCAAGATCAAGGAAGCCAAGCGCGTGTAAGCGTATTGCCAACCAGAGCCGTCCGCATGCCGGGCGGCTCTTTGGCATATCATGTAAAACTTTTTCTTCTTTTGAAATGAAAGGAGTTTGTATATGGATCTGACCGCCAACAAGGAATGGATTCTGAAGCAGTTGAACCGCAAGGAATTCCGCTCTGTCGAGGATCGTCTGGAGGAGATCATCGACTGTTTTTTGACCTATGATTTCCATTTTATGCGGCTGACCGGCGTACTTGACGAAAACGACGAAGCGGGCGAAAATGAATACGATGAAGATGAAGCGTTCGAATATATCTACGACGCTTATCTCGCCGACCATGTTCAGGACGATGATGAGGATATGGTGATCGCCTCGCTGCTCAACCGTTACATGGAGCTTCAGGCAGAGTATCTGTAATAGGCGAAAGGAGCTGACCTTCCAATGAAATGCCCAGCTTGTGAAAAATGGAACCGCGCGGGTCTGCCCCATTGTATTTATTGCGGCACCGAACTTCCGGACGACGCCTATGGTGTGCATGGTGTTCCCGCCTGGCAGCTGGAGCTGAAGGATCAGGAAAAGCCCAAGAGCTACATCCGGGTCGATGATTCCGGTGCTGCTGAAACCACCGACGATCCCCGCGATACGTTGGCAGCTGAAATGGTCAGCCTGCGTGACCGCAAGCTGTCTGGCGAGGAAAAACAGCGCGTTCTGCGTGCCAATTCAGTAGCCAGCGGCATGGCGCCGTCTGGACGCTCCGTCCGCACTTCCAGCAACCGCAGTACTTTTTTTTCCTCCTATGATGACAATCCGGAAACCACTCTGCGGCCTGTGGATCCTGAACTGATGGATGAAGAGGTAAAGCCCGGGGCGCGGCGTGTTTATTCTGCCAGATACCGCACCACCTATGAAACCGAGTCTCAGGAATCCCTCTACAGCCAGTCCGCGCCGCAGGAAACGCCCGGTCTGCACAAACCGGATGAAGGCCAGACCGTGTATGACGGCTACCTGGATACCAGCGAATACATCCCCCCATACGACCGGCCCAGCGCTTATGAACGTTTTTCCGGCGACAGCCACATTCATCGCAAACCCCGCCGTAACCGGGGCCGCCGGATCCTGCGCACCCTGTTGATCACTGTGCTGGTGTGCGGTTTTGTCATGTTGGGAGCAGTGCTGATCCCCAAATTGTTTACGCCCTCCGGCGAGGACGATACGCCTAAAGCCATGGTCTTCCCCACCATCCGCAACGACCTGGCTGCCCATACGATCACCATTCCTGGCGAAGAAAACCAACGCATCATGATCCGGGAGCTGCACATGACCGCCATCGTCACCGGCGGCGTTGCCACCTTTGATATTCCTGACCATATGTGGTACGACGATTATCTGGACTATCTTCAGGAAACCATGACCGTTACGGTATCGCCGTTTCTGGTGTCGGATGCCGGCACCCAGACCCCGCTGGAACAGATCACCTATGAAATCGATATTCCCCTGTCCCCCATTGAACTTGCCACGCCGGATAATCCTTATCAGGTGGTCAGCACGGCATTGTACACCATCGTATTCTATGTGCGCGAAGGCAGTACCGTGACCATCAATGGCGAGGATTACAGCGACCTGGTCAATACCGAAGGCGGCAAAGTGAGTTATAACGCCACAGTGCAGCCCATTGGCGAGAACAACTTTGAAATCGTTGTCCGCAGCCAATACTGCCGCGAAAACAGCCTGACCGTCACTCTGTACCGCGAAAAGCAGGAGATCCCGCTGGATCTGGCATCCGATATCGGCAACTCTTCCTCGGACGAAACCCGCTATATGACGGTACGCGCTACCACCTTGCCCGGCGCTGTGGTCAAAGTACTCTCCCCCTATACCGATCTGGACATCACCAATGTGGATACCGATGGTTCATTTTCCTTCAGGGCTGTGTTTGACAAGATCGGCAATAATACCATTATCATCACAGCTGATTATCCAAACAAGAAGCAGACCCGTGTGGAGCACGTGGTGTACTATGTGCCCAACATTGATATCTACTCCCGAAAAGCATGGGATATCGTATCTCAGTACACGGATCTGATGGACAACATTGAGCTGCGAAAAGCCAATTCCCAGATCTACGTATGTAAGGGTGTAATCACCAGCATTGAGACCACAAAACCCCAGCGTGCTTTCATCAATGTGGGTACCGAAGAAAGCCCCCTCTTGGTATATGTGGAGAATGCTTCCAAAACCGAATGGGAAGTCGGCAAGAGTTACGATCTTTATGCTGATGCCTATGGTATGTACAACAGCAAGCCTTGGCTGATCGTGCGCTACACCTATCTGAAGGATCAGCCGCGATGATGAAATTTCCATCAAAATTATGAATTTTTTGTTTCATAACCCCTTGACTTTTTTACAATTCCATTTACAATGTAAATAGTTCGCAAAATAACGAACTTTTCGCATTGCGAAGCAGATTTGATGAAAGGAAAGAGGCCAATGGCAAAGTGTATTCTCCTCGTTGACGACGAACCACTGATCATCAAAGGCTTGAAATATACGCTTGAACAGGAAGGCTTCGAGACTGATTCTGCTGCGGACGGCGAAGAGGCTCTGAATAAGTTTTTTGCAGGGCATTACGATTTTATCCTGCTGGATGTGATGCTGCCGAAAATCGACGGCATTACTGTTTGTCAACGCATCCGTGAGCACAGCAACGTTCCGATCATCATGCTGACGGCAAAAGGAGAACAAATCGATAAGATTCTGGGATTGGAATATGGCGCGGATGACTACATGACCAAGCCGTTCAACATTCTGGAGGTCAAAGCCCGCATCAAAACCATTCTGCGCCGCACTGCCGGTTCCGCTCAGAGCAACACCCGCAAGACCATCTGTGTACACGACATGGAGATCAACGTGGTCAACCGTTCTGTTACGCTGGGCGGCAACGAAGTGCGCTTGACTGCTAAGGAATTTGATCTGTTGCAGGTTTTTGTCAACAACCGCGGCGAGGTTTTCAGCCGCGAAAAACTGCTTAAAACCGTCTGGAAGTACGACTACGCCGGTGATGCGCGCACGGTGGACGTCCATATCCGCAGACTGCGCGAAAAAATCGAACGCAATCCTGCTCAGCCGGAGTTTATCTTCACCAAGTGGGGAGCTGGATACTATTTCACGGACAAAGATTAACAACCCCTTTTCTTCCATTCGATGGAAGATCCTATTCGTCTTCCTGCTCATCGTGGGGGTCAGCTACTATGCAGTAGCGACCTCCCTGCTTGGGCTGGTAGGCGATTCTTTGTTTGATGACAGACAGCGGCAGGAGCGCATCTCTGCCGACCAACTGGCTGCCGAGATGGAACCTTTATTGGCTGAATCCCGGATGGAGGAACTGAACCGCCGCCTGGTAACCGCTGGCGGCGAACTGGGTGTACGCCTGATGGTGCTGGATCAAAGCGGAAAAGTACAAACAGATACCTATTCTCAATTGAATGGTAGCAGGCTGACCCTCCCGGAAGTGGTCGGCATTTTGGTGAGCGGAAAAACTGCCGATTATGGCGTGCATATGATCGAAGAAGGCACCAGCCGGAATCTTTTGCATTTCTGGCAGCCCTACAACGAGGATGCACAGTGGATCAGCTATTGCACAGCAGGCCTGTACCATAAAGGTTCGCTGATCGGTGTGCTGGTGCTGTCCTCCCCCATTCAGGAAATGATGACGCGGCTGTTTGATTTGCAAAATCAGATGGTGATGTACTTCCTGATTGCAGCAGCCATCGCTTTCCTGCTGGCAATGTTTTTCTCACGGGTAATCACCAAACCGATCGCCTCTCTTACCAAGAGCATACAGCGAATGGGTCATGGCGATCTGTCCGTCCGGGTACCGGAAAAAGGCAGCGGTGAGCTGCGTAAACTGTCCGAGACCTTCAACATCATGTCCACGAAATTGGAAATGCTTGATAAGAGCCGCAACCAGTTTGTTTCCAATGCCAGCCACGAACTGAAAACGCCATTGGCGACCATGAAGATCCTGTTGGAGAGTATCATCTATCAGCCAGATATGGATACCGAAATGCGCACCGAATTCCTGACGGATATCAACAAGGAAATTGACCGTCTGAATATGATCATCGGTGATCTGCTGACATTGGTGAGCATGGATTCCAAATCCATGCGACTCAACCGCACAAGCTTCAGTCTGGCACAGGTGGTCACCGATACCGCTCACAGGCTGGCGCTTGTGGCTGAAAAGAACCATCAGGAATTGAAACTGTCGCTGAGTGATCGTTGCGAACTGTATGCGGACAGCGCCAAACTGACGCAAGTGGTCTATAACCTCATGGAAAATGCCCTGAAATACACCCAGGAGGGCGGTACCATCCGGGTTCGGTTGGTGCGTTCAGGCAGAGACGCGGTTCTCACTGTATCCGATAATGGCCCGGGCATCCCCAAAGAAGACCAGACGCATATTTTTGAACGTTTCTACAGGGTAGACAAAGCCCGCAGCCGCGAAACCGGCGGCACAGGTTTAGGCCTGAGCATTGTACACCAGATGGTTCTGGCTCACGGCGGCAGCATATCTGTAGAGAGTGAAGAAGGACAGGGTTCCACCTTTACAGTGGAGTTGCCAATTCATCAGGAATGAGGAGGGAAGCCATGAAACGCACAGGTATCGTTTTTCTCTGCGGATTACTGTTTCTGCTTTCCTCCTGTGCCATGGCAGCAAACCCGCTGACCAAGGCACAATCCACGCCCATACCCGGTCTGCCTGCCCCAGTGCATGCTGCCTCTCCCTCTGAGGAGACAACTGAACAGATCGAAATCCAATTGTTTTTTCGCTACCAGCAAACCGGCTTGTTGGCATGTGAAACCCGGAGAATTTCGATTCCCAAGGATGAAAGCATCGAATTGGCGGTCATCCGTCAATTGTTGGCCGGTCCTCAGGCAGCGCACGCGGAGCTTGAACGGCTTTTTCCGCATAATACCAGTGTGATCGATGTTACTGCTGCCGATGACACCCTGATGGTTATCCTGAGCGAAGGTTTGCTCAACGATGGCCTGCCTGCCAACTGGGCAGAGGATCCATTCTGGCAAAGCGAGGCTCCTCTTAGGCGAAAACTGACCATACAGAGTCTGGTGGCAACGCTGACAGAGAATTTTTCCTACCCATACGTACAGGTCTTTATTGCCCATGATCAGGCCGCCAACGTAAGCACCCGGCTGGATGCTGATTATTTTCTGGATGGACGAAGCGGCCCTGCGGAGACGCTTTGCCGGGATGAAACCTTCCTGATGACGATGCAGAACACAGCTCTTCATTTGTTGGATGCCTGGTATCGGCGTGATTATGAACAGTTGTATCAGTTTACTGCCATCGCACAGCCAAACGATGAGCGACCGTTCTATCAGGAATTCACCATGGAATTGGATGACTGTGTGTCTCTGGTTTCTTACACAGCCAGCGCGGGGCATTCTCCGGCAGGAAGCAACCGGGCAACCCTGACGCTTGATCTGACCTGTCTGTCGAACAAACGTGAGATATCCTTCCCTTCTGTTCCACTTCGGCTGGTTCGGGAGGAAGGGATCTGGCGTGTGCCTTACTCTGAATTGAAGCGGCTGATGCTGCGCACCAATTGATCGCGGAGGATCACTCATGAATCGTCTCAAACGAGGCCTGCTGGCACTGCTGCTCTGTGCATGTCTGTTTCTGACCGCTTGCACAGGCCAGATGCCGGTTTCATCAACCGAACCAACCCTGACCTTTCCCCCGGCTGAACAGCCCTACGCAGCACCTATCGGTGACGCGGCGCTGGAATATGCCGCTACCGCCACCCTGTATCTGCCCCGATACGGCAGTAATCTGTTGGGGGCTTATCAGTCAGAGGTTACGTTTTCCGCTGCCCGTCCTGATACGGAGAGCCTTGTCCGGGCGTTGTTGAATCAACCTGAAACCGGTACGCTGTCTTCCCTTGGCGGCGGAGTAAAGCTGACCCTGTACGGGGTCAATCCCGTGGAGCAGAGCCGCAATGTGGTTACAGTCAATCTGGGGGCTTCGGCTTTGCAAATGGACCGTAAGGCATTGTATATCGCCTGTCAGGCCATCACCAATACGCTGACGGAGTTGCCGGATATTGACTATGTCAACTTCCTGGTGGTAGACCGCGCCATTGGTATGGATGTAGCAAACACACTGCCCATGGGTACTTTCAGCCGCAGCGCAGGCGGAGATATCGGCAACAGCTATGACCAGCTGATGCTGCGCCGTGTGGATGTTACCCAATCCGCCAGCGAGAAGCCGCTCGCATCGGATGTTACCTTGTATTTCCCGCTGGCTCATACCGCAGGCGTGCTCAGCGAGGTACGGAATTGTTCCTTCCACAATCAGGTACTGGAAGATATGATTGTGGTGCTTCTGCAGGAAATGTCCCTTGGCTCTCAGGAAAACATCCAGACCCCCGCACTCCCCCTTCTGGCAGATTTGCTGATCTCTCCCCCTGTGATTCAGGAAACCGAAGAAAGCGGCAAAATGATCGTGCTGGATTTCGCATACAATCTGGACGAAATGCTGTCAGCCAATCAAATCAGCCGTTCCAGCTGCATGGCTTCTCTGTGCTATACACTGTGCACCTATTTTCCCGGTATCTCCGGCATTCGTGTATCCATCAACGGAATGCCCATCGATACCCTTCTGCTGACTGACCAGTTGGAAAGCACCATAACCTTTCCCAATCAAGTGCAGAAGCGTTCTGATTACGCAACCCTGCTGTGCGATCTTTGCCAGCTGTATCTGCCGGATGCGGATAGCAGCAAATTGGTTGCTGTAACCCGGCCTGTTCCATATTATCAGGCACGGCATCCCCGGCTCCTGTTGCAGGAACTGGCGAAGGGGCCCAAGCCCTATGACCTGCCGCTGGATACCAACGCCGTAATGGCAGAGGGAATCATTGATGATGCAGCTGTTATCGGTTTGGCCTTAACGGAGGATACACTGCTGGTCAATCTGTCTGCATCGTTTGAACAGGCCTATCAGGGCGAGAGCGGTCAGCAAGAACGTCTATTGACATACGCCATCGTCAACACCTTGTGCTTGCATAGCCGTATGGAAAAGGTGCAGGTATTTGTGGCTGGCAAACCATTTTCAGGCTTTACCGGTGAGATCTTCTGGGAAACCAGCTTTGCTCCTATGTATTGATTTCATATTGCGCACCGCGGCCTATGCCCGGTGCGTTTTCCTTGCCTTGCATAACGTGGCTGATTATGTTATGATTGCGAATATACCAAGTTCTTTACCGGGAGGTGTGGTGGATGAAGCGTTTTGACCGGCGCGGGCTTTCGTTTGGAACCATTTTTATGCTCACGCTGACAAGCCTTGTGCTCATCGGCTTTTTTGCTCTGCTGCCTACCCTGACCGGCACCACCAATATCAGCACCAATGCCATTGATCTGGCGGTAAAGCTGGATCAGTCCTTTTCTCAGTTGATCAATGCACAGGTAAGTACCAAAGCGCCTGACGCATCACATTCCGGTCTGTCCCCGCTGACAACGCCTGTTCCTACTGTAACGCCAGCTCCCACCGCCCCGCCCATCAAACAGTTTTCCCTTTGCGCAGCAGGCGCGATCCAGCTGGATTCCTCGGCGCTGAACTCTCTGACGGACAAGGACATCGGTTATCGATTCGACCTGATGTTTGAATCCCTTGGCTCTATGATGCAATCCGACCTGACCATCGCTACCCTGCGGAATCAGGTCATTCCAACTGATAAACTCAGTTCCTCCAACATGCCCATTGATTTGCTGAACGCTATGAAGAATGCGGGCATTGATGCGGTTTGTGTTGGACATCTGAACGGCTTGAATGCCGGCGTAAGCGGCCTGGGAACGACTAAAGCCAGCATTCAGGCAGCAGGCATGACACCGTACGGCCTCTATACAACGCCCGCCGAACGAGAAACAGCAGTGATCGGCACCACCAACGGAGTACGGGTAGGCTTGCTGAGCTACCAGAATGAACTGAGTTCCACCGGAAGAAACAAAACCACAAAAGAGGAACAAACCTATGTGTTTGCTCCTCTGGAGATAGAAACCATCAAAACCGATATCGCCCGTTTGCGCCAAAAAGGGGCTGAAGTTGTGATTGTTTCCCTGTGTTGGGGAAAGACCAACGCTACCTCCCCCACCAATGCGCAACGGGAACAGGCTCAACAGATTGCTGATGCAGGCGCAGACATCATTCTGGGAACCAATCCGCAAGCACTTTTCCCAGTTGAGATCCTTACTGCCCAGCGAAACGACGGACGGTATCATCCTGTTCTATGTGCCTATTCCATGGGCAACCTGTTCACCTACGACCGGGAGAGTCGTGTCAATCTGGCAAGCATCCTGCTCCATGCAGACGTGCAGTATGATCCCAGCACCGGTACGGTGGCTTTTGACAATCTGAGTTACGATCCTACTTACTGCTGGCGCGGAAAGATCGACAACACGACTCGCACAGCAATCCTGTCCGCTCATGAAGGATTGGCGCCTGACTTTGTAGACCAGAAGCAATTGGATGTAATGCGCCGTTGCTACAAATTGATCACCGAAGTGATGGCGAATGGCGTACTGAAAGAACGGTAACCCTTGGCTTAATTTGAGCAGATAACAATCGGTTGTATAGAAAAGAACCCCGGTATGCACTCTTTCATGCATACCGGGGTTCGCTTGGTTACCGATTAAGCCAGCAGGCTCTTGCCGGTCATTTCAGCAGGTACTTCCACGCCCATGCTGTCCAGCATGGTGGGAGCAATATCCGCCAGACGACCGCCTTCACGCAGCTTACGACCGATCATCTCAGGGCCGATAGCGATGAAGGGCACGGGATTGGTGGTGTGAGCGGTGAAAGGCTCGCCATTCTCAGGATCCACCATCTGGTCGGCGTTGCCATGGTCAGCGGTAACGAATACGCGACCGCCGTTAGCCAGAATGGTATCCACCACTTTGCCGACACACTCGTCAACAGTGGCGACAGCCTTCTTGGTGGCATCCATCACGCCAGTGTGACCCACCATATCGCAGTTGGCGAAGTTGAGGATCATCACATCGTACTTCTTCTCGTTAATCAGTTCAACGGCCTTCTCGGTCACTTCATAGGCGGACATTTCAGGCTTCATGTCGAAAGTAGCCACCTTGGAGGAAGGAATCAGTTCGCGGTCTTCGCCGTCGTTGGGCTTTTCCACGCCGCCATTGAAGAAGAAAGTCACGTGGGCGTACTTCTGGGTCTCGGCAATGCGCAGCTGCGTCTTGCCCAGCCTGGACAGGTACTCGCCCATGGTGTTATCCAGCGTTTCCGGAGGATTGACGATCTCAAGACCGGTGAAGGTCTCGTCGTACTGGGTCATGGACACGAAATTGACGGGGAAATAGCCGTTGGCACGGACGAAACCGTCAAAATCAGGCATGATGAAGGTACGGGTCAACTGACGGGCACGGTCGGGGCGGAAGTTGAAGAAGATGATGCTGTCGCCTTCGCTGATGGTGGTGACGGCCTTGCCGTTCTCCAGCACCACAGTGGGCTTCACGAACTCGTCAGTTTCTTCCTTAGCGTAGCTCTGTTCCACGGCTTCCACGCCGGTAGCGGCGGTCACGCCTTCGCCCAGCACCATGGCGTCGTAAGCCTTCTGGACACGATCCCACAGGTTATCGCGGTCCATGGCCCAGTAACGGCCCATGACAGTGGCGATCTTGCCAACGCCGATTTCATCCAACTTCTGCTGCAGTTCCTTCACATAGTCAATGCCGCTGGACGGGGGCACATCGCGGCCATCCAGGAAGCAATGCACGAATACATCCTTCACGCCGCGCTGCTTGCACATCTCAAGGAGGGCATACAGGTGAGTGTTGTGGCTGTGTACGCCGCCATCGCTGAGCAGGCCCATCAGATGGACAGCCTTGCCATTGGCCTTGGCGGTATCCATGGCCTT
>SVGQ01000019.1 GCA_015056245.1 Clostridiales bacterium | reverse complement strand
GAATTCCTCCACCTATTACAGTGCGGTAGCAAACCCTGCCTCCCTCCTGTATACCACGGATTACAGAGGCCGGGTCTTTAACGAATCTGCCTGGGCAGGTTCTGTGTGCAGCACCACGGCGCTGAATGCCGTACCCAAAAGGCTATGGACAGGCCAAGCCAACAGCATGCCCAAAGCACCGGCAGGTTCGCCATAGGCAGCACAGAAACGGTAAGACTCACCCAGAACACCGCCAAAGGAAGCGCTACCAATGGAACGTTTCAGCCGGGTATTACAATAATCGACAAAAAAACCGTCTTCCCCGATGCGGCTTAACAGGTTCAGCAACGCCAATACGATCAGATACAAAAGGGAAACCAGAAGGAAAGCCCGAAAGGACACTTTTCGGCCATTGGAAAGCACCAACAGCATGCCGCCCCAAATAAGCAGAACAGGCAAACCAACCGCCAGGCAGCCGCCCAAGCCGGTCATCGCCAATTTGATGGAGCCAAAAAATGCGCTCTCCACCCCGATAAACAGCGATATCATCGCTAAAACGCCTGTGGCTACCAGCAGTGTGCCCAGTGCGCCGAGAACGGGAAAAGAGGAATATTCATAGCTGCGTGCAGGAGTGGGTTGTGGTCTGTTTACCATGATGCGCTGTCCTTTCCGTATAATTCAAACTGGACGGCGGTCAGCACACTGTTTTCATCAACGTAGAAACGGAGGGTTCGTCCATTATGATGATACAGATAGCATTCGCCGGAGGGAAGGCCGTAATCATAGGCCATGTTGTCGGTAATCTGAATGGTTTCATGAGCATCGCCCAACAGGGATTGAATATCTTGTTGGCAGGCTTGTCCCACCAACAGGCCGCAGAAGCCGCCTCGACGGAGTTGAATCCCCTGAAGGATAGAATCGTCGTACCCGGCTTCCATGGCATCGGAAATCAGCAGAACACTGCGGAACAGCGGATGCTCCATCACAAAATATCTGCCGCCGGGGAATTCGTCCGGAGTGCGGGTAAGGCCGTATGTATCCACGAGGTCCTTCATGGAATCGCCAAGGGTCACAGGCAACTGTTCCAGTTTACCACTTTCCATGGCGGTTCGGATCACTTCCGTTTTCTCCTCGGGGGTCAACGCCGGTTTCACCATCCCGCTGAGCACAGGCAGCGAGTCTTCCTGTGTTGCCAGCAGATGCTGTATTTCCGCATAGTCAAACCGGCAAGCACCGGCGCGCCCGCTGACGGTACGGAACTGCTCCGGTGCATACCAAAAGGTGATCCCATAAGCATCCAGCGAAAAATCCGTCATGGGCAGCGGCAGCAACGCACTGCTGTCTTCATAATCGCTGATTTCTTCGCCCAGCGTACGGAGGGTTTCTTCCTCCAGCCACGCCTGTGCCTTGGCAGCATCCGCGAACAACTGCCCGGGCTGAATACGCTCGCCGGTAGCCAGATCATAACTCAGCGCAGTGTTGGTCTGTCCCTGACGTCCATTGGGCATTTTTCCTTCTGCGCTGATGATAAAGGAAGCCACCCATTCGGTCACATAGGCTTCATATGTGACCTGCAACCCCCAGAGGCTATCCGGGGTCAGGGTGGCGAAAGTAATCATGTGAGAGGTGATCCCGGCCGACAGTACGATATCGTCATTGATACGCTGCTGTACTGCCTCATCCTGCCAGCCGGTCAGCTGCGGATAGGACAGCCGGTTGCCGTCTCTTTCCATGGTGATACTTTCCACCCCGGGCGGTGCGGTCTGCGCCTCTGCCCATGCGTTGGAAAAGGTGCTTAGAAGCAGGAGAACAACGATGATTCCGGACAGATATTTGTTGCGCATACCGTACACTCCTTTTGCAGATTTATTCCTGAATATCATACAACAAAAACGTTTCTGTTGCAAGTTTGTTACAGTATTTCCGTACACCAGTAACAGGTTATTTGGGATGATCTTCTGTTGAAAAACCCAGAGGCGCGCCAGAGATGGGCTGAAGCTGCACACCGCACAGAGCTGAGGAAATGGTTTTGGGAATCAGTGAAAAATCTGCGACCAGCGACCGCGGTTTCTGGAAAGCCGCATCCTGCCGGAACGGCACCAGATATACGTTGCGCCACATCATCAACCGTCCAATATTCTGTGCAGCCGTAGACAGAGCATCGTTTGTGGAGACCGCAAGTACCAACGGGCGGTCATTGCGCAGATGACTTTTGGCTCCCAGCAGAACCGGTGTATCAAAGATGCCATTTGCCAGCTTTGCCAGCGTATTGCCGGTGGCAGGCGCAATGAGGTACACATCCGTCAGCTTTTTGGGACCAATGGGTTCCGCTTCCTGCAGCGTTTCAATGGGGTCGCGGCCCGTGATGGCACGAAGCCTTTCGTGCAGATGGCGTGCTGTCATGAAACGGGTATCCAATTGAGCTGCATGGTTGGAAAGGATGGGGAGGATGTCATAGTCCCGCTTCACCAATTCTTCCATTTGGGCGAGAACCGCTTCGAAGGTGCAAAAGGAACCTGTCATGGCAAAGCCGATGGTTGTCTTTTTCATATTCCTGCCTCCATGATCTGTCGCATAACCGTTTCTTTCAGAGCCTTGGCTGCTGAAATCGGGGCATATCGGGAGGGCAGACCCGGCAACACCACCACATTCTTTTCCAGATCCACAGCAGCAGGAAGATCGATCCCATAGGGCGGGCTGGCAAGTTCCATCAGAAGGGTTTCATCGGGAAATGACACCAGTTCTGCCGGACCTAACACAACTGCCGGAACAGTATTCATTACCAGCTGCATCTGCGGAGCAATCAGAGGAATCTGCTCAAACGAAACAACCTGCGCCCCTTCCTGCATTGCCAAAAGACGACTCTTCTCCCGCCTTGCCGCTACCCAGACCCTTGCCCCCAACGCTTTGAGCCGCCAGACGATCGCCCGTGCGAAAAGCCCGTATCCCAACACCAGAACATTCTGTTCATCCAGCATTCTATGCGTGCGCTGCATCGCCTCGCAAACCGCCGCTTCAGCAGAGATCTCTGCGTTTCGTTCTGCAAACAAGGGATCATCCGCATAATGCTTCAACCGAAGCGGATGCCCCGGTGAGCCGCAAACAGCCACGCAACTGTCTGCACCCGCACCTGCCATCACAAGAGTATGAGGTTTCAGGCTTTGCAGCAATGTTTCCAGCCCAACTCCCCCATGCTCCCAGCCCGGGATTTTACCTTCTTTTATGGCATAGGGGTACGGTAACAGCAAGGCATCAGCGCAATGCGCTTTTTCCTGCCATGCGCTGTCGCTGCCATTTTTGATCCGTTCCACCCGAAAACCCTCCTGCGCCAGCAGCCGTCCCATCTGCTCCATGCGCTGATCACCGCCTGCTACAAGACAGTTTTGTATCAAAAAATCACCTCCTGCAAGATGCCACTGGAGCATCCTATGCAGGAGGTGATGATTTGTGTGTTCAGAACTCAAAACCGATGAGTGATTTTGTCGATCAGGGTAACGGTTTCGCCGCAGAGGGTCATCTCCAGCGCATCGCCGGAGAGCAGTTCCACCACAGCAGCATCCTTGTCCACTTCCAGACGCAGCACACGACCGCGGTAATTGAACTGGAAGCCGTAGCCCTGCCAGGCATCCGGCAGGAAGGGATTCAGACTGAGGCCGTCCACCGTACGCATACCGGCAAAGCCATGGGCCATCGCCAGCCAACTGCCTGCCATACTGGTGATGTGCAAACCATCAACAGTATCGTTGTTGATGTTGTCCAGATCCAGACGGGCAGTGCGCTGATACATCTCCACAGCCTTGTCATGATATCCCAGCTGCGCCGCCAGAATGCTGTGCACACAGGGAGAAAGGCTGCTTTCATGAACAGTCATGGGCTCATAGAAATCGAAGTTGCGCTTGATTTCGTCATCGGAGTAGAGATGATTGAGGAAGTACAAGCCCTGCAGCACATCAGCCTGCTTGATGAAGCAGCTGCGCAGGATGTGATCCCAGGACCATTTCTGGTTGATAGGCCGCTGATCCGCAGGCAGCTGATCCACGGTCATCAGTTCCTTGTCAAGGAAGGTATCATGCTGAACAAAGATGCCCATTTCCTCGTCGGTGGGGTAATACATCCGGGCTACCACATCGCGCATATGGGCGATTTCTTCTGCGGTGACGCCCAGCTTTTCGCGGCGCTGTGCATCCACTTTTTCTGCCCAGTCGCAGAAATACTCAATGCTCCAGGCGGCGATGCGGTTGGTATACCAGTTGTTGTTCACATTGTTCTCATACTCGTTGGGGCCGGTTACGCCATGGATCATGTACTGGCCTTTGCGGGTGGAGAAGTGAGCGCGGTCGGTATAGAAGCGGGCGATACCATAGAGTACATCCAGACCTTCATTGCGAATGTAGCTTTCATCGCCGGTATAGGTGGTGTAGTTGAAAATGGCATGAGCGATGGCGCCGTTGCGGTGGATCTCCTCAAAGGTGATCTCCCACTCGTTATGGCACTCGATGCCGGTGAAAGTGACCATGGGATACAGCGCGCCATCCAGACCCTGCTGCTGGGCGTTGAAATACGCGCCGTCCAACTGGAGGTAGCGGTACATCAGCAGCTGACGGGCCACATCCTGACCTGCCACCGCCATATAGACGGACAGACAATAGGCTTCCGTGTCCCAATAGGTGGCACCGCCATACTTTTCACCGGTGAAGCCCTTGGGGCCGATGTTCAGTCGGGCGTCATCACCGGAATAGGTGCTGAGCAGCTGGAACAAGTTAAAACGGATACCCTGCTGGGCAGCGTCATCGCCCTTGACCGTCACATCACAGGAAGCCCAGCGCTGCTGCCAGGTATCGGCATGCTCCTTGCGCAGGTCAGCGTAACCCACTTCCCGGGCGCGGGAAGCGGCTTTCAGCGCCATGGTGATGATCAGGTTGTCCTCCCAGTCACGGTCGGTAAACACCAGCACATACTTTTCCAGCGTCACTTTTTCGCCAGCGGGTACCATACCGCCATAGCTCTTCTCCACATAGCCTTCTTCCAGCTTGCGGTCGATCATTTCCAGACCATCTGCCCAGCAGCTCATGGCAGCCGCCACAGTAAAGCGGGGTGCATCAAAGGGATTGGGCTTGGTGCGGGTCAGGAGCGCCACCGCGTCCTCGGTGCCTTCCTCCTGCAGCATTTCCCAGAAGGTTTCGTCGTAGTTGCTGTCAAGGTTTTTCACGTTGGCATCCAGATAGGGACGCATCACTACCTTGGCATCGTTTTCGGGGGTAACAGAATAAGAAATAGCCAGAAGCTCCTTCTGAGCAAGGGATACAAAGCGTTCTGCTTCCACTGTCACCTTGCCATCAGGGGTCCAGACAGTGAAGCGGCGCAGGAACACACCGGTCTGCATATCCAGCTCCCGGTAAAAATCCAACACATCAGCTTTTGCCAGATCCAGCGGCTGGTCATTGATCTCCACATGAATGCCATTCATGCGGACACAGTTGATGGCCTTGCCAAAATACTGGGGATAGCCATTCTTCCACCAGCCCACGCGGGTTTTATCCGGGAACCACACGCCGCCTATATAGGTGCCCAGATGCGTATCGCCGCTGTAATCTTCCTCGAAATTACCACGCATGCCCATATAGCCATTGCCGGTGGATGTAAGGCTTTCGGACAGACGCATTGTCTCCTGATTCAACGAGGTTTCCACAACTTTCCAAGGATGAATCTGATAACCCATGGTGTGTTCCCCTTTCATGTGCAATCGTTTGTATTATGATGGTACAAGATTGTTGGCCTATTGTCAAGACAAATTTTCCTGCCGGATAAACAATGGAAGGAAAACCAGCAGCAAACACAGCAGCCCCGCCATCCCGTACCAGCGGTCCACAAGATTCTCAAACCCCGCAAAAGATACTGCCAGCGGAAGGAGAACCGTCAACCAAAGGGCGGTTGCCTTTGTCCCATGCACTTCCAGCCCGGCACGCAGTGCATACAATCCTGCAGACAGCGTGGTTACGATCGCCAAATACATCAGTGAAAGGCTGACCATGTATCCCACACGCCCAAAACGCGCCAGCAACGAAACCATGGGAAAGGTAACACTCTGCACCTCCGGATGCTTCAGATACAGATAATTGCTCACGAGCAAAAGACCGGTCAGCATAAGTCCAAACAGCACTGCTGAACGATTGGAGCTGCGACAGGAACAACCGCCGCAGCGGCAAATCATTCCGATGGAAAGGGCTAAATTCAACGCTGCATACGCCACCGAACGGAAAGCACCCTCGATAATATGCCCATCATCAATGCGGGGCAGCACAATCATCTGAGAATCGTTTCCATCAAAGATCAGCACCCCGACAACCGCCATAACAAACAGAACAGCCAACAGGCTGCTGAGCACGGTCATCGGTTTCAGGTTTGCACCACTGATCAGTACCGCTATCGCTATGGTAACCCCAGTACCCAACAGATATGCATGTTTTACAGGGAAAATCAGCGCAAAAATATGCCCCGAGGCCGAAATCATCGATCCGCCCATGATGATCTGCAGCAGCAGGATGCAGCCTTCCGCCAGATTGCGCACTGCAAACGAATCTTCTCGATAAATAGCGCACCATTGACAGCCGTTTGCTGCTTTTGCACTTCTGAGACAAAGTGCACACAAAGCTGTCATGGTTCCCGCTGACAAAAGAATCAAACCCCAGGAACAAGCGCCATAACGCGAAAAGAAGCTGACCACTTCTCGCCCGGAGGCAAAACCTGCTCCGATAAACGCGCCAACAAACATCAATGCACGCTGCATACAAGGATCCATACGGCTGTCCCCCATCTTTCAGATAGAACAGTGTATGGCTTGCATAGGCTCTTTAGAAGGAACCCTATACTCCTCTGGACTCCAGATACTGCACCTCATCTGCACGGGCATCCAGAAAAGCCTGTTCCAGATCAATCCCATAATGATCCGCAAGCCGCATCACCTGCGCAATCACATCAGCCATCTCATTACCAAGCTTTGTATCCACATCTGGAACTTCGCTGGTCAGTGCATAGTACTTTTCTTTGATCATCACTTGTTTTGCCAGTTCACCTACCTGCTTGCTCAATTCGATCATCGCGCCTTGCGCAGCCCAAGGATTCAGCTCGATTTTGGAAAAGCGGCTGACCACTTTCCGGTACATATCCTGCATCTCCGCAAACGTTTTGCTCATTTTCATACCTCCTGTATACTTTACGAAAAATGGCAGCATACCGCGCGGAACGGAATGCTGCCATTTTTCATTTGCTATACTGATTGCCAATTTTATTTCCGGGTAGGTCTGCGCAGGAACGCAGGAACGCCCAATTCGTCCTTTTCGATGGCAGCAGGCTGCACGGGGGCGACAGGCTGCTCGACCGGCTGGGCAACCACAGGTGCGACCGGAGCAGCGGGGGCGGCTTGTGCCGCAGGTGCGGGTGCTACCGGCTGTTGCTGGGGCTGCACTTCCTGCGGCATGGGCTGCGGCGTTGCAGGCTGATACTGCTGACCAAAGTCCATGGGCTGCATGGGAGGCTGCACGGGTGCCTGCATAGCACCGTACTGCATACCCTGCTGAGGCTGCTGCATGCCATAATCCTGATAGGGCTGCTGAGGCTGATAGCCTTGCTGATACCCCTGCTGCTGGAACATGGGCATACCCTGCTGCTGCATCATGGAAGGCATAGCTGCAGGTGTGGGGATGCTGCTGGTACCCAGATAGCTGCCGAAATCGCTCTGCATGGGTTCATCGTCCATGGGCATATTGAAGCTCAGGTCATCGTAGGAAGTAGCCGGATATTCCTGATGGATCAAGGGCGTACCGGTGAAGCTGGAACCATAGCTGCTGCGAGGTTCCGGGGCAGAGAAGGAGTTGGTCCAGTCGCGGCTGGCAGCAGTAGCTGCGGCATTCTGGCGGCGGGGTTCTTCCTTCTTGGGGAAGGGCGTTTTTTCAAAGCCCGTAGCAATAACGGTAATGCGGACTTCGTCCTCCAGCGAATCGTCGATACCGGCACCAAAGATGATGTTGGCCTCGCTGTCGGCAGCCTGCATAACCAGATTGGCTGCTTCGTTGATATCGATAATGCTCATATCTTCGCCGCCGGTGATGTTGATCAGCACAGCGCGTGCGCCATCGATGCTGGTTTCCAGCAACGGGCTCTGAATGGCATTCTTGGCGGCGTCCACCATACGGCTTTCGCCCTTGCCGATACCGATACCCATGTGAGCCAGACCGCCGCTTTCCATAACGGTTTTCACGTCGGCAAAGTCCAGATTGATCAGCGCGGGAACAGCGATCAGATCGCTGATGCCCTGAATACCCTGACGGAGTACATCATCCGCAATGCGGAAAGCCTCCAGCATGGTGGTTCCCTTGTTGACCACAGACAGAAGGCGGTCGTTGGGGATCACCACAAGGGTATCCACGCGCTGCTTGAGATCCATCACGCCCATTTCGGCGTTCTTCATGCGCTGCTTGCCTTCAAACAAGAAGGGCTTGGTTACCACAGCGATGGTAAGGCAGTTCATATCACGGGCGATCTCTGCCACAACGGGGGCTGCGCC
The DNA here is from genome assembly GCA_015056245.1 of Clostridiales bacterium. Classification (GTDB taxonomy): domain Bacteria; phylum Bacillota; class Clostridia; order Christensenellales; family Aristaeellaceae; genus Limiplasma. Next base: position 26,831 of record SVGQ01000019.1, on the reverse strand, counting down.
GGTACCAGTGCCGCCGCCCATACCAGCGGTGACGAAAACAAGATCAGCGCCCTTGATTGCCTGCGCGATCTCTTCACGGCTTTCCTCCGCAGCTCTGCGGCCTACATCAGGCACAGCGCCTGCGCCCAGACCTTTGGTGAGCTTCTCGCCGATCTGGATGGTGGTGCTGGCCTTGCTCATTGCCAGCGCCTGACGGTCGGTGTTGATGGCGATAAATTCCACGCCCTTCAGACCGGCATCCACCATGCGGTTGACCGCGTTGTTGCCAGCGCCGCCACAGCCTATGACCTTAATGGTAGCAAAACTCTGCTGATCCTCAATCTGAAATTCCAGCACGATTGCATCCTCCTTGTTTTCATACAGCTATATAGGATACTGACCGGCCTCAGCCGCCCAGCAGGCTCTTGAAGAACTCCTTCACACCGCCGCCAAGACCGCCAGTGGGGGCCGTATGCGCTTCGATGGTATCTGCAATCAAATCCAGCAGACCCATAGCGCTGGCGTAAACGGGACTGGAGAGCTTCACCGTACGCTTGACAGTATCCCGTACAGGCCGGTTAAGACGGGCAGAAAGGTAATCCTTGCCGCCACGGTTGAGGCACAGGCCGCCGCCGGTCAGGTAAATATTCGACCAACTGCCCAGCTTGATGCCGCTGTCCTCAATGCACTGGCTTACCATATCCGCGATTTCATCCACACGGGGTTCCAGCACCTCGGCAACCTCTTCCTGCGTAAAGGTCTGACCCTTAACCCCATCGGCACCGGTTGCAGTATAGCTTTGCGAAATGGTGGAAATTCCATACACATATTCGCGCTTGATCTGTTCTGCCTGCTCCATGTTGATCTGCAGACCGCTGGCCACATCCACCGCGATATGCCCGCCGCCCACCGGCAACGTTTTCTGGAAAATGACAGCATCGCCTTCCACAGCCATCACATCGGTACAAAGGTAACCAATATCGATCAGGATAGCGGTACGGTCGCGCTCTTCCTGAGGCAGGTACAGCATGGCTTCGCCGGTAGAGCTGGAGAAAAAGCCGCTGACGGTGATGTTCAGATCCCGCATGCGGGCAAGAATATCATCCAAGAAGAAGGTATCCGCCACCACAAAGCTGACCAGAGCCTTGAGTTCAGAACCCTTCATACCCACCGGCTCCAGCACCTTTTTTCCGCCGTCCACCATAAACCACGCGGGGCTACGGTGAATAACAATGCCGCGCACTGGCGACAGCTGCTTGTCCGCCTGCGCAAAAATTTTCTCCACATGGCGGGGGGTCACGGAAGGATCCGTCCCCTGGATATCAACGCTGGTTTCCACCGCATACACACGCGTAAACTCGCCCGGCACACCCACGTTGATTTCGCGGACCTTGCGCTTGGCTTGCTGTTCGGCTGTATTGATGGTATCCATGATCGCATCGTTCAGCGCAGAAGGGTTGTTCCACTCGCCTTCCATGAAGCCGTCATATGCTGTGCTGCCCGCGCCCACAATATCGCAGCGCTGGCCACCGCTGATCTCTGCCACAAGAGTAACAATCTTGGAAGTGCCAAAATCAATTGCCGCAATGGTAGATTTCATATCAAGCATTCCCCGTTCATCAACAGTCCATGCGAACGAAAGATCCGCATGCAGAAGGATGCACTGTCCGGCGCGCAGAGGCGTGCACAAAACAGGCACCCAAAGTACCACAATTTATTGTAACCGTTTTGGCAGGAATGCGCAAGCATATTCCACGCTTTTTTTCATTTTTTCTTGATGAAATGCAAATTGTTACAAGAATGCCATTCTTTTTTACTTATCAGAACGATACTTTGCATTGGTAGGTTCGCTCACATCCAGCACGCCTGCATCCTCGCCAAGAGCGCGCAGATAGCCCATGGTGGTACGCAAAGCCTGAACCTTGCGCTTGAGATCTTCCGGTTTGCCGACCCGTACGCTGATTCCTTCAGCCGTCACCAGATAGATATTCTCCGGATTGTTGAGGCGGATCTCCGTGATCTGCCGCGCATAATTCTGTTTGTTCAGCTCGACGATCAATTTGCAATATGCATCCAGCTGAACCTGACTCTTCACCGTTAAAAAGTGACCCTTATGCGCACCCGAGACCCGGATGCCCGTAACCACGGGCAGAGTGCCCACCAGTTCCGTACCAGTGGATTCATCCATTACAAGACCATCCTGATCCAGCACATAATGAACGCCCAGCCATTGCATCAGGGCAACCGGCGTACGTTCTTCCACCTGCAGATAAACCAGATTGGGATGCTTCACTTGCATGCCCTTGAAGATCAATGTGTGGTCCTTCTCCAGGTTCCGGGCCACATCCGAAGCCTTCACAGAAAAGATATTCTGTCCGTAGGTAAGACCACTGGCATTGATAACTTCCTGTGCTGTATGGGTTTCGTGACCGATGACACACACAGCCTCCAGACGGAATACCGTCTGGAGTACCACCAGGATTCCGATGGTCAGGATGGTCAGCATTGTAAAAACCCGAAAGAACACACTGCCGTTTTTACGCGGCTTTGCCTTCGGCACCGGCTTTTGCGCTGCGGACATCTGCGCGCCGGTATGATCACCAGGCATTCCCTGCGTGTCCTGAGGCACTTCCTGATGCTGATAGGCATAGGTATACTCACCATACGCCTGAAACTGCTCCTCCATGGGCTGTTTTCCGTAGCGATTGTTCTTCTGATTCACGTACATCCCTTCCCTTCGTATCTATCCTGTTATTCACTCTGTTTCCGCTGGATCTCTGCCCCCAGCGATGCCAGAGCTTCTTCCAGATGTTCATAACCCCTGTCAATGAGATGGGCCTGTTCCACAATGGTTTCGCCAACAGCCCGAAGGCCTGCCAGCGCCAAGGCTGCTCCGCCGCGCAGATCCCGGGCCGTAACCCGGGCTCCATACAGTTCCCCAACCCCTTTGACCACAGCCGTTCGATCATTGATGAGCACATCTGCGCCCATGCGGTTCAGATCGCCCACATGACCATAACGGTTTTCAAACACATTCTCCACCAGTATGGAGGTACCTGACGCAACTGTTGCCAAAGCTAACAACTGCGCCTGCATATCCGTGGGAAACCCTGGATGGGGCTGGGTCTGCAAACGTTCAAAGGGACGCAGGCGCTCCGGCGCATGCAGGGTCACTCCGTCCTCATGCTGGGTAAGCACACAATCCATTTCCCGAAGCTTGGAAAAGACTGCATACATATCGTTGGCGGGAACATTCTTCAGATGGATCTTCCCGCCGGTGATGGCAGCGGCCGCCAGCAGTGTGCCTGCCACAATCCGGTCAGGCATGGGCGTATAGCTGATGCCATGAAGTCTGCGCACGCCTTCCACCACGATGGTATGGCTGCCAGCGCCGCTGACTCTGGCACCCATTCTGTTGAGGAAATGCTGCAAATCCACAATTTCTGGTTCCCGCGCCACGTTGCTGATCACCGTTTTGCCGCGAAGCAGAACAGCCGCCATCATCACATTCTCAGTAGCGCCCACACTGGGGTAATCAAAATGGACACAGCCAGCCTGCATATGCCGCCCGTCACAGTGGATCACACCACCTTCCTCGTGGATCTCCACCCCCAGCTGCCTCAAACCGCTCAAGTGCAGATCAATGGGGCGCAAGCCGATCTCACATCCACCGGGAAAGGTGACTGTGGCCTTGTGAAACCGGGTGAGGATGGGCCCAAGCAGAAAAATGGACGAACGGATCTTTTTCGCCAGTGCATCCGGCATCTCGTGGTTGTTCATCCCTTGCGGATCAATTTCCAGTGAGCGTCCATTTCGCGTCACTCTGCAGCCCAGATGGGTCAGAATCTCTCCCATATGCGATACATCGCTCAAAAGCGGGCAGTCCTCCAATACCGTCCGATCCGATGTAAGTACCGCCGCTGCCATGATGGGCAGGGCAGCATTTTTGGCCGTATGTACAGTCCATTCTCCCGTGAGCCTCCTGCCCCCGCGGATGTGTAATACGTCCATCCTTTCACCTCCGGTAAGCGTTGCATGGAGCATCCTATGCTACCTGCCGGAATATGTGAAAAGACCGTCAGCGATGGGTTCGCGATACGTTGAGAATGATTCCTGTGGATGCCATCAGCAAGCTGACAGAAGTACCGCCTGCGCTGAAAAAGGGAAGCGGCAGACCTGTGGTTGGCATCGCACCGATCACCACAGCAATATTCAGCGCCGCCTGCAAGGTGATCATAGCGGTAAGGCCTGCTGCAAGCAAGCTGCCATAACGATGAGGGCAATTGACGGCGATGCGCATGCCGGCAAAAGCAAAGGCCAGAAACAGCAGGATCACCACCGTGCAGCCCAGCAGACCAAAATCTTCGCCTACAATAGCGAAAATAAAGTCACTTTCCGGGTATGGCAGATACGAAAACTTCTGTCTCCCCTGCCCCAGTCCCCTGCCAAAGAGCCCGCCCGAACCAATGGCGATCAACGACTGCGCCAGCTGGTATCCTTCGTCGCTCATCTGAGCAAAAGGATCCCGAAAGGAAAGCAAACGCTCCCGGCGATAGGGTTCGATCCAGGCATAGACCATGCCGAGGCACAAACCGCATATCCCCAGCAAGGACAGATGCCTCCATTTGGCTCCGGCAATCAGCAGCATCAGCACCGCAGCGATCATAATGCTGCCAGCGGTTGACAGATTGGGCTGTTCCAGAATCAGGATGAAAAAGATACCCGGAACCACCAACAGCGGCACAATACCGGTCATCAGCTTATCCAATTGTTCCTTGCGTTCGTCAAGGGCTGCCGCAAGAAACAATACCGAGGCGATCTTCGCCATTTCAGAGGGCTGAAAGCTCATACCCGCAATATTGAGCCACCGGCGGGAACCGTTCAGGTAAACGCCCACACCGGGAATGATCACCAAGATCAGCAAAACAAGGCTGATACCCAAGCCCGCCAGCACCACTTCCCGTCTGCGCCAGAAGGTATAGGGAATGCGGGTGGTGATCAGCAAAAGAACTGTGCCAAGACCGATGCCGATCAACTGACGCTTTACCTCCAGCAGGGCATCCCCCTTGCGCAGCGCCTGATAATAGGTGGCGCTGAACAGGATCAGAATGCCTGCCATCAGCAGCATCAGAAGAACTGCCAGTAACATGCTGTCCACAGGGGTTTTGGCGCGTTTCAGGTAGCGCCGGTGAATGATTTGCTGCTGCGAGATCATGAGAAAACAAAACCTCCCCACATGCGATGAAAGATGCTTGCTTTTGTACACATCTCTTCCACTTGTGGGAAGGGTATTGCTTATTTGAGACTGTTGACCAGTTCTTTAAACACTTCGCCCCGGTGTTCAAAATCCTTGAACATATCGAAGCTGGCGCAGGCAGGAGACAGCAATACATTGCCGCCAGCCACCGCGTTTTCCCGGGCTGTGTTGACCGCCTCTTCGAAACTGTAAGCCCGCTGCACAGCAGTATATCCAGCCTCATTCAGCTGCTGGTGAATCTGCTTGGCGGTCTGACCAATAGCGATCACCTTTGAAATATTGCCGCTGGATACGATCTCACGGCACAACGGCATAAAGTCCGTGTGCTTATCGTAGCCGCCCAGAATCAGCACCGTAGGCGCTTTCATACTCTGCACAGCCTTGATGGTACTGTCCACATTGGTGCCCTTGCTGTCGTTGATGTAGGTGACTCCCTGGAAGATACGCACTTTCTCGATGCGATGCTCCACACCGGTAAAGGAAATCAGGGTATGGCGGATAATGGGGGTCGGGATGCCCATGGCGCACGCTATGGCAGTGGCAGCCAGCGCGTTTTCCAGATTATGCGGCCCAGGGATCAGCACCTGATCCACATCGCACACTGGCTTGCGTACGCCATCCCACTGCCAGATGATCTTGCCATCCTCCACAAAGGCGCCGTTTTCTACCTTCTGGGTGCGGCTGAAGAAGGCCACGCGGCTCTTGAGTTTGCCAGCCATTTTGAACAGCACCGGGTCATCCATGTTCAGGACTGCCACATCGGTGGATTTCTGGTTCTCAAACAGCCGCTGCTTGAGCTTGATGTACTGAGCCATGGTGCCATGGCGGTTCAGGTGATCCTCGGTAATGTTCAAAAGTGCAGCAACTTTGGGGTGGAACGTTTTGACGCTTTCCAGCTGGAAACTGGATACTTCCACCACGGACATATCCGTCTTTTTGCTTACTCTGGCAACAGAGGACAGCGGATAGCCGATGTTACCAGCCACATGCGTGACGCGACCAGCATTTTCGAAGATCTTACCCGTCAGAGTGGTGGTGGTGGTTTTTCCGTTGGTACCGGAAATAGCGACCATATCGCCGCTGAGCAATACAGAAGCCATTTCCAATTCGCCGGTAACCGTCACGCTCTTGTCCTTGGCTGCCAGCACCACCGGCGCATCAATCGGCACGCCGGGACTGATGAGCAAAAGATCCGCCTCGTCAAGCAGCGCAATGGGATCCTCGCCCAGCCGGAACAGGCAGGCAGTGTTTCGCAGGCTGTCCAGCGAATTGCCAAAGGCTTCTTCCGGTTTGCTGTCAGCCAGAACAGGAATTGCGCCATGGTGCAAAAGCAGTTCAGCAGCAGCGATGCCACTTCGTGCCATTCCCAGCACCAAAACGCGCTTATTGGTCAGATTCATAGCAGTTCACCTCCACAAAATGGTGGGACTCTCCACTTTTAGATCCGGATGATGGACAGAAGCGCCACCAGACAGAGCAAGCCCTCCACAATGGAGTACATAGCAACAATCTGGGTCTCCGTCATGCCGCTGAGTTCAAAATGATGATGGATGGGCGACATCTTGAAAATGCGCTTGCCATGAGTTACCTTGAAATAAATCCGCTGGATGATGACGCTCAGAGAAGAAGCCAGCATGGTGAAGCAAATGAACACCATGAACAGCGGCATCTTCAGCAGCATAGACATTCCCACCATCGCGCCGCCTACAAACATACTGCCGGTGTCGCCCATAAAGACGCTGGCAGGATAGTGGTTAAAGCGCAGGAAGCCCATCAGTGCACCGGCAAGAGCCATGGCGAAGATCGCCAGATTGCCGTAGTTCGCCATGGCATCAGCATTACCAGCTGCGCCGAGGGTCAGCATGATCACCAGCGAGATCAGGCCCCAGGTGGCGCTGCCAATCACGGAAACGCTGCTGAGCAAGCCGTCCAGACCATCCTGCAGATTGGCGGAGTTGATCATGAAAATCATCACCATGCTCATCAGAGGAATATAGGTCCATCCCAGATCCCACTCCACATTGAAGAAGGGGACCAGGATCTTGCTGCCAACGTAGGGATTGAAGTAGCAGTAGGCAGAAAACGCCACTGCCACCACCACCTGACCAATGATCTTCTGCCACCAGATCAAGCCCAGATTCCGCTTCTTGACCACTTTGATGTAGTCATCCACGAAACCGATGAGCATGCTGCCCAAGGAGACAGCGATCAAAGCAAGGCTAAAATCCCAGAAGCCGTTTTTCAGGCTGAAAAGGGACAGGATCAACGCGATCACGCTGGTCACTCCAGCAAACATCAGACCGCCCATGGTAGGTGTCCCCTGCTTGACCTGATGGCTCTGCGGGCCAAGTTCATAAATGGTCTGACCGAACTTCATTTTGCGAAGAACGGGCAGCACCCTGGGGCCGATCAACAACATAGCAACCAAAGAAAGAATCAAAGCAAGAATCAGCCTTAGCATGGCAGTTCACTCCTTCGTGTTCAGGCGCGCATCTCTGCGAGCAATTCAGCGACAACGACCTTTTCATCAAAAGGCTTCTTGACGCCCATGATCTCCTGATAGGTTTCGTGGCCCTTACCGGCGAGGATGATCACATCGCCGTCCTTGCCCATATTCAGCGCATAGCGGATCGCTTCCCGCCGGTTTTCGATGACGGTATAGCTGCCGCCCGCGGCCTTTGCGCCCACTTCAATCGCTTCCAGAATGGCAATGGGGTCCTCGGTGCGGGGGTTATCGCTGGTGAGGATGGAATAATCCGCCAAACGTCCTGCGATCTCGCCCATGATGGGGCGCTTGCCCTGATCCCGGTCGCCGCCGCAGCCAAAGAGCACAATCAACCGGTTGCGGGTAAAGGTGCGGACGGTGGACAGAATGTTCTCCAGAGCATCCGGAGAGTGAGAGTAATCCAGAATGACCTTGTAGGGAGTACGGGTATCCAGCATCTCCACACGGCCGGGAACATTCTTGAGACTTTCCAGACCAGCTTTGATATCGCTGTTGTGAACGCCCATGATCATCGCCAGAGAGGCAGCCGCCAAAGCGTTGTACACGTTGAACATGCCCGTCAGCTGCAAATTGATCTGCATATCTTCCACGCCGCGAAGCAGGATGGAAAAGGAGACACCATCTTCGGAGATCTCAATATCCCGGGCAAAAACATCCGCTTCGGAGCTGATGCCATAGGTGAGATGCGGGATACTGATATCCTCAATGATGCGGTCGCTGGTTTCGTCATCCTCATTGAGGGCAGCGTTCAGCACCGCGCCATGCATGAAGAAGCTTTTCTTGGTCTGGAAATAGTTTTCCATGGTGCCAAAGTAGTCCAGATGGTCCTGAGACAGGTTGGTATAGCAAGCAGCTTCGTAGGTAATGCCGTCCAGCCGGTGCATATCCACCGCATGGGCGCTCACCTCCATCACCACTACCTCTACCCCTTCGTCCACCATCTGACGGAGGCAGCGGTGCAGGTCGATCGGATCAGGGGTGGTCAAATTGCTCTTGATCCGCTTTTCACCGATCATATTACCGGTGGTTCCGATGAGACCAGTCACAAAGCCCGCTTTTTCCATCACTGTTTTGAGCAAAAAGCTGGTGGTGGTCTTTCCTTTGGTACCGCTGATGCCGATCATGCGCAGTTTCCGGGCTGGAAATCCATAGAAAGCCGCCGCCATATAGGCCATGGCAGAGCGTACGCTCTCCACGCGGATCTGCGGCACAGGCAAATCCAGAAAACGCTCTACCACCAAAGCGCTGCAGCCATTGGCTACCGCTTGTGGGGCAAAGTCGTGAGCATCCACACGGGCACCCGGAATGCAGAAGAACAGACCATCAGTGGTTTGTTCCCGGCTGTCGGTGATCAGGCTGGTGATCTCCAGAGCCATGGACCCACGGGTTTCCTGTATGCACGGTACTTCTACCAGCAAATCCTTTAACAGCATTGGTATTCCTCCATCCTTATGGGTTTGGGAAAACAAATGTTACGTTTACAACCGTATCCGGCTGAACAAAGTCGCCTGCTGAAGGGATCTGTTCAACAGCAAATCCGCTGCCGTTGATCTCCATTTCCAGTCCGCGTTGGCGCAGCATCGAAGCAGCTTCCGCCAAAGAGAGACCCTTCACATCCGGTACACAGACCAGCGTTTGTGCCTGAGGGGGCTGCTGCTGTGTATAGAGCATGATCTGACCGCCCTTTGCCAGTGTCGCTCCCGGGCTTGGCATCTGATCAGTGACCGGCGCGCTGCCATCACTGCCGTCTGTCAGCACCGTAAAGCCAAGGGTTTCCATCTGTTGGCGGGCCTGCCACAAAGCCTGCCCCGTCACATCCGGCAGAGTAACCATCTCTGTGCTGATCGCACCGATGGGTTTTACCCCTAAATAAGGTAACACATCAGCAAAGATTTGTCGAGCGAAAGGAGCCGCCGTTGTACCGCCGTAGTCTACGGGAACGTCTGCCTCGTCCACAATCACCAGCAAAGCGATCTTTGGATCATCTGCCGGGGCGAAGCCCAGAAAAGAACCGATATGCACATCTTTGACGATCCGTCCGTCCTTGTACACCTGCGCAGTGCCGGTTTTTCCACCGATACGGAAGCCATCGATCTTCGCATTTTTCGCGCCGCCGATGCTGACCACATCTTCCAGAAGCCTGCGCATGGTCATGGAGGTTTCCTCGCTGACAGGATGCGCAATCACTTTGGGCTGGGTCTTTTGCAGCATCTGTCCATCCGGGGACAGTACCTCTTCCAGCAGATATGGCTGCATCAACCGACCGCCGTTGATGACGGAGCAGGCTGCTGTAAGCAGCTGCAACGGAGTCACCGCCACACTCTGTCCAAACCCGATACGCGCCAGATCCACCGTTTTGACAGATCTGACCGGTATCAGTATACCACTTCCCTCCCCCTGTAAGTCAACATTGGTTTTCACGCCCAAGCCAAAGGAGCGTAAGTAGCCATAAAAGGTTTCACTGCCCATACGGAGCGCCAGTTCCACAAACACAGGGTTGCAGCTGTTCTGCAAAGCCTGCGCCATGCTTTCACTCTCGTGGGGATTACCCCAGCAGCGGATGGTATCGCCATCCACTTTGATTTTGCCGGAGCAATAAAAGCCTTCCTCAGGATGGGTGGCAGCGCTGTCCAGCGCTGCGGCAGCAGTGAGGATCTTGAAGGTAGAACCCGGCTCATAAGCATCGGAGATCAACCGGATTCGCATCAGCTGCCGAAGGGCATCCACCTCATTGCGGGGCGGATCGTTAGGGTCATAATCCGGTTTGGAACACATCGCCAGAATCGCACCTGTGTATGGATCCATGGCGATCACATGCACTGCCTGCGCCTTGTTGACCTGATAGCACTCCCGCATGGCTTTTTCGCAAATCTCCTGAATAGAGGCATCAATGGTCAGCTTCAGGTTGTTGCCATCCTGCGGTTCCACATACAGATTGCCGCTGTCATACACCGTATTGTTATGCCCGTCCACCGTACGCAGAATACGGCCTTCCACACCGCGCAGCAGCTTGTCATACTGCTGTTCCAGCCCGGATTGCCCCACGTTATCCACATTGGTCAATCCAAGGGTCTGCACCAGAAACGCACCGTACGGATAGAAGCGTCGCACATCCTCATCAAACAGAATGGCCGATGCCAGACCGGCGATATGCTCATCGCTGCTGAGCTGCAGTTTTCGCAATTCATCCACCACATCGACGGGCACTTGACGCTTCAGGGTGACCGAAGCCTTGCTGCGGTCGCTGATACGACTGCGGACCGTTTCCTCGCTGATGGAAAGACTGGGTGCGATCAACTGTACAAAGGCCTCTTGATCGTCAATCCTGCGGGGATCCGCATTGACGATATAAGCCGTTGCGCTCATCACCAGCGTATCGCCGTTCCGGTCCAGAATCCGGCCACGGCGGGCATACACAGTGCCTTCCCTCGTCCATTGACGAATGCCGCGCTGAGTCAGCGCGGCAGATTGGAACGTAGTCAGATATGCAATGCGCAAAAACAGCAGAAAAAACAGAAAGGCAAACAACAGAAGAAGCCCCAGAATCCGCTTGCGCACATGTAGTTCAGTTTGCATACACCTTCCCCCATTATGCTTGATAATGGGTTGTATGCTTCCGTCCGAATGATTATGACGCTTTCGACCAAAGATGCGTCATCTCAGCATAAGTCTTATTCTGCACTGGCTGCCACAGACGTGTGACTGACCTCATCCACGCCCCATCCGTCCACTACCACCTCGGCAGTATAGCCAGCGGGCGCGGTATCCCTCGGATATGCGTCCACCGCATTCAGGGGGATGGTGTGGGCATCGCCTGCACGAATCATACCCAATTCATTGGCAGCACGGTAGGTGATATCTTCCTCCCGCTTGGCATCATCAATACGGGCTTGAATCTCCGCGTTTTCTTCCCGAACCTGAGAAACGCCGCGCATGGTGATCTCATACTTGTCGTTCCAGTCCTCCAGAGAGGAACGGTGACTGAGCGTGAACATTCCCAGCAGCATAAACAGCGCCATTGCGATCACCATGGCAGTGGACAGATTGAGGCGCTTGCCCAACCAGCCCTGCTCAGCCCATTTCTGGGCACGGGCTTCACTTTCGTTCAGGTTTTTCAGTTCGATGGTCATGCCCTGCACCCGATGACGGCGTGCCTGAGCGTCTTCTTCCGGGATGATCCGACCGGTGCGGCTGTCCCAAATATTGTCACGCAGCCGTACATTGCTGCTGATAGTCATTCTGCGGTTGGGGTTAGGAATGATCCCCTCTGTGCTTGCCGCATTGGACGAGCCATAGACATACTGATATTCCTGAGTCATCGCTTACGCCTCTCCTTTCCGGGCCAGTTGGTCCGCTTTCAGTTTGCTTACGTTCCGCAGGATTTCCTTGCGGTTCAGATCGAAGTAGTCATCCTCGTCAGATCCCTTCAGAGCATCAACAATGCGCACATGATCCATGGCACCGCTCACTTCCAGTTCCTTGGCATCCCCCAGCATCCTTTGGCGAAGCTTGGCGGGGATCAGGATACGGCCCTGAGTATCTGCCTCCATGTAGCGGTAGCTCATCTTACCCAGATAAGCCAAATACTTCTGCAGGGATTCATCCAGCCGGTTGAGCTGATACAGGTCCGCCAGCATTTCATCAAAAACTGCTTCCGGATACAGCGCAATGCCTTCGCCGTCCGGCGTAACACTGATGGTAAACGTATCGCCCAGCGGTTTGCGGTATGCATTGGGAATGATCAGGCGGCCTTTGCTGTCGAGGGTGTGGTCGTAACAGCCAAAGAAGGTGAAGCTGCGGGGCAACTGCTGCGCGGGTTCCGCAGCTGTCTGCTGACGGTTATCATCCACGCCCCTCGCCTCCCCACTCAGTCGCTATTCGTCTCCCTTAATAGGGATGACTATCCACTTCATGACACATTTATAGCACATTCAAAAAGGGGAATCAATCCCAAAGCCTTATGCCGCAACACCTTTAGAGGCTTACAGAGATTTTCCGGAGGAACAAAAAACAAGAACGCTCGTTCCGGATTGTCCTCATTCCCGAAAAAATGGGGTGTGTTCGATCGCTTTGCTTCCAAAGGCTGACAGAACACCGTCCGAACGCTCGTTCTTGTTTCAAATGTTACGATTTCGTAATATTTAGTTGTTTGTTTTGTTAGGATTTACTGACCTTCCATAATGCATTTCGGGCAAAACCCCAATGCATCACAGGAAACCAGATGGTACTGAATCCCTTTTCGTTCGCCTTCAAACGCTACCTTGATTCCATGACCATGCAGATGACCATAGACAACATGCGAAACAGGATATTCATCCAAAATATCCGTAAAGGCTGTGGAAGCACTATCGGCAAACAGCGGTGGAAAATGCATCATGACGATCACCGGCTCACCGCCGGACAGCTTTACCGCATGATCCAGCGACATCCTCAGGCGCATACACTCCCGGAGGAATACCTTCTCATCCTGTTCACCCAAGGGCTGTACCGCAGTAGGGAACATCCAGCCGCGGGTACCGCAGAACACATGACCACCAACAGCGATCGCATCGTTTTGCAAAGCATGGCTGCCTGCCCCCAACATGCTGCGTACTTTGCCGATGGCATTCCACCAATAATCGTGATTTCCGCGCAAAAACAGCTTAGTGCCGGGAAGCGCTTCGATGGCACGAAGATCATCTTCTGCCTGAGAAAGCTGCATCGCCCAGCTGATATCGCCAGGAAGCAGCACCACATCGCTGGGAACAACCATCTCCAGCCAATGCTGGGAAATCGTTTCAAAATGGCGTTCCCAATGGCTGCCAAACACATCCATGGGCTTTTCGCAATGCCCCGGCAAATGCAGATCGCCAATTGCAAATACAGCCATGCTTCCCTCTCTTTCGCCAGCGGACGGAGATTTACTCTTCTTCCTCTTCGTCCTCGTCCTGGTTTTCTTCTTCGATCATATCTTCCAGAGACAGTTCGTTCTGAATATCGCCGTACTCATTCTCAGGAATATCTTCGTGAATCTGTGGAATGATTTCATCCATAGTGCTCACGGAGCTGAGTTCAGGCAGGGCGTTGTCGCCAACATTGCTGTCTTCTTGATCGCTGGTGGTGTTACCGGTGTTCATTTCCTTCAAACATCCAAGGCATACATCGTGACCGGGCAGAGCAGGCGCGGCATTACAGACGGAGCACATTTCCATCTCTTCGGAAGTCTGTTCGCCTTTCATTTCACGCTGGCACACTTTGCACAGCTTTTCGGTCTCCTGAATGTAATTCAGGTCGCACCTTGGGCATTTCACCAGTTTCATTTTCGAGTTCCCCCTCTAAACATTGCGGACCCACGTCCTTTGGTAACTTGGCATGGATTCCCATGGAATCGGGCTGGCAAAATCGTTGAAAACATATTACGAATATATTACGATTTTGTTGCGTAAAGCAAATATACTGAACAGTACGGAGGTTTCCCATGGAAAAGAAACAGAAGACACTGTCCCTGCTTCTGGCGATGATGCTGGGAGCCGGTACCACGGCCCAAGCAGAAGCGCCAACCGCACAGTTTGGCATATCCGGCTGGCCTTACAGACAGCCGACCCCCTGCCAGACAGAAAAGCCGGAGGCAGCACGCACACCAACGCCGACAGTAATAGAGCAGCCGGTATTGACGCAAGTACCTCACGCAACACCCAAGCCTACCGAAGCGCCGGTGATCACGCAGGTACCGCTGCCCGAGGCTACTGAACAGCCAACAGCAGCTCCTGTGCCCACTGCCACACCGGAAAAACTCCCCTTACCGACAGCCATGCCTGAGAGAACAGAGACGCCAAAACCGACGACTGCTGCCACGCCCCGGCCCACTCCCACTGCGACCCCGCAGCCGGAAGCGACCAGAAAACCAATCGTGGCAACGCCTGCCCCCTCTACAGACGATGATTATACTACGGGTTATGTAACCACGCAAGAGGAAATTGCATTTCTTTTGCTCAATCAGGACCGGGCAGCCAATGGAATGGCTCCTTTGCAGTTGGATCCGGTTCTTTGCAGCATTGCACGGCTGAAGAGTCAGGACATGCGCGACAACCGTTACTTTGCCCACACCTCCCCCACCTACGGCAGCGCATCCCAGATGCTGAAAACCCTCGGTTACCCCTTCAATGCGGTGGGTGAAAATATCGCTCACCATGCCACGGTGGAAAAATCTCAGGCGGCCTTTATGAGCAGCGCCGGACACCGCAGGAACATCCTGTCCTCCAGCTGGATAAAAGTTGGAATCGGCGTTGTGACGGACGCGCAGGGATATGTGTATGTGACCCAGCTGTTTGTACGGTGAGAAAAGGGATCCCAGTCCACAAGCCGTGTTTGCATCCGACAATTCTTTGCAAAAGAGATGCTGCCGCAGAAATCTCATCTGCGGCAGCTCTTTTTCATCTGGGCCTTAGGGACATTCTGCTCCGTCTGGCTGTCCGCTGGCCCACGGAAGTATTCCGTCCCGGATAAGGATTACCCATGGCTCCTACAGCCCGCAGGATCCCGCGCCCAGCCATACTGCCGCCAGAACGCACATGAGTGCTCAGGGCAGTGGTCTGTCCGTTCCAATCTCCGGTAACAGGCACAAAACCGCTGTCGGGTACAGAATGAGCAGGTTCCACCACCAGTGGCTCCAGCCATCTGCGTCTGGGCAGCGCTGGCAGCAAAACCGCCTCGCTGGGCTGCAATGCCGGCTTCATATACAAGTAACGCTGCTGCATGTTTCCGCTCCTTTCCTCAATTCCAAGCAGGAGGATACTACATGCTATGCAGCGTTACTCAAATGGTGTTTTTCTATTCGGCTTTATGCCTCGGTTTCTTCGGTCAGAATGTCCCCCTCCGCCAGTTCCTCTTCCTCGCCGTAGAGCACATCCTCGATCACATCCAGCAGCTTATCCCGTCCAAAGCCATCCTCGCTGGAATAGGGAATGATCTCCCAGGGCTGCACCAGCAGGGCGCGGCAGATGGGCGCAATATGCTTCATCCGGGCCGCCCGGCTGATCTTGTCTGCCTTGGTGGCGACCACGGTAAAGGGAATATCCATCTGACGGAAGTACTGATTCATGGCGATATCGTCCTGTGTAGGCTCATGGCGGATATCCACCAGATGGAGCACGTGCATCAGATAGTTGCTTTCCTGAAAATAGGTGTCCATCATATCGCCCCAGCGTTTTTTCTCGGCCTTGTCCACCTTGGCAAAGCCGTAGCCGGGCAAATCCACCAGATGGAATTCCTCGTTGATCAGAAAAACGTTGATCAGGCGGGTCTTGCCGGGAGTAGCGCTGGTTTTGCACAGTTTGCGACGATTGCAAAGAGAATTGATCAGCGAACTTTTACCCACGTTGCTCTTGCCCACCACTGCCAGCTGAGGCAGCTGGATGGGCGGGTTTTCGTGATACTTTGCCAGACTGGTCACAAAGGAAGCCTGCTTAATTTCCATGCTGCACCTCCGCCACGGGCAAGGCTTCTGCCAGCGTGGCAGCCAGCACCTGCTCCACATCATCCACCGGCTGGATGGTCAGTTTGTCCAGTACCACCTGAGCCACATCCTCCAAGTCCTTTTCGTTCTCCTTGGGAATGAGCACCGTTTTGATCCCAGCCCGGTACGCCGCCATCAGTTTTTCTTTCAGACCGCCGATGGGCAGCACGCGTCCCCGGAGGGTCACTTCGCCGGTCATGGCTACATTCTGCCGCACAGGAATGGAAAGCAGCGCGCTCACCAGAGCCGTGGTCAGGGTAACGCCCGCGCTGGGGCCATCCTTGGGCACTGCGCCTTCCGGCACATGGATATGAATATCATGCTTGCGGAAGAATTCCGCGCTTACGCCCCAGGGAGTGCAATGAGAGCGCACCCAACTGAGAGCCGCTTTCGCACTTTCCTGCATCACATCGCCCAGACTGCCGGTCAGCTGCAATATGCCTGTACCCTCCATCATGGTGCATTCCACTGGCAGCAATTCGCCGCCAACGGAGGTATAAGCCAGACCATTGACCACGCCAATGCGGTCCACGGTTTCCAGCGCCTCGCGGGTATAGCGGGCTGCACCCAGATAGCCGCGAAGCTTGTCCATGCCCATGGTGACCTGCTGGGTATCCTTATCCAGCATTTCCACAGCAGCTTTCCGGACCACCTTACCAAGCACCCGCTCCAGCTGACGAACGCCCGCCTCGCGGGTATAGTCCTCGATGACTGTGCTGATCAGCTTTTCCGTCATGCGGACACTGCCGGCTTTCAAGCCATGGGCAGTCACCTGCTTGGGCAGCAAGTGCTTCTTGGCGATGCGGAGTTTCTCTTCCTCGGTGTAGCTGGAAACCTCGATGATCTCCAGACGGTCGCGAAGCGCCGGCGGAATGGTATCGATGCTGTTGGCTGTGGTGATGAACATAACACGGCTCAAATCGAAAGGAAGTTCCATGTAATGATCCCGGAAAGCATGATTCTGCTCGCCGTCCAGCACTTCCAGCAAAGCCGCGGAAGGATCGCCGTGGCTGTCCCGGCTCAGCTTGTCGATTTCGTCGAACAGGAACACAGGATTCATGGTACCAGCCTGTTTGAGGCCCGCGATAATCCGGCCCGGAATAGCTGCCACATAGGTGCGCCGATGACCACGGATCTCCGCTTCATCCCGCACGCCGCCCAGCGACATCTGCACAAACTCGCGGCCCACTGCCTTGGCGATGGAGCGCACAATGGAGGTCTTGCCCACACCGGGAGGGCCAGCGAAGCACAGAATGGGTCCCTTCATATCCTGCTTCATGCGCAGTACGGCAAGGTATTCGATGATACGTTCCTTGACCTGCTCCATACCATAGTGATCCTGATCCAGCACTTTCCGTGCCCGCTTCAGATCCAGCTGATCCTTGGTGGTCTTTTCCCACGGCAAATCCAGAATCCATTCGATGTAGGTACGGGTCACGTTGATCTCCGGGATTCCCGGAGGCATCTGGGACAGGCGGTCGATCTCCTTCTGAGCTTTCTGACGGGCTTCATCATTCAGCGGCGTTTTTGCCAGACGTTCTCGCAGTTCCTCCACCTCAGTGCCATCCTTATCGCCCAATTCGGTCTGGATAGCCTTGATCTGTTCCCGGAGGTAGTAATCCTTCTGGTTCTGCTCGATCTGGGTCTTGATACGGCTCTGCACCTGCTTTTCCACGCCGGTCAGTTCGATTTCCCGGAGCATGATGGCACAGACCGTTTCCAGCCGGTCGGATACCTTGAGCTTTTCCAGCACAGACTGGCGATCCGGCAGCTCGGTGAGCACATTGGCAGCGATGATATCCGCCAACTGTTCGGGATCATCCACGGACAGGACGGATTGCAGGGTTTCCTGAGAAACCCGCTTGCTGACCTTTGCCAGTTCTTCGAAATATTGATGGGTGGTTCTCACCAGCGCTTTCAATTCCAAAGGATCGCTGCCGGCGGCTGCTTTGGTTACATTGCGCACCTCCGCCACCATGAAGGGTTCCATTTCCACCACATTGAGCAACACGGCCCGGTGAAGGCCTTCTACCAGCACACGGATGCTGTCGCCCGGCAGGTTGAGCACCTGTTTGACCCGGGCCACCGTACCCACCCGGTACAGGTCGCTGTTCTTGGGATCATCCACATCCGCATCCCGCTGCGCCACAAGGAAGATCAGCTGATCATCCATCATGGCTTTTTCCAAAGCAGCAACGCTCTTGGGGCGGCCTACATCAAAATGCATCACCATGTGCGGGAAGACCATCAGACCCCGGAGGGGCAGCAATGGCAACGTCCTGCGAAGCGTTCTGCGACTCGTTTCCTGCATATGTACCTCCAAACGCCTGCCCGGCAGGCGGAAATCATAAAAGGCAAAAGCCTTGAATGATTATATCGGGTTCGGGGTACAAATGCAAGCCACACGGACAGATTGTCACAAATGGGCAGCATCAGGGAGACTTGCAGCGTTTTCACCGGAAGCCAGTTTTTCACCCGCGATAAGCACCGGCATGGCTGTTTGCGCAACCACATCACCAGTATGCGGAAGTTCAAGACCACCCTCAGGTGCAAACGCATCTGACGGAAGCAGCATGCGCTCCAGGGCTTCCTTCAAAGTACGGATCGGTTTTACTTCGATGGTGGTATGTTCAAAACGTTCCAGCTGATTATCCACGGGGATCAGCACCGTTGTCAGACCTGCCCGCTCTGCGGCCTCCACCTTGCCGGGCACGCCGCCTACCGGCTTGACCAGTCCCAAAACAGACACCTCACCCGTGACAGCAATGCGCCCATCCACCGGACGGCCCGTCAGCGCGCTGGCTGCCACCACCGCCATGGCAACCCCTGCTGAGGGACCGTCTACAGGGGTACCACCGGGGAAATTGATATGCAGATCGTAGTCCTCCGTGGGATAGCCCATGCTGCTGAGCAGCGTCATCACATTTTCCAGTGAACTCTTGGCGGTGGATTTGCGACGGATGCGGCGGCTGTCGCTGCCCATTTCCTCTTCTTCTACAATACCGGTAATATGCAGCCTGCCATTTCCCTTCTGGGCCACAGCCTCGATTTCCATGGTGGCTCCCTGATGACTGCCAACGATGGCAAGGCCATGCACCACGCCCACACGGTTCGTGGTATCCGCCCGTTGTTCCGGCCTTGCGGCGTAGTGACCGGAGTACACCACCCATTCCACATCCTTGGTCTGGATCTCCTTGCGTTCCTCCAATTGGGCCAGTCCTGCGCACATCTGGACAATATTCACCGCATCGCGCCCGCAGGAAGCAAAGCGGCCCACCATCTCGGCATCCTCTTTGGTCATCACATATCCGGCACGCTCCGCTGAATGCAGAGCAATGTCCGATACTTCCTCCGGCTCCAGTGCGCGGAAGTAGATCTCCATGCAGCGGGAACGAAGCGCAGGGGAAATCTCGCTGGGGCTGCGGGTGGTAGCCCCTACCAGACGAAAATCCGCCGGCAGACCATTTTTGAAAATATCATGGATATAGCGGGGTACAGCGTGATCATCCGCGTTATAGTAGGCAGATTCCAGCATGACCTTGCGGTCTTCAAGCACTTTAAGCAATTTGTTCATCTGAACCGGGTGCAGTTCACCGATCTCATCCAGAAACAATACGCCGCCATGGGCTTTGGTTACCGCGCCGGGCTTGGGCTGTGGAATACCCTGTACCCCCAGCGGACCAGCCCCTTGATAAATGGGGTCGTGAACGCTGCCGATCAGCGGATCAGCGATAGCGCGCTCGTCAAAACGGACACAGGTGGCATCCATCTCAATGAAGGGCGCATCCGAAAGAAAGGGTGTACCGGGGCTTTTCTTGGCAGCTTCCAGCACCAGACGGGCGGCGCAGGTTTTGCCGATACCGGGAGGGCCATAGATGATCACATGCTGCGGATTCTTTCCGCACAGAATGGCCTTGAGAGATTTGATACCATCCTCCTGCCCCACGATATCGCTGAATTTGGTGGGGCGCACCCGCTCCGCCAGCGGTTCACTGAGCCGCAGAGCTCTCAATTTCTGCAATTTATCATACTCGCGTCCGCTGTCCCTGCGCTGGGCGGGCTGGCTTTTTCGCTGCGCCCGTAGCTGGGAATAGAAGTAAACGCCTACAACAATCGTTACCAACAGCTGAATGCCGAACAAGATCACACTGATCAACAACCTGTACCTCCCATTCACGGTTTACTGGAGGTATCTTGTGTCTTTTTTGCCGGTTCCATGTATGGGGTTTGCTGGATGCACAGCCAAAGGAAAAGCAGCCCTTCCATATAGAAAGGTCTGCTTCTTGCTTATTTGGTTTTCTGCGTCTTAGGTTGAAAACCGCTGTGTTCCAGCCATAGTTCGTTTCATGACAGATTTCCTACGCTTACTCTCTGAACAGCCGCTCCTTTTCCAGCGTTTCCTTCTTGCCGTGAATACGACCAATGCCGTAGGTCACCAAGGAGGCAACAAGCAGATTGATCCAGCCGAGGCTTATCGAAGGATTATAAGAATTCACGACACCGATCAGCAGATTCGCACCCGCAACGATCAGCATCAGCTTGGCGATCTTGTCCAGATGAGTGATGCGGGAATCCAGATCGGAAAACAGCTGGAAGGGGCCATCAGCCGTCTTTTTGCGGTAGTAGACCCACTGCACCATACGACCTACACGCTCCGCGCCGCTTTCCTCCAGCAGATTGGTATAATCGGTGTTTTCTTCCGCGATGGGCAGGTATTGCAGGCGCACGCTGTATTCACCCGGTTCGGACTTGATGAAATGATAGGTGCAGAAGCCAACGCCATCCAGCACCCAACCATTCCGGGCCATGTTCTCCAGCCATTCTTCTTCCTTATCAAAATCCCATGCCCAGAACCATTTGCGGATTGTCTTGCGTTCCATTATACTTCCTCCTTCAGAATAGCTTCTCCATTGGCTACCAGCTGGCGCAGGCGATCCAGTTCGCCATTGAGCACCTGCAAGCCTTTATCGGTGAGTTTGTATTGCTTCTTGCGGCTACCGTCTTCGATGGGCAGTTGGATGATCCATCCTTTATCGCACAGCGCGTTCAGCGCGCCGTACAGGGTTCCGGCTGCCAGACGAACCCTGCCTGCGGACATCTGCTCCGTTTGCTGCATGATGCCGTATCCGTGCTGAGGCGTAACCAGCGACAGCAGGATGTAGTAGGTGGACTCAGTCAAAACCAAGGTTTCGTTCATGTTGCACCTCTATATTGTTTGTCAATATATCGTCATTCGATATATCGTGACTATAGTATATCGGATGACGATATAAATGTCAAGTACATTTTACAAAAAAAGATTTCAAGAGAAGCGTCCTCCTGAAATCTTTGATATACACTGATTCTTTTGTGTTTGCAACGCTGCCTCAGCCTTGCTTAGCCGCATGCTTTTCCTGATAGATCCGCAGCGCTTCATCGAGAATCTTATCCCCCACCTGACGCTTGGTCATCTTGGGCTGAGGATTCAGACCGGCCTCGGTGATCAGGGTAACGATGTTGGTATCCACGCCAAAGCCTGCGCCTTCCGCGGTTACATCATTGGCAACGATCATGTCCAGATTCTTCTTGTGCAGCTTCTTGATGGCGTTTTCCGTCACCTGCTGGGTTTCGGCGGCAAAGCCTACCAACACCTGGCCGGGCTTTTTCTGCTGGCCCACAGCCTTTGCCACATCGGGGTTTTCCACCAAGGTAAGGGTCAGGTTTTCGCCATCCTGTTTCTTGATCTTCTGATCGGCGGGATTCTCCACCCGGTAGTCCGCAGGAGCGGCTGCCTGAATGACGATATCCTGCGCGGGGGCGTTTTCCAGCATGGTGTGATACAGATCCATAGTGGACTGCACCGGCAGCACCGTTACACCCTGAGGGGCGGCGATATGCACCGGGCCGGATACGATAGTCACCTGCGCGCCGCGCTCTGCCGCAGCCTGTGCGATGGCATAGCCCATCTTGCCGGAGGAATCGTTGGTCAGGTAGCGCACCGGGTCGATGCGCTCCACGGTGGGGCCTGCTGTGACCAGCACCTTCAGCCCTTGCAAATCCTGCTTGGCAGTCAGCAGCTGGCAAACTGCCTCCACGATCTCCACGGGTTCGCTCATGCGTCCTGCACCAGTATCGCCGCAGGCCAGCACGCCGCTGGCGGGGCCAACAGTTTTCACACCGCGTGCCAGCAGGGTTTGCAGGTTTTCTTGCGTGGCCTGCGCTGTCCACATGCCGGTATTCATGGCGGGCGCCAGCAAAATGGGCGCTTTGGTAGCCAGCAAGGTGGTGGAGAGCATGTCATCCGCAATGCCATGGGCCAGTTTGGCCATCAGGTTGGCGGTGGCAGGAGCAACCAGAAACACATCCGCCTTTTGTGCCAGCGAAATATGCTTCACATCCCAGCTTTCCACCCGGGTGAAGGTATCCACGCAGACAGGTCGGTTGCTCAGGGTTTCAAAGGTAAGCGGCGCAACCAGCTTGGTGGCATTCTCGGTCATGATCACATCCACTTCCGCATGGAGCTTGCGCAGGCGGGAAACCACCTCGCAGGCCTTATAGGCCGCAATGCCTCCCGTAACCCCCAGCACCACATGTTTGCCGGTGAGCATATCAGTCCTCCGTGATGTCGGCATCCCGCTCATAGGTGAGCAGGCCGCGATTGATCTCTTCCACGGCGATCTTCAGGGGCTTCATATCCTTGGCATCGATGAGGGGTTCCTTCTCATCCACCAGCTGGCGGGCGCGCTTGCTGGCTTCCACCACCAGCGTGTAACGGCAATCAACCTTCTC
The DNA here is from genome assembly GCA_015056245.1 of Clostridiales bacterium. GTDB lineage: Bacteria > Bacillota > Clostridia > Christensenellales > Aristaeellaceae > Limiplasma. The sequence goes on along the minus strand of SVGQ01000019.1, from coordinate 3,827 downwards.
GGACAGTTCAACGATGTTGGGCTCGACAATAGACATTCTTGTTTCCTCCTCTATTTTCATTCCTCGGGAATTTCGGGCATATAGCGGATGGTGCGCCGTTTTTCTGCTTTGACGATGTGCAGCAGTTCATCAAACGCAGTGCAGATTTTGTCGTTGATGATGGCGTACTGATAACGGTCCAGCTTAGCAATTTCTGCGCGGGCATTGTTCATGCGGCGCTCGATCACATCCGGTTCTTCGGTGTTGCGGGCCGTCAGGCGTTCACGGAGTACCTTGTAGCTGGGCGGCAGGATGAACACGCTGACATACTCGTCGGGACGAAGGTTTTCCATCACCGAGATCGCGCCCTGCGGGTCGATCTCCAAAATCACATCCAGACCCCGAGCAAGCATTTCATTCACCGGTTTACGGGGGGTTCCGTAGCGGTTGCCATGCACCAAAGCATGCTCAAGGAAAGCATTATCAGCCAGCATCTGATCATAGGTTTCATCGGTGATGAAATGATAATGCACGCCTTCAATCTCGCCGGGGCGGGGATCGCGGGTGGTGACGCTGCAGGAAAGCTTGAAGTTGGGATCATACTTCCGAAGGATCTCCACAAGCGTTCCCTTGCCTACTCCAGAAGGGCCTGATACGATAAGCAACATTCCTTTTTTATCGATCTTCATGGGTTGCCTATGCCTCTCTTTCGTCATCTTTGGTGATGGGTTCCTTACCTGCCACACGCCCGGCAATGGTTTCCGGCTGAATGGCGGAGAGCACGATATGATCGCTGTCCGTCTGGATGACTGCGCGTGTGCGCCGTCCCTGCGTTGCATCGATGATGCAGTGGCGTTCCCGGCCTTCCTGAATCATCCGTTTCACAGGTGCGCTGTCCGGGCTGACGATGGCGACGATACGGTCTGCCGCGATCATGTTGCCAAACCCGATATTGATCAGTTTCAACATGCGGTTACCCTTCCTGCGTCAAGCCACGTTCTGCACCTGTTCGCGCAATTTTTCCAGCGTGCACTTTGCATCCACCACCGCTTTGGCGATCTGTGCGTCCGATGCTTTGGAACCGATGGTGTTCACCTCACGGTTCATTTCCTGAAGAAGGAAGTCCAGCTTTTTGCCGGGTTGACTCTCGCTGGCGAGGATCTCTTCAAACTGAGCGATATGGCTGCCCAGACGGCTGATTTCCTCATCAATGGCGCAGCGGTCTGCCATGATGGCTACCTCCTGCGCGATACGCTGAGGTTCCACACCATCCACCTGCCATTCCTTCAGGCGGGTTTCCAGCCGCTTGCGGTATTCCTGCGGCACAGTAGGTGCGCGCTGGGCAATCTGTTCCCGCAGTTGCGCAACAACACTGAGGTGGCTGCGCAGATCAGCCCGCAGATTGTCACCTTCCAGCGTGCGCATATCCACAAGAGCGGCAATGGCCTGCGCAACTGCATCCGCTGCCAGCGCTTTCACAGCTTCGGCATCCTCATCTGCCTGAGAAACACTCAGTGCGCCGCTGAGGGAAAGGGCTTCGCCAACGGTGGCATCCCGGAAGATGGAAAGGAGTCCGCCGGCCTTTTGTACCGCCTGCCGGAAGCTGCCCAGCAGCGCTTCATCCACTTCCAGGGTACGGGCGTCCTCACGGGTATTGGTGTAGGTTACGAATACATCCACATGGCCCCGGTTGACCTGAGACTTTTGCAGGGCGGTGCGGAGCGTGTCTTCCACAAAACCGAGATTCTTGGGCAAACGGAACGAAAGATCAAGATAGCGGTGATTGACGGACTTAAGCTCAATCACCATTTCCCGCCCATCCTGACAGGCGCGTCCCCGTCCGTAGCCGGTCATGCTCTGCATGGCCTTCCCTCCTTTCGGTGTAACCTTTATTATAGCATCGTTATGGAGTGAAAACAAGATGCGAACCTTGCAGGAATCAAAAAAACTGATACAATTTGCGGCTATCGTTTTGCAATGGGTGCATTTGGATGCAAATGATTATGGCTGGGTGCAAAACAAGGCTCGGTGGGTGCAACACCGAGCTTTCGTTTTTCTATTAGAAACTATCTGACAAATCATAGCTTTAGCAGTTTACAAGAAATAGATCGGCTTTGGGTTCTGCAACCGAACGGTTAATATACACAAAATTGAATTCACCAGTGATTTCCATGTCCTCCACCCTAAATGTTGCCAGGTCATTTCGACAGTGGCTGATTGGTTCATACGCGAAAGTAATCAAATGATCCATTGCAACCAAGTCGCAAATAATAGAAAAATTACTGATAGACGAATACCGGCTGAAGCTGTCCAGTGAATAACCTCTTGCGGCCACAGCTTGTTCCAGAAGCATGCGTGTTCCGGAACCTTTCTCACGCACAAGCAAGCTTTCCTGAAGAACTTCTTCAAGTGATACGGTTCTGCCTGCAAAAGAGTGCCAGCGGCTGCATATCCCTAAAAAGCTCTCTTTTTTATAGAGGCGGTGCGGATACTTTTCTTTATCGAACACGCCTTCAATGATTGCAAAGTCCAATTCTCCTCGTTCGAGCATCGCAAGCAGTGTTTCGGTATTGTCGACCAGCAAATCAATCTGGTGATTTTCTTTTTTAAGGAATTGGCGTACCGTTGGCACGAGAACATATTCCCCTATGGTCTTGGTAGCTCCCACCCTCAGATGCAGCATATCGGTCTGCACAAATCCGGTACGAAGGTCATACTCTGCTGCTCGTGTGCTGTCGATATGTCGTTTCAGTTGCTCCGCTTCAGGAGTTCTAAGCAATCGATGCCCATCATAAACAAAGAGCTTTACGCCGTAATAATTCTCTAGATAGTGGATGTGCTGCGTCACGCCGGGCTGAGTCATCTGCAGACGCTCGGCAGTGCGACGGTAGTTCATTTCTTCGTACAGGGTCAGAAAGGTTTCCGTTCGGTAATCAAGCATAACGCACCGCCCATAATTTGAAATTAACAAGCAATAATAAATGATAATTTCATTTTATCATACGGATGTAATATAATCAAGCCTGTTATCAAGCGAAAAGGAGATTCACCATGAAGATCATAAAGCTGCTACCCGGGATTGTTTTGCCGGTCATCGTCGCGCTGCTGGCTTGCTGGCTTGAGAGCCTGTTGCCCATCCACCTGATTGGCTCTGCGGTAATTGCCATGTTCATTGGCATGTTTCTTAACCAGTTCGTTCGCAAGACGGATGTGTTCGCCACAGGGCTGAAGTTCACCTCCAAGAAGATATTGAAATTCGCCATTATCCTGCTGGGGCTGTCGCTGAACATCACCACCATCTTGCACGTAGGCCAGATGTCCCTGACGGTAATGGTCTTCACCCTGCTGACCTGCTTTGGGGGAGGGTACTTCATCGGCAAGGCGCTGGGACTGAACTGGAAGCTGTCCAATTTGATTTCCGCTGGTACAGGCATCTGCGGTGGCTCTGCCATTGCCGCTATCGCCCCCACTATCGACGCGGACGACAACGACGTTGCCTACGCCATGTCCGCCACCTTCCTATTTGACATGGCGATGATCGTGCTGTTTCCCATCATGGGCCGGGCACTGGGTATGACGGATCAGGCCTTCGGCATCTGGGCAGGCACGGCGGTGAACGATACTTCCTCCGTGGTGGCTACCGGTTATGCCTTCTCCGAAGCGGCGGGCGATTTCGCTACCATGGTCAAGCTGACCCGCACACTGGCGATCATCCCCACGGTGATAGTGTTCGCCCTTGTTCATCTGAACCTGAAGCGTAAGGAAGCCATGGCTCTCCAGCAGGACGGCAGTGCGCTTAAAGCTGAGTTCTCCATCAAGAAGATCTTCCCCTGGTTCATCCTGGGTTT
>SVGQ01000148.1 GCA_015056245.1 Clostridiales bacterium | reverse complement strand
TCTTCCATGGTGAAGTATCGCTCCATCATATGCGCCATGATGTCCACAATGCCGCAGGCGGTCTGGTAGGGCGGCAGGGTGAAGCTGTACTCCGGGTTCAGAATGGAAAAAGTGGGGAAGTTGGTGTAGGCATTGCGGCCCCGCTTGCACCAGTCTTCCTCCCGGGTAATGACGCTGGAACGACTCATTTCGCTGCCGGCTGCAGGGATGGTCAGTACCACGCCCAAAGGCAAAGAGGTGTCGTTGCTGCCTTTGCCTTCGTACAGATCCCATACATCGCCATCATAGCATGCGCCGTTGACAATGGCCTTGGCGGTATCGATGGCGCTGCCGCCGCCCACTGCCAGCACCAGCTGGATATTCTCCTTGCGGCAAATGGTAATGCCCTCACGAACCAAAGACAGGCGGGGATTGGGCTGTACGCCCGCCAGCTCCCATATCTGTGCGTCTGCTTCTTTCAGCTTGCCCATTACATCGCTATATACGCCGGTGCGTTTGATGCTGCCGCCGCCATAAACCATCAGAACACGTTTGCCGTAGCGTTCGATTTCGCCGGGCAAATGACTGAGTGCTTCGCGCCCGAAATGAATACGCGTAGGATTCTGGAAGGAAAAATCTTTCATGCATATCGCTCCTTTGCTGCTTTTTTTCTATTGTAGCATGTTTTGAAAGCCTTGCCAAACACAAAAGAGAATGATGCCAAATAACATTGCATATGCGTTGACAGCCTTATTAGTACATGCTAAGATTAACCTGAATTTGGTATCAATGCTATAGGAGAGATCATACATGAAGAAATTGCTGGGCGCATTGCTGTGTTTGATGATCCTGATCATCGCCGCTACAGCGGCAGCATCCTCTGTTTCGCCTCTGCCGCATGAATGGCTTGGTTATGAATTGCCTGTGGAGATCAAGAATCACACCGACATTTCTTTTGATGGATCTTATATGACAGCGAATATTCACACCGCTGATGTGGATTGGCAGTCACTGATTGAGCGCGACAACTATCCCGGCATTTTCTGGTACATCAAGGCACCTGATGATATCGGAGTGGGCGACTACGCTCTGTGGACGCTTCGCAGCGATTCAAACACCGATGAGGAATTGCTGGCAGAAATTCAGAGGAATGTGGATGCGGGCATCTATTATCAAATTCATGAAAAATGGGATAACGGCGTTATCCTCAGTAACGATGTGCCCTTTTCCCAGCCGCCTTGTACTCAGGAAACCGTCAATTTTGGCGAATACCTGAAATCCTCTGAATTGGCTCAGCCCTACGACAACAGCCTGTCTGTTATCATCGGCTGGTTCAAAGAGGTGGATGTGAACGGTCAAAAGGTCAAGCAGCTGTATAACAATACCTACTACCGCTTTGATCTGATCATCGTTCATGACAGTCTTTCCGCGATCCGTGTGCGCGACTGGCCGCAGCTTCCTGCCAATCGACTGCAGGATTATTGGGATGAAAATCAGGGGCAGAAGCCTTACGACGTAACCATTGAGCGCGGCAAAGTGGTATATCTGTATCACAGCGATGCTGCTGAGTATCGTGCCGTCACGCTGGTTACGCCGCCTCAGGGCGCTGTTTCCTTCTCTTGGGACAATTTCACCAGCGGTCAGAGTTTTCCGCTGGTGGAGAAGACCCCCGGCGGCGCAAAATACGCCGAGATGCAAACAACTGCCGGCTGGCAGGGTACAGCGCAGATCAATCAGGAGGATGTTCTTCGCTTTTACGATGCGCAAGGAAAAGAAATGCCCGGCGAAACCATGCGCTGCTCCTTCTCCCTCTATCCGCGCGATAATGAGTTCTGGGCGTATTACGATGATCATTACACCCCCTTCCCCTGCGCAGCAAGTGATACTGCACCCGGCGTGTCCTTTGAAAATTCAGCTGCCGATGCTGGCTTGAGCTATGAGTATAACAGCGAAACCGGTCAGGTTACCATCGACTGGAGCAAGGCAAAGGACAACGTCGATGCCGCTGCACTGAACGGCAGTCTGGATGTCCATATTACGCCGCCCGACGGTTATGGATACTATCGCTTCTGGTGGCGCGGCAGCAATGGCTGGCGGGGAAATATGGGAACCGACGGCGCAGCAGCTATGAGTGTCTGGTATGAAATGAATCAACCCGGCTCTGAGGCATGCGCCATTCAGTCTGCTCCGGCGACTGGTGGTCTCTTTGACACACTGGACGCATTCCGGCAGGTGACCCCCGCGGATAACGAGAATATCCGCATCTATGTTCCCAACATGATGAGCGAAGATATGCTCATCGCCATGATCGTTTATTGGTACCAAACGCCTGATGCCAGCGATACGCCGTTGCGTCAATACTTGTGGTACACCCACACCGGCGGTATGGAAAGCACGTTTGTGGTACCGGTGGCAGATCTGGAACTGATCAAGGGAAATCCTCATTACGGCACCTATCCCATGTTCAAAGGTCCCAACGGGCATAAGGATGAGTGGATCAATTGGAAACTGATGGTGACCACCTATTATCAGGTGGGTACCAACAGCCGCCATTACGAGCTGAAACTGGTGGATGAGAACCTTCTGCCAGTGGATCCTCAGTATATGGTAACGATTTATCTGCCGTACCGGGACGGCCTTACGTATGAGATCGCAACCAGCAAGCATTTCCAGTTGCGCCACTATACTGAACGTCTCTATGAAGGCAGCAATGAGGATGGTGGCGGGGAACACCATTTGTCCGGCACGCCGGTTGAGGTTACAGCCACGGAATATGGCCTGATGTATGAAACGGATTCCTTCAGCCCCTTCATTGTCAGCTGGCAGGATGCTCCGGTCGTAGATGACCCGACTCCCGAACCCAGTGAGACACCTGTCGTCACTCCCTCCCCGGAACCCTCCGAGAGTCCAGCTGTAACACCCTCTCCAGCGCCTTCCGAAGTTCCGGTCAGCACACCGGCGCCAGAGAATCCTCCTGCTGCCCAAGCACCGAAAACCGGTGATCCTACACCCATCGTACTCTGGATTGTCCTCTTGGCAGCAAGCTTCGCAGGAATAACTGCAATGATGCGCAAAACAAGAAAACATTCATAAAGTCTATTGTGAACAGGCAGCTGAAAAGCTGCCTGTTTCAGGTCGTCAAAAGACACGCCTGTGGCGGCTTTTTTGACGAGTTTTGCACCGTTTGCCTACGAGTCTTCGACTCGCCGGGCGGCAAACGGCGATAGGAATCCCTTGCTGCGCAAGGGTTCCGAAACCACCGGAAGGGTGAGCGAAGCGAACCGAGGCGCGAGGACAGCGCGAAGCGCTCCGCAGAGCCGAAGCCCAAACCCGACCGAAGGTTGGGTTTGGGCCGCAATACATGTCGCTGGTTTCGGATTGGCAATCGGAGGGCTGCGGCCCTCCGATACCTCCAGGGTTTTTTCGACAGTCTGACAGGCAGCTGAAAAGCTGCCTGTTTTGATGTTTTGCCGCATTTGTTGCAGAAAACAGCCCGGTATCTGTCCGGGAGAGCGAAAATGTAAACCTTGTGTCTTTTCCTTGTATTGCCCCGCGTTGAGTGATATAATAAGCTGTTAAGATTTGACCATTTGGGAAAGGAGCGGAAGGAATGATGCAATGCAAGCCAGTTCGTTTGTTTTGTGCGGTGCTGGCATTTTTCTGCTGCTGGACAGCCCTGCTGCCGATCATCCCCCTGCCCGCTGCACTGGCGGAGGAAGTGGAATATGTCGCTCCCCGTTTGCCCAGCGGCGTTGATCCCTACGATCCTGAAAAGCCTGAAGAACTCAGCCCGGATCAGCTCTACGCCAAGTCTGCCATCCTGATCGAAGCCACCACCGGCGAGGTGATCATGGAGAAAAACGCTGACCAGATCATGTATCCCGCTTCCACCACCAAGATCCTCACGGTGCTGCTGGGCATCATGATGGGCGATCTGAACCAGACCGTCACCATGACGGAAACCGCCATGGTGTATGAAGAAGGCGTTTCTGAAATCCCCCTTGAAGTGGGCGAGACCATCAACTTTGCCGATCTTCTGTACGCCACCATGGTGCGAAGCGGTAACGAAGGCGCCAACCTGATCGCCGAAACCATTGCGGGCGATACCTACAGTTTTTCCGAACTGATGAACAACGCCGCCGCCATGTATGGCTGCACCAATACCCATTTTACCAATGCAAACGGTCTCCATGATGATAACCATTATTCCACAGCCCGGGATATGGCAAAAATCGCCCGGGCTGCCATGGAAAATGATATGTTCCGGCAGATCGCAGCTACGTATACGTACACGCTGCCAAGATCCAATCTGCGCCGTTCCCGTCTGATTACCGGCGCATCCTCCAACTGGCTGAACAAAAACCAGGAGACCACGGAGGATTACACCTCCACCTACTATCCCTACGCCACCGGTATCAAAACCGGTTTCCATGCCCGGGCGGGTTACTGCTATGTGGGCGCTGCCGAGAGGGACGGCGTTCAGCTGATCTCTGTGGTATTCTACACCTCCAACAGCGGACGCTGGTCCGACAGCCGCAAGCTGATGGAGTATGGTTTTTCCCAGTTCGTCAGCATGACTCCGGAGGAACTGTACAATGAAAACCCCGTCGTTGTCGATACTTCCGGTTTTTCGCTGGAGGATGAAAATCTGGGCCGCCTGACGCTGAATGTGCAGCCCAGAGCCGATCAGCGCACGGTGAATATCGTCGCCACCAGAGCTGAGATGGAAGCCAAGGCACGCAACCTGCGCCAGACGGTGATGATCGAATATTCCCGCGACTTTGCTGCTCCCATCACCCAGGGCGAAGTAATGGGTACCATGACCTACTATCCGGAGGACGGCGGCAGCGCCGTTGTGTACGATCTGGTGGCAGGCCGATCCATTATGCGGCGTGAGAATGCTCCGCTGACTTTGGAAGAAATTGAGCATTTGGTCTTCTCCGATCCCAATCCGTTCCCGCCCCTGACGCTGGATATTCTGCTTTTGTTCCTGTCGCCGCTGATCGTGCTGGTGCTGCTTGTTGTGGTGCTGTACCGCATTTTCCATAAAAAGGGCCGCCGCTACAAACGCGGCAGACTGCCCAAAGCCCAGAACCGGCATTACCGATAAATACGCAAAGGAGGAGGAGGAGCCATGGTCGCACAGGTGGTGGTGGATGTGATCCACTCCAATGTAGCCAAGCCCTTTTCCTACCTGATCCCGAAGGGGATGCAGCCGGTGGTGGGTTCCCGGGTGAATGTGCCGCTGGGCCGCCGCACGGTGGACGGCTTCGTGGTAGGGCTGATAGATGAGTCCGAACTGCCGCCGGAGCTTCCCCCAGAAAAGCTGAAACCCATCAGCAAAATGCTGGATGAGTATCCTGCGCTGCTGCCAGCCATGCTGGAACTGGCCCGGGAGATCGCCGGTGAGACCCATTGCCCCCTGTCTGAAGCTCTGCGACTGATGCTTCCTGCTGCCATGCGCACCGGGCGCATTAAGCAGAAGCAGGAAACTGTTGCCGTGCTGGCCTGCGACGATGCGGAGGCAGAGGCTGCCAAAATGAAGCGGGCTCCCAAGCGGGCCATGCTGCTTCGGCTGCTGGCAGATGGTCGCCCCCGCAGCCTCAATGAATTGAGCCAACTGGTACAGAATCCCCGGGAAGGCCTGAAGGCCCTTGAGGAAGCCGGGTTGGTTCAGCTGGTGCAGCGGGAAGTGTTCCGTTCCCCCTATGGTGAAGAAGACGAAAAGCCCAGCACCCAGCCGCTCCTGACCGATGGTCAACGGGAAGCACTGGACAGCATGCTGCCAGCCATGGAGGCGGGCGAGGGCGCGTTTTTGCTCCACGGTGTCACCGGCAGCGGCAAGACGGAAGTGTATCTGGCCATGGCTAAC
>SVGQ01000147.1 GCA_015056245.1 Clostridiales bacterium | reverse complement strand
AATTGGAATTTACTAAACTATAAAAAGATTATCTATTGCTATATACAGAAAGGGAACATACATAAAAAACAGACTCAACCTTTCCCATAGACCTTCATATGAAAATGCTGTGTCTTTAAAATTGTCTTTGTCTCCCATGATAAAAAATACAAAGAATAACATTGCCAACACAAATGCAATTGCGCAAACTGTGCCTTGTATAATATCATTACTCTTAAAAGCTAAAATGCACTGTAGCAAAGGGAAAAATAATAAAGTCATAAACCCAATAGCAGAGCCTGCACCATGGATTTTAGAGGCTATCGTAACCTTTTCTTTTGACTCATTTACGCTAAATATTCCCGACAGTATTCCTGCTCCTACTGCAAATATGGAAATCGAGATAAATGTTAATACAGCCAACACACTTGAAACGGTGATATTGTTCTTAAAAATTACAACTGAAGCAAGCAGCAAAAAAGCACCTAACCACACAAGCCAAGCATTGTAAATCCATCTTACAGGGCTTTCGGGACTTCCTAAAACACTCATAACCATTGTTTTGCTGTTGTACCCTATATAAAAATGTTTCAAAATCCAAGGGAGGACAAACTCACCAAGTATGGTTATCAGTAAAAGAATATTGAAGATAAAGCTATCAATTAAACCAATCATTTTAGGTATCCTTTCGGGTGGGCAAATTCAAGTTTATCGCTTTCATTCTATCACGCAGAACAAGAAACAGCAAGCCTTGGCGGGCTTGCTGTTTCGGTATTTCTTTGGTGCAAAGTGTAGGATAACTCCTTCCTTTCCATCCATCTTATTGTGGAACCCTTCATTTGCGCGAAGCCGTGTTTTCAGGCAGAAGCCGCGCATCTTGCGCTTTTGCGCTGCGGCGCAGGTTGCGGGGCTCTGCCTCGCGCTCCGCATATTGATCTGCCTCAAGCATCACGCATCCGCGTCCTTCTGGGCTTCTTCGGCAGCGGCCTTTTCCTGCAGCAGCTTCACCACATTCCGGTGCAGGGCCGTCACCATGGGAATGGCCATATCCAGCGCCACCGCCGGGGTCAGTCTGGGTACTTGGAACACCAACTCAGGCGTGCGCCCCACGCCGAACTTGAGCCGGGGATCGGTCACGGAAACCGCGGTAAACAGCACCCCGGGATCGGGCATGGCCTGCTGGCTCAGTTTCAGGTGCAGACCATCCTGCCGCAGGGTCAGGTGGCTCACCCCCAGCTGACGGGTCACGCCCCGGAGCTGGGCAATGCGGATCAGGTTCTCCACCGGCTGAGGAATATCGCCGAAGCGGTCGATCAGCTCGTCTTCGATGGTCATGCGGGTTTCCTCGTCCACCACCATGGCGATGCGCTTGTAGATCTCCACGCGGAGCTTTTCCTGCGACACATAATCCTGGGGCAGGTAGGCGTCGATTTTCAGATCGATACGGGTATCCAGCTCCGGCGTCTGGGTGATGCCACGGGCTTCGCCAACCGCTTCCTCGATGAGCTTGCAGTACATATCGTAGCCCACCGTGGACAGATGCCCGCTCTGCTGGGGTCCCAGCACATCGCCCGCGCCGCGGATCTCCAGATCGCGCATGGCGATGCGGTAGCCCGCGCCGAACTCGGTAAACTCCCGGATGGCATCCAGACGCTTCTGGGCGGTTTCGCTCATCTGCTTGTTGGCCCGGGTGGTAAAGTAGGCATAAGCCTGCTTGTTGCTTCGTCCCACACGGCCCCGGATCTGATACAGCTGGCTCAAGCCGAAACGGTCCGCGTCAAACACGATCAGCGTGTTGGCCTCGGGTACATCCAGACCGCTTTCCACAATGGTGGTGCAAAGCAGGATGTCATACGCGCCGGCGTAGAAATCCAGCATGATATCCTCCAGCGCGTTTTCCCGCATCTGCCCGTGGGCAATACCGATGCGGGCCTCCGGCACCAGCGCATGGAGACGGGCGTACATCTGATCGATGGAGCGTACCCGGTTGTAGAGGAAATACACCTGACCATCCCTTGCCAGTTCCCGGCGGATGGCATCCCGGATGATCATGTCGTCGTATTCCAGCACGTAGGTTTTTACGGGCAGGCGTTCTTCCGGCGGGGTTTCCAGAATGCTCATATCCCGGATGCCCACCATGCTCATATGCAGCGTGCGGGGAATGGGGGTAGCCGACAGGGTGAGCACGTCCACCCGGTTTTTCATCTGCTTGATGCTTTCCTTATGGGCCACGCCGAAGCGCTGCTCCTCGTCCACGATCAAAAGGCCCAGATCGTGATACTTCACTTCCTTGGAAAGCAGCCGGTGGGTACCCACGATGATATCGATCTCGCCCGCTTCCAGCTTCTTGATGATCTCCTTGCTTTCCGCAGGGGTACGGAAGCGGCTGAGCATCTCCACTTTGGCAGGGAAGCCGCTGAACCGCTTGCGGATGGTGTTGTAGTGCTGCTGTACCAGAATGGTGGTGGGCGCAAGGATCGCCACCTGCTTGCCCTCCACCACGCACTTGAAGGCCGCGCGGAGAGCCACCTCGGTTTTGCCATAGCCCACATCGCCGCACAGCAGACGGTCCATGTTCCGGGCGCTTTCCATGTCCTCCTCGATCTGGGCCACGCTGCGCTGCTGGTCGTCGGTCAGCTCGTAGGGGAAGGCATCCTCAAACTCCCGCTGCCACGGGTTTTCATGGCTGAAGGCATAGCCGTTTTCCTGAGCGCGCTTGGCATAGAGCGCCACCAGATCGAAAGCCAGCTTTTTCAATTGGCCCTTGACCCGGCTCTTCTGCCGCTGCCACTCGCTGCCGCCCAGCTTGTTCAGCTTGGGCAGGGCAGCCTCCGCGCCGATATACTTCTGCACCCGGTCAAACTGATCCGCCGGCACATACAGCTTATCGCTGCCTGCATAGTGAATGATCAGGTAATCCCGCTTTACGCCCTCATCATTCATCTGGGTCACGCCCTGATAAATACCCACGCCGTGCAGGTCATGAACGATATAGTCCCCGGGCTTCAGATCCGTAAAGGAGGAAATGCGCTCGCCCGCGTTGGATTTCTTGCGGGCCTTATGGTAGGCCGAGCCGTACAGGTCGGTATCGCTGATCAGGCACAGCCTTGCGCCCATATTCAGGAAACCCTTGGTATAGCTCACCGGCAGCAGGATCACCTCCCGGGTGATCACGTTGCCGTCCAGGGTTTCCGCGTAGCTGGAAGGCATGCCCCGCTCGCTTAATGCCTTCTGCAGGCGCAGGGCGCGGGCTTCGCCGCCGCACAGCAGCACGATGGCGCAGTTCTGCTCCTTCCATTTCTTGATGTCGTTGCAAAGCGGCTCCAACCGGCTCTGGTAGGGCAGCGGCGTGGTGGAGCCAAAGGAAACCAGCTTTTCCGGCTTCATCTTGCCCGTGCCTGTGTTCAGGTCGGTCAGCAGCACGCTGGGCAATCCCTGCCACACCGGCAGCAGATCGTCATAAGGCAGCAGCAGATCCTTCTGGGCATCGAAGGCATCCCCGCGCTGGCGGGCGCTTTCATAGGCATCGCTGAACTCCGCATCCAATACCCGCATCCGGCTCAGATAATGCTCCGGGCGATCCAGCAGCACGATGGGCTTATCCAGATAATCCATCGCCGTGGCGGTTTCCCGGCACAGCACATTCAGCCACATGGGGGCCGTGCGGATGGTCTGCCCTGCCGCCACCCGCTCCACATCATCCAGATGGCGGCGGTAGCTCAGGCTGTTGATGGCCTCTGCCATCACCTTGCCGCCGTCAGGGTCTGCAACTTCAGCAACTTCGTTGCGTTCATTGGAACCCCGACTGGAATACTCGCCAATGGTTTTTCCGGCCTTTTCGCCAACCATTGCGCCCATCTGCATCTCAGTTTCTTCCGCCGCCCAGCCCGGCTCATCCTCGCTGAGGCCCGGCAGGTCGATGGACATCAAAAACTCATCCAGCGAGGGCAGTTCCTCTCCCGCTTCGGTCACCACCGGCGCGGTATAGCGATCTGGGTTCTCCACGTATTGGTTGGGCAATTCCTCCAGCCCATGGCCCAGACCTGCCTCAATGGCCTTGCGCAGCCGCTGGGCAGCCTTCTCCGGGTCAGTAACCAGACATTCCGTTGCCGGCGCGATGCGGGCATTCTTCACCCGGGCGATGCTTCGCTGGCTGATGCACTCAAACCGGCGGATGGAGTCCACCTCATCATCGAAAAACTCGATGCGCAGCGCTTCCTGCGTATTGGAAGGGAACACATCCAGAATGGAGCCGCGCATGGCGCACTGGCCCTGACCCTCCACCATGGCCACCCGCTCATACCCGGCAGCCAGCAGTCGGTCCATCAGCTGCTTGGGCGGATGGCACTCGCCCTCCACGATGCGGATCTCCGCTTCCAGAAACACCTTCTTGGGAACGCAGCGGTGGATCAGGCTGTCCAGACTGATGCACAGCACCCGTGCCTGCCCATGGGCCAGCTGATCCAGCGCAGACAGCCGCTGCCACGTGCTCTCCCGGCTGGAGGCAGCGCGGCTGAACTGCAAATCTCTGGGCGGCAGGCACACGCAGCCCATGCCCGTCAAGCGCTGGATATCCTGAGCGCAGCGCTGGGCGATCAGCTCCGTGGAGCACACCAGCACCACCGGCCGCCCTGTGCGCTGGCTCAGCGCTGCCGCCAGAAAAGGCCGCTCGCCCTCCGCCAGTTCGTACACCGCGCTGCATCCAGTCGTTTTGGTCGCTTCAAGCAGTTCCTGCCATTGGGGCAGTGAACTGTATGCGCTGAAAAGTCCTTCGTTCATGATCGTCTCCTTATTCGCTATACGGAGGTGGGGGGTGATGGCAGGGGCGCTGCCCCTGCACCCCGCTCAAGGGGCTGAGCCCCTTGAGAATCCTGCGGTTTCGCCTGTTTCACAGGCGAACGGGTTGCGGATCATTATTCCCCTGCCGGGGACTGGGGCAGAGTCCCAGCGTCTGCCGTTCCCTTCGCCTTCTTCTGCTTCTTGGTGTTGTATTTGCACATGGCGGCTTCCACGCCTTCCTTCACAAAGCACGCCACCGCCAAAGCGGCTTGCTGGAAGGATTCTTCCAGCAGCTTGCGCTCCTCTTCATCAGCCACATGACCCAGCACCCATGCTGCCAGATCCGCGCCCTGAGGCCTGTCGCCCACACCGATGCGCACCCGGGCAAACTGATCGCTGCCCAGCTGCTCCACAATGGAGCGCATGCCGTTGTGGGTACCCGCGCTGCCGTTTTTGCGAATGCGTACCGTTCCCGGCGGCAGATCGATATCATCATAAATAACGATCAGATTTTCCATGGGGATACGGAAATAATGCAGCAGTGCGCTTACCGCATGACCGCTCAGGTTCATGAAGGTCTGCGGCATACACAGCAGCGTTTTCTGCGTGCCGATATAGCATTCCCCAATCAGGGCGTCATCCTTTCTGCGGGTGATGGATACATTCAGTTGATCTGCCAGAACAGCCAGTGCATCAAACCCTGCGTTGTGGCGGGTTTGGGCATACTGCTGGCCCGGGTTGCCCAGACCGACGATCAGATACATCGTTTTATCCTCCTTCAAACCAAACACATTTGGCGAGGACAGTCCATACCGCCCTCGCTCGCAATGGGGAAAGCCTTGTTATCAAACGGTTTTCCCACTTATGGAACCCGTCCGCAGGCCAATGCCTGCCGCCGGTGTTTCTGTGAAATCCAACCCTGCAATATCTGCCGGGGACTGTATTGTAGCATGATTCCCCGTCCCATGCAAGAAAAACCAGCGCATATGCACTTCAGACTGTCGAAAACCCATACTTCTGTTCAAAAGTCGCACATCTTGCACCTACGGTGCTCGCTGTGCTTGCTGAAAAGCGCTGCGGCGCAAGGTTTTGTGGGCTCTGCCCACACCCGGCAGGAAACTGAGTTTCCTG
>SVGQ01000146.1 GCA_015056245.1 Clostridiales bacterium | reverse complement strand
ATGCAGACGATCTCGCCAGCCCGGGCGGTGAAGCTCACATTGTGCACCGCGTCCCGCTTGTACAGCTTGGAAGGTACGCACAGACCCTTCACTTCCAGCACGGCTTCGGCGGGGTTGGCCTCGTCCTTCTCCACCTCCAGCTGCACCGGACGGCCCACCATCATGCGGCTCAGTTCAGCCTTGGTGGTCTCGCTGGTCTTGACGGTGCCCACATAACGGCCCTTGCGCAGCACCGTTACCCGATCGGAAACCGCCATGATCTCGTTGAGCTTGTGGGTGATGAACAGAATGCTCTTGCCTTCCTTGGCAAGGCCCCGCATGATCTCCATCAGCTCGTCGATCTCCTGAGGGGTCAGCACGGCGGTAGGTTCGTCAAAGATCAGCACTTCATTATCGCGGTAGAGCATCTTGAGGATCTCCACGCGCTGCTGCATGCCCACGGTGATATCCTCGATCTTGGCATCCAGATCCACCTTCAGGCCGTAGCGCTGGCTCAGCTCCTGCACCTTCTGGCGGGCGGCCTTGCGCTTGAGGAAGCCCATGGCACCCACGTCTTCCGCGCCAAGGATGATGTTATCCAGCACGGTAAACACATCGATCAGCTTGAAGTGCTGGTGCACCATGCCGATGTGCAGGGCGGTGGCATCGTTGGGGTTGTTGATGGCAACCACTTGACCATCCTTTTTGATCACGCCTTCCTCCGGCTGATACAGACCGAACAGCACGCTCATCAGGGTGGACTTGCCTGCGCCGTTTTCGCCCAGAAGCGCGTGGATCTCGCCCTTTTCCAGCTGCAGGGTGATATCATCATTGGCCTTGATGCCGGGGAATTCCTTGGTGATGTGCAGCATTTCAATCACGTACTGAGGAGCGTCATTCATCCGCACTCACCCCCCTTTCTGTTATTTCGACGGAATATGCCGAATTTTTCATGTGGTTTCATTATATCGGGATTGCTTGGAAATTGCAAGAATTTCATGGGTACGACAATTGATGGGCAGATGACGGAAGCGTCCTTTTTGCCGGGATCCGCCTCACCCGCCGATGATCTCCACCTGACGGGTATACACACCGGGGCGTACTGCGCTGCACAGGCCGATGGACTGCCCCTGGTGGCAGGCAAGCATCAGCATGGCAGTATCCATGCCCGCCTTCATGCTGAAACCGGTGCCGCCGGAAAAACGGGGATTCACTTCCAGAAAGAAGTACGCTTCTCCGTGATGGATAAACTCCATATTCACCACACCCACCAGACCAATTTCCTCAGCAATGGCGGCGCAGACCGCTTCCAGCGGATGGCTTTCATACACCTGAACCGTTGTGCCAAGGCCGTTGCCGGTGCGGAGCAGCTCTTCCCGGGCCAGGGCCTGAACCTGCCCCTGAGCATCCCGGGCCACATCCACCGTAAAGATGTTGCCGGTGATAAAGGGCTGCACAATGTAGTCATCCCGGCGGGATACTGCACCCTCGAACTCCTCCCGGCTGCGCACCACCGCCTGACCCTGACTGGAACGTCCGCTGCGGGGTTTCAGCATCAGGGGATATTCATCCGGCGCATTCCGGGCATCGTAGGTGGGTATGGTCTGGCATACGCCCGATGCTGAAAGCCGCTGAGCCATGCGGAGTTTATCCCGGCACAGGCGCACCACATCTTCCTCCGGCGTGCACAGGATGCATCCCAGCGCCAGAAAATCCTTGCGGCGGCTGCACAGCACATCCACCTCCACATCGGTCAGAGGGAGCAGGGCGTCCACCTGATACCGGCGCACTGCGTCCAGCATCTGCTGCACATAGGCGGCTTCGTCCGTTACCATCAGCGCCTGAAAGAACTCGTCCGCTGCCAGCGGGGCAGCGTTCCATTCCCGGGGATAGATATCACAGACGATCACCCGGTATCCGGCAGCCCGGTAGCGCAGCAGCGCAGGCATTGCCGAGGCGGAACCGCCAGCGGTGAGCAGGATGGTTTTCATGTTGATAACTCCTTTATGATGGAAAATCTGTAGGCGTAGGGAAAGAGACCGAAGATCAGGAGGAAACAGGCGGCTGTGCAATCCGTACAGCCGCTTCAGGGCAGACCGTGTCCCAAGGCACTGGCTCCCCCGTTTTTCTGCCAGCTCCCGCATAGCAGCCTCCCGGAGCGCCGGACAAGCTGCGCAGGGTCTCGCCGTTTTCCTTACCGACTGTACACGCCCGTGCGGATCTCGTTGATGTAGGTTTCGATGCGGGGCACGCCGGGGGCAGCCTGTGCGTCCCGGATGGCCTGCTCCCGGTCATAGGGCAGCTGGCGCAGTCGCACCTCGAAAGGCGCGGGGGTCTCGCCGGGTTCAGCCTCCACGATGGCGTAGCAGCAGCAGGTAACGCCCATGGCATTGCCCACGCTGCCGGTGTTGATGAACAGCCCCGGATTCACCGTGCGCATGGCCTGCCGGTGGGCATCGGCATACAGTACCACATCGAAGGGCTTGCCCTGCGCATCCTGGAAGAAGGCCTGAATGGCTTCCAGATCATGCTTGACCGTGATCAGCGTATCCATTACCGGGCGGCCGTGCATCAGCCGCACCCGGCGGCCGGAGAGCATCATTTCGCTTTCCCGGGGCAGGTTGCGCAGAACACGCAGCCGCTCCGGCCCCAGCTGGTTCCAGTAGTATTCATCATTGGGGAAGGCCTGCTCGCCCACGCCATAGTCCCAGTTGCCGCCGATGACCAGATCGCACCGGGACATAGCCCAGTCGAAGGTTTTATCGTTGCTGGGACCCTTGCCCACGGTATCACCCAGACAGACGATCCGGTCGGGCTTCTGCTGTCTGAGATCCGCTTCCAGCGCGCAGGTGGCGGGCCAGTTGCCGTGCAGGTCGGCTACGAAGGCGATCTTCATAGTCCCAGCTCCTTTGCCAGAAGCTCAGCGCACAGTTCAATGTACCGGGCGCAGGGACGCTTGCGGTAGTATTCCGGGGTGCGCTCCGAGGGCTGAGCCTTGGCGACCACACCGCTTTTTGCCAGCAGTTCCCGGCAATTGGATATCTCATGCACAGCGATGAATTCCGCATGCAGCCGCTGGATATCCGCATAGAGCTGCTTTTTGCCGTCAAAATCCTCCGCGTCGTTGTAGCCGCGAACGGTGCCCAGCACCATCGCCATGGCGCTCACCGCGCCGCAGGTCATCCTCAGGCCGCCCATGCCCCCGCCCATTCCGGAGGCCATGCGCAGGGCAGTTTCCTGAGGAATGCCCATTTCTTCAGAAAAAGCCGCAAAGACGGCCTGGGCGCAATTGTACCCATTCAGGTACAGACTGCGCGCCAGTTCCACCTTGGCGGCTACAGTGTTGGTTTGCATGCTTATGCCCGGGCCTTGGGCTGGAGATCCTGAATGGCATCGGCGATCTGATCCAGCCAGTTGCCTTCAAACAGCTCCAGCATACCCTTATCCACGCTGCCAGCCAGTTTGGGGTCAATGGGCAGACCGGCGGTCAGCGGAATGTTGTACTGCTTGGCGATATCGTCCTTGCGGCTCTTGCCGAACAGGTCGTACTTTCTGCCGCAGTCGGGGCAGGTGATGTAGCTCATGTTCTCCACCAGACCCAGAACCGGAATGTTCATCAGGTCGGTCATCTTCAGGGCCTTTTCCACGATCATGCCCACCAGCTCCTGGGGAGTGGAAACCAGCACCACGCCATCCACAGGGATGGACTGGAACACGGTCAGCATCACGTCGCCGGTTCCCGGAGGCATATCGATGAACAGCACGTCCTTATCGCCCCAGATCACGTCGGTCCAGAACTGGCCCACCGCGCCGGCGATGACCGGGCCGCGCCACACAACGGGATCGCTCTCGTTTTCAAGCAGCAGGTTCAGGCTCATCACATCGATGCCGGACACGGAGCGCACCGGGAAGATGCCCTGATCGGTACCGGCGGCCTTGTCCTTCAGGCCAAAGGCGCGGGGGATGGAGGGGCCGGTGATGTCGGCATCCAGGATGCCCACCTTCATGCCGCGGCGCTGGGCCAGAATCGCCAGCAAGGCCGTGACCATGCTCTTACCCACGCCGCCCTTGCCGCTGCACACGCCGATCACCTTTTTGATGTGGCTCAGCTCGTGGGGCTTTTGCAGCAGGCTTTCCTGCTTGCGTTCACCGCAATTGGCGGTGCAGGTGGAGCAGTTATGCGTACATTCGCTCATAATGCAGATCCTTCTTTCTTTGGAAATGGTTTATTCCTGAAACAGGGGGATGCCTGTTGGTAGGTGGGGGTGCTCCGCAGGCCAAAGGGCTCTGCTCCGCAGGGCAAGGAGCGCTGCTCCGCAGGCCAAAGGGCTCCGCCCTTTGGAAACCCGCTTAAGGGCCTGAGGCCCTTAAGAATCCCGCTTTTTGCGCCGTTACACGGCGCAAGGGGTGATAGGGTTTTGGGGGGGAAGCCTCCCTTGTTAAGGGGGCGAGGTCGGAAAGTGTGTGCGCAGTGCGCCGGGCGGCGAAGCTGTCAGCGACCCGCAGTCGCGGGCCGAATAGAGTATAGGCTACAGCAGTAGCCTGCACGACGAGTGAGGTTGCGGAACACTTGCGCGAAACGCAATCAGGCCCGCAGGCAGGGAGTGAAGCGAGCACGGCAGTGCCTGCTGCGACGATGGAACGACCGGCGTCATACGAAACTGTAGCAGAGGGATTGCAAGAAAGATCAGCCGGGAGCAGCCCGCCATCAGCCGAACGGGAAAACTTCCGCCGCCTTATTCCTGCATCATACCAGCCACCAGCTCCACCGCCTTGCGGATCAAACTGTCCAGCGGCTGTTTTTCCACGCCTGCGATCAGCAGACCGCAGCGGTCCAGCGGCACCAGCACCTTCTTGGCTTCGCTCAGGCTTACCGCCGCCGCGATACCCGGGGTGATCTCCCCCAGCATGGCATTGGCATGCAGAATGCCCGTCACGCCGAGAATCACATCCGCGCTTTTGCACTGGTAACGAATGGCGCCTTCACCGGTGGCACCCAGATCCGCGCCGGCTTTCAGCATGGCGGCTGTGGCCTGCGCGTTGGTGCCCAGAGCCATCACCGGCTGGGCGGGCATAGCTGCTTTCAGAGCCGCCACAATGCTGCGGCCCACGCCGCCGCCCTGTCCGTCGATGATGAGAATCTTCATGGCAAATCCTCCCGGGGCAGGCTGGTCAGGGCCAGCTGTGCCCGCGCCTTTATATCATACGCCTGAAAGTACTTTTTTTCAAGGGGAATCCAACGATCGATAAAAGCCTGCAGCTTCTCCGGAGCCCGCCTGGCAATGCGCCTGAGCTGTTCCTCTTCTTCAACGGAAAGAAATACCGTCACCGCGCCCATGGCCTGCCATGCCTCCTGCAAGGCAGGGTGCAGGCTGTAGCTGCCCTCCACGATGCGCAGAGGGTGGGCCGGGCAGGTTCGATCCTCCATTTGACCTGTGGCACAGTCAAATCGTTGGTAGAGAAAGCTTTTCCCGCTTTTCAGCCCCGTAATCACCTGCCCGGCAAAACGCTCATGGTGCACATTGCCCCCGGGCATGCTGAGCCGCTCCGGGGTGCGCATGTCAAAGGGCAGGAAAAAATCATCCATGTGGATCACCGGCGCGCCCTCATAGTGGACGGACAGTTCCTGCGCCAGCGTGGTCTTGCCTCCGCCGCAGCAGCCGTCGATCACGCACAGGGCGCGGCCTGTCCGCTCAATGGCTGCGTCCAGCAGCGGGGTGATCTTCTCAAGCAGGGATGGGGGCTGGATAGGATTTGGGTTCATGATCTGTCCTCCAGTATGCAGTTCGGCGGCCCTCCGGTAGCGGAGAGCCGCCTCAGGTTGTCAAAAAAGGGGAAGGTGCAGGAAACTCAGTTTCCTGCCGGGTGTGGGCAGAGCCCACAAAACCTTGCGCCGCAGCGCTTTTCAGCAAGCACAGCGAGCACCGTAGGTGCAAGAT
>SVGQ01000001.1 GCA_015056245.1 Clostridiales bacterium | reverse complement strand
TCTCGGATTACGACGCTGTGCTGATCACCGGTCCGACATATGCCAATCATCTCTGCGGTCTGCCAACGATTACCGTCGCCGGGGGTACCCTTGACACAAACGGCGTAAGACAGGCAGTAATGCTGTATGGAACAGATGAGTTCAGACTTTACGCAGCAGCACTGGCTGTGGAGCAATTGCTGAACTTCTAATTAACGCAGAGACAAATTCCAATATGTTGAACAAACCAAAACAGATTTCCTCCCTCTTAGAAGGGCGCAATTATACGCACTATACCAGTGCATTGCTTTTGTTGGGCCACATAAGCAAACGAGCATCCTCAACTGTCGACGGATGCTCGTTTTTTCGTTGTGGGATAACTTGTTCCTTAAGAACCCTCCCGCCAGACTGCCCTTTTTGTGAAAATTCGGAGTGCGGGGGATGCCCCCCCCGCGGATGGGCACAAAGCCCAAGCCAGAAACCGACGGATGCCATATTCAATCATCAGAACGCGTTGCCGGTGCTCAGCATGAAAACATAGTACCCCACTGAAGAAACCAGATGCCACAGCAGTACAGCCGCTGCAATGACAAACAATGCTTTGCGCCACAGGGGAGCCGTTTTCCACATTTCCTTGAGAGAAGCCGCATACTTACCCAGCATGACCACCCAGAAGAAATAGGAAGAACTCATGGCAGCCCAGCCAAAGTTGCCGTGGCCTGCCCGTTCGCCAGTCTCCCGGAAGAAGGCCACCTCCAGCATACTGATGAGCACCATCAAGACCGCCAGCACGAACAGCCGGTCCTTGAACAGGCCCTTTCGATAGCAGCAAATCAGCGCGGCAATGGGGAACGCGTTCATCATCAGCATGGTGCGGAAGGCTTCCCACAGGGTCTGGGCGGTTGCTCCAAAGTCAACGCCGCTGGTGTAGGGAACCACCACGCCGGTGTAATACAGGTACTGCACCAGGAAACAGATCACCGCCGGGATAAAAGCCAGCACGATCTGAGCAAAGTATCGCCAATTACGGGGCCGACGGCACAGCTCCACCAGATACATCAGGAACGCGGCGGGCAGGAATGCCTGCATCACCGTGGGCTTGCACATCAGGTTGAGCCCCAGCAGAAACGCCAGCATAAACACCTGCCACCAGGGTAGCATGGTGGCATCGCCGCTCTCCGGCAGTTTCTGTTCAAAGCACTCCCCGCACCAGACCAAGAAGGGCACGCAGATCATCATGGTGGAAATGACGGCCTGCTGCGTGGGATTATGCCACACATTGGGGGATCCGTTCACAAAGCGGTATACGCTCAAGCCTGTGTCGTTGGGCAGGTTCACGCCAGTAACGATGAATACCAGCAAACCGCACACCGCCAGCCAGAAAGTTTTCAGTTTTCCGCCGCTGATCCGGTTCAAAAGCCGATAGGTGAAAACAAAGGTAACGGCCCGGAAAAAGGTGGTGATGATGGCTGCCGACCAGTCAATGGGCAGCCCCAGTTGATAAAGGATCGCCACCAGCACATGCCACAGTGGATAGGCGATCCGGCTGGTGATGGAATGCAGATCGGTAAAGTCAAAATCCACTGAATAGCTGGCATGGATCTGCAAATCGATCTCCGTGGGCAGACGCATCTCCCACAGGAACATATACAGCGCAAAGCCAATCGCCAGCGCCGCCGCCAGCACAAACCAGCCGCTGCGCCAGATATTCCGCTGACGGTCATTCCGTGCAATGGGTTCTTGCATGTTCATTCCTCCAAGCGCACACACGCGTTCCAAGGTTTTCCAACAGTCGGTTTCCGACCGATGGAGTATCATAGCGGATTGTGTCGGCTTCGTCAAGTGGCTTCTGCCACCCACTGCTTCCAGACTTCTTCGTCTGCGCCAATGGTCACCTTGCTGCCGTTGCGCACGATGGGGCTGCGAAGGGCTGCCGGATCGTTGAGCAGTTCAGCAATGATGAGGCTGTCGGTGGTCATATGCGCCACGGGACGCTCCAAGGCCTTCTTGCCTTCCCGGTCCACCAGCGCACGGGCGCTGCCCGCTGCCCGGATAAACAGTTCCAGTTCCTTTTTGCCCAGCTTGTGCTTCTTCAGATCCATCATCTGATAGGGAATGCGGCGTTCCTTGAAGAACCGTTCTGCTTTGAGCACATCAGGGTTTTTCTTGTTCACATAAATTTGGATGTTCATTGCTTGCCTCTTTTCAGCTTTTTGCGCACATCACTGCCGGTGAAAACCAGTCTGCGCCAGCTGCTCTCATCCATCAGGCGGGAAGAAACACGCTCGGTGTAACGTTCCTTTAATTCCGCCATGGTCAGGTTGGTGGAAATGACCGTATGACGGCGGTTCAGCTGGCGTTCGTTGAGCAGGTTGAACAGCTGCTCGATGGTGATGTTCTGCATCATGGGTTCGGTACCCAGATCGTCAATGAGCAAAACCGGAGCATTCATCATTTCTGCCAATTTGTCGCTGCTGTTTTCAAAATAGGACTTGCGGGCCACCTCCAGCAGGTGATAGGCACTGGTATACACCGGCATGATATCCCGCTGCACGAGCCGGTGAGCGATGGCATGCAAAAGGAAGGTCTTGCCCAGACCGCTTTTGCCGGACAGCAGCAGGTTGGGGGTGGCGGTATCCGGGAAGGAGTCCGCGTATTCCAGACAGGTTTTCCGGGCCAGCAAAGCGCGCTGCCGCTGGCTCAGCTTGTCGCCCTCAGGGATCTCTTCGCTGAACAGGCTTTCATCAAAACGCTCAAAAGTATTGCCCGTGGCGCTGAGCCCCAGTTCCCCCAGCATGCGGCGGTTCAGTTCCTGTTTCATGCAGGCGCACATCTGACGGGAAGGGGTGTATACATACCCCTCATCCTTGCAGGTAGCGCAGGTATAGACCGGTTCCAGCGCATCAGCGGGCAAACCGGCTTCCTTTAGCAGTTCAGCGATACGCTGGTTCATCACTGCCATGGCGTTGGGCAGCTGGGCGTTTTCCCCTTCCTTGCGGAAGCGGTTCATCAGGCTGGTGCGCACCCCCTGCAATACCGCCGCATGGCGGGCATCCAGCACTTCCCGCAGACCGGGGCACTGCTGGCAAGCCTGGACGCGGCGGTCTTCATAGATGCGCATATTCTCCTCCCGACGGGCAGCGTACTCCTGCGAAAGGGTCAGAATGAGTTGTTCCCGCGTCACAGCTTGCTCGCCTCCTCGATGTCTTCGTCGCTCATGTCATTCACTTCATCCGGATCGTAATCCCGCTGCTCATACTGCTGGGCCAGCACACGCTTGCCAGTGGGCTTGGCAGCGGCTGTATCTGTTTTTTTGCCAGTGGCGGCAACCTGCACGAATTTCTCGTGTTCCTCCTGCGCCTCTGCCACTGTGGCGATATCCTTCTCCCGCCAGCTTTGCAGCAGCTTGTCCACATATGCCATGGGATGCTCCACATTCTTGGCATAGCAGGCTGCCAGCTGGATCAGCGGATCGCTGACCCGCCAGTCCTCCTGCCACTTGCGCAGCAGTTCCCGGTTAGCCTGAGAGCAAGTCAGCGTCTTTTCCTTGCCCATCAGGGTAAAGAGCGCACGCAGGGTCTTATCCTGCTGGGCAACGCTTCTCAGATAGGCCTCCACATCCGCTTCGTTGGTAAGGCCGCGCTTGTTCCATGCCTCCACCAGCTCGCCCACCTGATCCAGCGAATGAGCACCCCGGCGCTTACCCACCTGACGGGCCGCCAGAATGACCACCTCATGGCTGGCAACCTCGCACAGGGAACGGTACACAAGACGCATGCCCTCATCCACCACAGCGGATTTATGGCCAAAGGCCGCCAGCATTTCCCGGACGCGACCGGTTTCATCCTGCTCGCCTTTGAGGAATCTTTCCACCTTTTCCGCAGTGATGGCCTTGCCGCCGCTGCGCTGGCGGATCCCTTCCAAAATCTTATCCAGATAGGCAAAGCTGGGATCGCCCTTGGTGGTTTCCACACAGGCAGCCTCCACCGCTTTGGGCGCAAAGCCCCACTGGACGGTCCATTTCAGGTACAGATCGATCTCATCCTCACTGGGATTGCGGCGCTTGCCAAGGCGGCTGAGCACTTTTTTTGCGCCCTTCCACGCGCTTTCCGACCGGCTGAACATCATCTCTGCCGCTTCCAGCGTGGTGATCTTCTCGCTGCTCATCTCCCCGGCGATCTTCTGAGCTTCCTTGAAGCTGAAATTCACGCCCCGGGTGGAGATCATATGCCGGATCAGCATCAGCACCACTTCCGGGCTGAGACCCAGCTGTTCCACCCACTCATAAGCCAGCACCGTCTCGCCGCCGTGAAGCTTGCGCTTTTCCCCAAAGAGAGAATACAGCGCCTGCGCAAAGGATTCGTACTGCTCATCCGGCTGAGTCTGCTGGTGCATCAGCGCAGCCTGTGGCACGCTCAGATACCGGTACTGGGGGGGATTATCCCGCACGCGTTCCATCAGCCGGCAGCGTTCCCAGTAACGAAGCGCTTTTTCCACATCCGCCGTCGGCATGCCCAGAGCGATCGCCAGATCCTCCACCATACGGATGGTCTCCCCCAGGCCTTCCCGGGCTGCCATAAGGCCGTACAGGTACACTTTCACATAGCCTTCCGGTGCAGAGGGCATATATTCGCAAAAAAAGGCGTTGGACACAGCCGTTGCGTTCCACAGAAAGCTGGCGGGATCATTCACAAAAGCAGCCATGAAAGCACACCTCCCCATCTTATTGATAGAATAAGATTAGTATAGCACATTTTGACGAAGAAAGAAAAGCCTTTCCCCAAGGCTGGGGTTGTGCTATAATGATAAAGGTGTCATTATGCATTTTTGGGGTTGTACCCAGTGAGGAGGACGCCTATGTGGAATGCGGTGGACAAACTGTTGTCCAACGCCATGGAAAATGGTTGTTTTCCCGGCTGTGCCATTGCTGCCGGGCAGCGCGAACATGTACTATACCAAAAAACATTCGGACAGCTGACTCCCAGCAGCAACAAGAACGTTGCGCCCGATACCCGCTACGATGCCGGTTCCCTGACGCAGGTGCTGGCCACCATGCCGCTCAGTCTGAAAGCCATGGAACACGGCCTGATTTCGCCGGATGATCCCATCAGCCGCTTTTTGGACGGTGTACCCAGTGACAAACGGAACATCACACTGGAGCAGCTGCTGACCCACACCAGCGGCATGTCCGCCTCCTTTTCACTGGAACATGAAGCCCACCGGGCCAAGGATGCGCTGAAAGCCCTGCTGGCGCATCCGCTGGAAAACCAGCCCGGCGCAAAGGTGAAGCAGTCTGCCATGGGGTATATCATGCTGGGTTGCCTGATGGAGAAGGTATTCGATATGCCGCTGGATGACGCGGTGAAGCAGTATGTGACCGCACCCCTTGCCATGACCGGCACCGGTTACCTGCCCTCCGGCGAGAACATCGCCCCCACACAGATCACCCATGAAAACGCTCAGGCCTTTGCGGGTCTGCCGCTGGACGGTAATGCCCGTTTTCTGCACGGCATCGCCGGTCATGCCGGTTTGTTCACCACCCTGAACGACCTGACCCGCTTTGTCAGCATGCTGGCCTCGGATGGCCTGTGCGGCGAAAAGGTTTTTCTGGCCCAGCGTTCGGTGCATCTGGCTGCCACCGACCGTACCCGCGGCATGAACGCCGCCTGGAGCTACAGTCTGCGCATCACAAAGCGTTCCCAGCCCTATTTGGGGCATCTCTGGCCCAGCGACGGCTACGGCCTGCAGGATCCTGCCAGCGGATCGCTGGTGGCGGTCAATCCTCAGGACGGCTTCTTTGTGGCGCTGTTGTGCAACGGTCACGAATCCCCCGCCTCCCGGGAGGAAAACGACCGCCTGCGCAAGGTGCTGCTGAACACTGCCTATGCTGCTTTCCAGCATCAAAACGCCTGACCCCATTCTGTCAAACAGATTTTCCATACACTACACAACAGAAGGAGCGTAACCAATATGTCTACTCTCAAGCAAAGAATTCTGGATCGCACCGTAACCCTTGGCGTTGTTGGTCTTGGCTATGTGGGCCTGCCTCTGGCTGTGGAAAAGGCCAAAGCCGGTTTCAAGGTGATCGGTTTTGACGTGCAGGATCAGAAGGTAGCCATGGTCAACGAAGGCCACAACTATATCGGTGATGTGGTGGACAGTGATCTGGAAGAAATCGTGCGCAGCGGCATGCTCCGCGCCACCACCGACTTTGCTTCCGTGGCCTCCTGCGACTGCGTATGCATCGCCGTGCCCACCCCGCTGGACGCTCACCAGCAGCCTGACATCAGCTATGTAAAGTCCTCCACCGAGAGCATCCTGCCCCATATGCACAAGGATATGCTGGTGGTTCTGGAATCCACCACCTATCCCGGCACCACCGAGGAGCTGCTCAAGCCCATTCTGGAGTCCTCCGGCCTCAAGTGCGGCGAGGATTTCTATCTGGCCTTCTCCCCCGAACGCGTGGATCCCGGCAACCTGATCTACAAGACCAAGAACACCCCCAAGGTCGTGGGCGGCATCACCCCCGAGTGCACCGACATCGCCGCCACCCTGTACGAGGCCGTTCTGGAAGCTCCAGTGCACCGGGTGTCCTGCCCTGCGGTGGCTGAGATGGAGAAGATCCTCGAAAACACCTACCGCAACGTGAACATCGGCCTGATCAACGAGCTGGCCATGCTGTGCGACAAGATGGGCATCAACGTATGGGAAGTGGTGGATGCTGCCAAGTCCAAGCCCTACGGCTTCCAGGCCTTCTATCCCGGCCCCGGTCTGGGCGGTCACTGCATCCCGCTGGATCCCTACTACCTGAGCTGGAAAGCCCGCGAGTACGGCTTCCACACCAGCATGATCGAAAGCAGCATGATGGTCAACGACCGCATGCCCGAATACTGCGTGGACCGCGCCATGGCAGCTCTGAACGGTCACAAAAAGGCCCTGAACGGCTCCAAGGTGCTGGTGCTGGGCGTTGCCTACAAGCAGGACATCGACGACTACCGTGAGTCTCCCGCCATCCGCGTGATCGAGCATTTGAAGGAACGCGGCGCGGACGTGAGCTTCTACGATCCCTTCATTGCCGAGTACCGGGAGCATGGTGTTACCGAAAAGGGCCTCACCGAGCTGACCCCCGAAATCGTCAAGGCTGCCGATCTGGTCATGGTCACCACCGCCCACACCACCGTGGATTATCAGATGGTGGCGGACAATGCCCAGCTGATCTTCGATACCAAGAACGCCATGAAGGCCATCCAGAACCGCGACAATCTGATGGTGCTGTAAGTCCGGAAGGAGTCTGTTTTTCATGAATATTCCCCTTCGTTATGCCCTGATCGGTTGCGGACGCATCGCGCCCAACCACATCGCTGCCTATATGAACAACCGTGCAGAGCTGACCCTCTGCGCGGTTTGCGACCCTATTCCCGAGCGGATGGAGGCGGTGCTCTCTCCCCTGCCTGAGGAAGAAAAAGCGCAGGTACGCCGCTACACCGATTACCGCGACATGTTGGCCCAGGAACAGCCCCAGCTGTGCGCCATTGCCACCGAAAGCGGCAAGCATGCCGCCATCGGCATGGATGTAATCGCCGCCGGCAGCAACCTGATCATTGAAAAGCCTATTTCCCTCAGCATCAAGGATGCCAAAGCCCTGATCGCCGCCGCAAAGGAAAAAGGCGTGAAGCTGTGCGCCTGCCATCAGAACCGCTTCAACAAGTCCATCCAGAAGATCCGTTCCGCAGTGGAAGAAAACCGCTTTGGCAAGATGCTCCACGGCGCGGCGCATATCCGCTGGAACCGCAGCCTGCCCTACTATCAGCAGGCTCCCTGGCGCGGCACCTGGGCGCAGGACGGCGGCGCGCTGATGAACCAGTGCATCCACAACATCGACCTGCTGCGCTGGATGATGGGCGATGAAGCCACCGAAGTGATGGCCTATACCGACAACCTGTGCCACGACTTTATCGAAGCCGAGGATCTGGGCTTGGCGCTGGTGCGCTTTGCGGGTGGCTCCTACGGCCTCATCGAAGGCACCACCAACATCTATCCCCATAATCTGGAGGAAACCCTCTATCTCTTCGGCACCGAAGGCACTGTCAAGGCAGGCGGCAAGAGCGTGAACATTATCGAAGAGTGGGAGTTCAAACAGGATTGCGGCGACCCGGCTCTGATCAAGCAGCAGTACGGCGAAAACCCGCCCAATGTATACGGTTTCGGTCACACGCCCCTGTATGCGGATGTGATCGCTGCCATCCGGGAAGACCGCGCCCCCTATGTGGACGGCGAAGCGGGCCTGCGTGCGCTGGAAACCGTGCTGGCGATTTACAAGTCCGCGGCAGAACACCGCCCGGTGCAATTGCCGCTGGAGGATTGCTCCACCATGGATTTCGTGGGGAGGTTTGACCGATGAGTGCTTATGTGCACCCCTCCTCCATCGTGGATGAAGGCGCGGAGCTGGGTGAAGGCACCAAAGTATGGCATTTCTGCCATGTGGAGGGCGAAACCCATATCGGCAAGAGCTGTTCCATTGGTCAGAACTGCTACATCGGCAAGCGGGTAACCATCGGCGATGGCTGCAAGCTGCAAAACAACGTAAGCATCTATGAAGGCGTTACGCTGGGCAACGGCGTTTTCTGCGGCCCCAGCTGCGTCTTTACCAACGACCTGACCCCTCGTGCGCTCTATCCCAAGGGACACGAAAACTTTGTCCATACCCCGGTGGAGGACGGCGCTTCCATCGGCGCCAATGCCACGGTGGTGTGCGGTCACCGCATCGGACGCTGCGCCATGATCGGCGCGGGCGCAGTGGTGACCACCGATGTGCCGCCTCATGCGCTGATGCTGGGTGTACCCGCCCGCCAGGCAGGGTATGTATGCACCTGCGGTCAGCGGCTCAAGGGCGACTCCCTTGAATGCCCTGTCTGCGGTCGGCGTTTTGAACAGGACGGAGCCGGATTAAAGGAGCTTTGATCATGAATTTTCACGATTTGCACGCCCAATATGCGGCGCTGAAAACCGAAATTGACGCTGGCATCGCTTCCGTGCTGGAAAGCGGCCAGTTCATCCTTGGCAAACAGGTAGCGGAGCTGGAAGAAAAGCTGGCTGCGGATGTGGGCCGCAAGCATTGCGTATGCTGCGGCAACGGCACCGACGCGCTGATTCTGGCCCTGAAAATGTGGGGCGTGAAGGCTGGTGACGCTGTGTTCGTTCCGGACTTCACCTACTTTGCCTCCGCCGGCTGTGCCGATGCGGTGGGCGCTACCGCCATTCCTGTGGATATCCGTCTGGATACCTTCAACCTCTGCACCGAAGCGCTGGAAGCCATGATTGAGAAAGTCAAGGCTGAAGGCAAGCTGCGCCCTCGTGTGATTGTAGTGGTGGACCTGTTTGGTCAGCCTGCGGAACACGACAAGGTGCGCGCCATTGCCGACAAGTATGGCCTTCTGGTGCTGGAAGACGCCGCGCAAGGCTACGGCGGCAGCATCAACGGCAGAGCCGCTTGTTCCTTTGGCGATGCCGCTATCACCAGTTTCTTCCCTGCCAAGCCTTTGGGCTGCTACGGTGACGGCGGAGCGGTGTTTGTGGACACCGACGAGGATGACGCACTGCTGCGCTCCCTGCGGGCCAATGGTCGCAGCCCGGTGGACAAATACGACAATGTACGCTGCGGTCTCAATTCCCGTCTGGATACCCTGCAGGCCGCTATTCTGCTGCCCAAGCTGAAAGCCCTGCGGGATTACGAGCTGGATGCGCTGGACAAGGCTGCCGATCACTACACCCGTCTTCTTTCGGATATCGTGGTTACCCCCACTGTGCTGCCCGGCTACCGCAGCAGCTGGGCCCAGTACACCGTGCTTTTGAAGGATCGTGCCATGCGGGATGCGGCTCAGGCTGCGCTGAAAGCGCAGCGGATTCCCACCATGGTGTACTATCCCAAGGGCATGCACAGCCAAACTGCCTTTGCCCACTGTCATTTCCCGGACAGCGACTATCAGGGCTCTCTGGCTGCCTGTGACCGGGTGCTGTCCCTGCCCATGCATCCTTACCTGACCGAAGAAGAGATCGAAACCGTGGCGGCTGCCCTGCGCAGCTTTGTGGAGGGCTGGTCTTGCTGATCATCCGTCCCCTGACCGCCAGCGACGATTTTTATGCCGTAGCGCAGATCTATACAGACAGTTGGAAGACCGCTTATCAGGGGCTCGTGCCTCAGCGGTATCTGGACAAGCTGCGCCCGGAAAGCTGGATCGGTCTTCTCAAAGCCGATCCGCAGGCCAATCTGGTCGCCCTGCTGGATGATCAGGTAATTGGTACCGCCTTTGTGTCCTACGCCCGGGATGAAGCCCGGGAAAGTTTTGGCGAGCTCGTCGGCCTGTACCTGCTGCCGGCATTTACCGGCATGGGATATGGTCGCCAGCTGTGGCAGGCAGCTGTGGAGCACTGCCGCCAGCAAGGCCTCAGCGGCTTATGCCTGTGGGTGTTCAGCGGCAACGACCATGCCTGCCGTTTCTATGAGCGGATGGGCATGCTGGCCTCCGGGCGCGTCAAAACCGAAGCCATCGGCGGCGAGCTTCTACCCCTGACCGAGTATATTCTGTGGCTGGATGCCTCCAGTCCGACCATCAAACAAGGAGTTGAACGCCCGTGACCACCAACCGCTTTCTTCATCGACTGCTTGCGTTGGTTCTCCTGTGCTGTTTGCTGGTAACCTCCATCCCCTTTGCCAGCGCCGCCAGCAAGAAAACCACCAATCTGACTGTCTCCTTCTCTGCCCAGACCTACCAGAACCGCGCCCGGGAAGTGCTGAAGGAGATCAACAAGATCCGTGAGGAAGAAGGGCTGCCGGAGCTGATCATGACCGGTGATTTGGAGAAGGCGGCCATCCAGCGTGCGGGAGAACTGTTTGTTTTCTTTGATCATGCCCGCCCGGATATGACCGACTTTGATACCATCATTGACGAGTACGAATCCCTTGCGCCCTGTGAGGTTTCCTCCGAGTGCATTGCCGCCGGTTTCTCCAAGGCAGAAGAAACCGCTCTGGAGTGGTACACTTCCTCCTTTGACAGCCTTACCGACCCGGACTTCACCCATGCGGGCGTAGGTTGCATCTATATGAAGGGCAGCGAGAACGAGTACTACTGGGCCCTGCTGCTCACTGGTTTCCCCGAGGATTACGAGGGCAAGGCAGCGGGCAAGGCCACCAAGGCCGGTGCCAGCAAGAGCCTGAAGGTGGAGATCGGCAAGGAAATGTACACCCATGCTGACAACAGCCACAAGAAGTTCGAGTTGCGCTGCTCCGATGTGAACCTGAAGTCCAAGTCCACCGCCAATCTCACCGTCAACCTGTACGACCGCTACGATGTGAAGATCGGCAAGTGCGAAAACGCGGATCTGAAGTTCAAAAGCAGCAACACCTCCCTCTTCACCGTCAGTGCCGAGGGCGAAGTGAAGCGCAAAAAGAGCGGCTCCGGCACCCTGACCATCACCGCTCCCGGTTTGGAAGACCTGAAGGTGGATGTTACCTGCGGCAGCGGGTCCTCTTCTTCCGGCTCCTCCGGCAGCAGCGCCGCCAGCAATGCCGTGGCGGTTACCGCTGCCACCATCAAGGATCGGGAGCCGGAACTCACCGTCACCGAATACAACAGCTACACCAAGCTGTCCGTCTACGTGAAGGGTGCCAGCGGCTACGTGCTCTACCGTTCCACCAGCAAGACCGGCACCTATTCCAAGGTGGATGAACAGGCCACCACCAAGCGTTGGGACGTAAAGATTCAGGATGACGACCTGACCCGTTCCTATTACTACAAAGTACGCGCCTACAAAAACAGCAACGGCAAGCGTGTTTACAGCGAGTATTCCGATCCTGTGAAGGTGGCTCCGTAATGGAGGCGAAGGGCAGGGGCGCTGCCCCTGCACCCTGCCAAAGGGGCTGAGCCCCTTTGGAAACCCGCTATTTCGCCTGTTTCACAGGCGAAAGGGAAAACCCTCATAGTGAATTGACAACAAATTGTATATCGCAAAACGAGCGAAGGTTTTCTATCTTCGCTCGTTTTTGTATGCTCAGTTTTCTGTTTTCTCTATGCTCAGCTTACCTTGTGAATTGGGACATAAAGCGCCAGGCATATTCACAGGTATGCTCCCGGCATTCATGCCCCTGACCGCTGATGCAGGCAAAAGCCGTACGGAATACGCCGTCCTTGCTCTCGAAGGTATGCACCGTCAGCACGCTGCCCCGGCTGTGATCGTCAAACTTCTCGATCCGGTCGCCGCAGATGCCCCAGATGGGTTCGGGCCAATGGTCCTTGTCCTCATAGGTCACGTTGTAGGGCGTTTTCAGCTGGTTCACTTCGAACACATAGCGCATGCGATCCCAGCATTTTTCAGCCTGGAAGGGCAATTCCGGCAGAGGGGTGATCTCGCCGCCCGCGTAGAACAGGGGCACGGGGATATCCCGATTGATCTGGCAGGGCGCAGGTTGTCCATATACGTTCAGACCCACCTCAAAGGTAGCGTCCATTGGGGCCAATGCAGCAAACACCTGCGGGTATTCCTGATACAGATCCCAGCTCTTGCAGCCACCCATGGAAAAACCGCTGGCATAGATGCGGTGCTCGTCGATGGGATAGCGCTTTTTGAGGATCTCCAGCAGTTCCATCATCTCCGTGGCAGTGGAATTAAGATGGTTCTCAATCGCCACCATCAGGAAGTTGTGGCGGTTGGCAACACGATACCAGCCGGATACATGGCTCAGGTAGAAGGTGGAGTCCCCGCCGCCATGGAAGGCCAACAGCAGCGGCACCGGGCCGTTATCCAGCAGGCCTTTGTTGTAATGGGCCACATAGCCGATGCGGTGTTCAGCCGTGCCCGTGTCATCGCCCAGATTATCCGGGGAGGTTTTCACAGTGGCGCAGCCATATTCCTGCACCATGCCGATCTCTTCCATCACATCTTCCCGCTCCAGCGCGCCACACCAGCGTTTGAAGCGATATACAAAGGCTTTAAAGTCGGCGTACACATCTGCGGTTTCTTTCACCAGCAGATGATCGCAGGAGGTTTCCAGCGCAGCATTCACTGCATCGCTATTGCCTACGGATACCACGGGGATATCCCGGCGTTCCGGCTGAGGCATCACGGACAAGCCCTCCAGAATGGCAGCCGCAGGCGTGATCTCGCCGGGGCCCCACAGGTACAGGCCATTGATGGTTTTCAGCAGATGCCGGGCGATATAATCCGCAGAAGCCCCGTAGCCATACAGGAAGGTGCGGAA
The DNA here is from genome assembly GCA_015056245.1 of Clostridiales bacterium. Taxonomy (GTDB): domain Bacteria; phylum Bacillota; class Clostridia; order Christensenellales; family Aristaeellaceae; genus Limiplasma. Next base: position 122,797 of record SVGQ01000001.1, on the reverse strand, counting down.
GATGGCACCGCGGATGAACCGGTCGCCCCACTCCTTGGTGAAACGATCCCGGCTGAGGATCATGCCATCCTGATAGTACTGCTGGATGCGGCTTTCAGCAATCAGGTCGATGAACAGGTTTTCATCTGCCTCCGCCCAGCCGCCGGGAGCCGTGGGATACACGAACACCACGCTGGTGGAGTATTCCGCAGCGATCTTGGCAAAGCCCTTGTTCTTGGCAAAGGCAACGGCGTCTTCCATGGTCATTTCGTTTTCTTCCAGCACCAGCAGATACGGCGCGAGGAAGCCGAAATTGATCAGGTCAGACAGTTCATGACCCTTGGGAACGAACACCTTCACCCGAAAACGGTCAAAGGTATGCTGCCAGCAGGCCTCGCCGCCGGGCAGTCGGGTCACCTCAGGAATGGTTTTCATGCCCATGATGAACAGCTCCTTTCCTTACGCTTTCTTCTCAAAACGGAACATATTCCAGGATACAGGCTTCAGCACCGCGCTGACGCAGCCGCCCTCGCAGGTGGTTTCCGCAACCGGCTTGGGTACGATGGTTTCAGGCTGATCGTAATCGTTATAGGCCTCGGGATCCTCGCTGAACAGTTCCGTATGGCCCACAAACTGCCAGCCTTCAAAGGCAGCGGCATCCAGCGTGAACTGGTGGGCTTCCTGCCAGTCCGTATTGGCGACGAACACGGTCAGCTCGCCCGCTTCCTCATGGAGGGCGGCAGCGGCCTGCACATAGGGCACATCGGTGAAGCCCTTGTACTGGTTCATATCGTCAATGGCGTAGCCTTCCACGTCGAAGGTTTCGCTTTCCACCACGGGAGTGAGGGACACGCCCTTGGCGTAGCGGATCATCTGGGTCATGGGATAATAAGCCGCGCTCTTCCACGTATGCTCCCGGTCAGTGGCGCAGAGCATGTTGATGCCGCTGGTGGCGCAGCCGATCTTGATACGGTCCGCGTGGCGCAGCATGGTGAGCATCACCGTAGCGGTGGCAAGGGTGCGGGCCATTTCCCCGTTTTTGGGGAAGCTGCGGCGGGTAGACCAATCATCCGGGTCATGGCGCACATACTTGCGCTCCGGATCCAGTCCCAGGAAGCCCATGGCGGGCTGGCGGCCTGCCATACCCAGCTTCGCACCCTGCGCAGGGCGGTAGGAACAGGCGTATTCATCCAGCGACAGCATCATGGTTTTATCGGAACGCAGGTGGGTTTTCAGGTAGTCGCACATGGCGATTTCCGTCTGAATGTAGTTTTCAAAGGCCTGAGAGCCAGCCATCAGGGCCGCTACATTGCCAACAGGTGCGGAGTGATAGTGATGCAGGGAGATATAGTCCACCACATCATAGCACTGCTCCAGCACCTGCATATCCCAATCCGGGTAATGGTTCAGGAAGGGCGAAGAAGAGGCGCAGGCGATGGTCTCAATGGTGGGATCGATCCACTTCATGGCTTTGGAGGTTTCATGGGCCAGCACGCCGTAGCCTCTGGGATCCTTCTGATAGGAACCGATCTGCCACGGGCCGTCCATCTCATTGCCCAGATACCATGTTTTCACCCCATAGGGCTTGTCGTGACCATTCTTCCGGCGCTGCTCCGACCAGTCGGTGCCGCCCTCAAAGTTGGTGTATTCCACAATATCCATGGCATCCTGCATGGTGCCGGTGCCCAGATTGATGGTATACATGGCTTCTGCGCCGCATTTTTCAGCCCATTGCAGGTATTCATCGTGGCCCACATCGTTGGGGATGAACTGATACCAGGCCGTATCCAGACGGGTCTTGCGGTTTTCCTTGGGGCCGATGGAGTCCTTCCAATTCCAGCCGGACACAAAGTTGCCGCCGGGCATGCGGATGCAGGGCAGCTGCGCTTCCTTCAGCCCATCGATGAAATCCTGACGGAAACCCTGCTCATCAGCGGTGGGGTGCTTGGGGTTGTACATGCTGCCGTTGACCATGGAACCAATGGGCTCCAAAAACGCGCCGAACAGCCGCTTGGAAATATCGCCGATGCGATAGGCGGGATGCAGAGTCACTTTTGCCTTTTTCATAGCCATTTTGATCCTTTCTTGCCAAATAGCACGCGCCCCTGCCCGACGGCGCATGGTTGCGCCTTCGGGCAGGGGAAACAAAAATCATTCAAAAATCACGGATTTCAGCATGATGCTGCCGCCGCCCTCGTAGGTGATGTACAGGGGGCTCTTGCCCTTGGGCAGGGTGATGGGAGCGGAGAAGGCTGTCCAGATATTGGTGTTCTCCAGCTTCATGGAAGCAAGGGAAGGACCGAATTTGCTGGTCTTCACATGCAGCGTGCCGCCCCAGCCGTAGCCGCGTACCATCAGAGTGACCTTGCTCACATCGTCGAAATCGAAGTACTTGAAACCGATGACCGTGCCATCATGAATGTTGGCAATATGACCGTCGATCTCGTCGCCATCCTTGCCATCCTGCGTTACATAGGCAGAGTTGGGCGCGCCGGTGATCATGTGGCGTTCCTTATCAAACAGATGGCAGGCGATATAGGCGGGATACTCGCCCTTGCCGGGCAGGGGGCCGCCATTGGGGCCGCAGGAGGTCATCTCCACCTGGGGGATGCTGCCATCGGGCAGGATCTGGATAGGTTCCAGACAGCCCTGACGGCTGTACCAGCTGCGGTTGGTCTGGCGATGGTAGAAGATGTACCACTGACCGTTGATCTCAATGATGCTGCCGTGGTTGTTGCCGCCGTAGGCCTTGGGCAGATCGGGTTCATCACCGAGGTGCAAATCGCAGTTGCTGACAATGACGCCGCCATAGGTAAAGCCCTGCCGGGGATCCTTACTGGTGGCGTAGCACAATTCATGCATGGGGGTGGAAGAATACACGAAATAGTAGGTATCGCCATGCTTGCGGATGGAGGGAGCCTCAAAGAAGGCATGGCCTTCATAGCCGGTACCCTCAGCATATTCCACGCCGGGTGCCACAAAACGCTTTTCACCCTGAATGGTCAGCATATCCGGGCCCAGTTCCACCAGCATAGCGCCATGGCGGCTCTTATCGCCGCGAGCGCAGAAACCGGTGTACAGATAGGTGGTATCCCCCTCGGTGAGCACACCGGGGTCAAACTGCGGCTCGTCGCCTTCCTTGCGTCCGTACAGGGTGCCATCCGCATAGTGCACGTTGCCATAGAACTGGTAGCGGCCTGCCGGGGTATCACACACCGCCACTGCCACGATATCCAGATGATCCAGCACATAGTACAGGTAGTAGCGTCCATCAGGGCCTACAGTCACATCCGGGGCGTAAAGGCACATGGAGCCGTCCTTGTTCATGGGATCCTCGTTGCGGGGGTAGATAACACCCTCGTAGCGCCAGTCGGTCAGATCATCCACCGGGGCAGACCAGCATACATAGTCGCCCATACAGAACACCCAGCCGTTGAACAGGTCGTGGGAGCCGTATACATACACCCGGTCGCCAAAAACATAGGGTTCGCCATCGGGGATGTATTCCCAGGAGGGCAGATAGGGATTGAAACCGAGCTTCTTCATGCCGTTCATTCCTTCCTGTGCGTCCGGTGGGCGATTGTTTGTCCCTTGGTTGCCGCTGCCCAAACCGTCGCATATTCCTTTGTGTTGATATCATTGTACGGAAAATGTCCCTTGGATGCAAGCATTCAATTCCAAGATGCATAGAAACCTTGCATCAAAGATAGGACAAAACAATCCTCTTTTTGCAGTTTTATGGTATAATGGGGATACAATCCATTCAGGAGGACATTCCATGAATATGATCGAGCGATACGTGGAGCGGATGATGACCGAATCCACCCCGGAAAAGCCCCTTTGGAATATTGAGAAAATCAAGGAAGGCAAAATCAACGGCTGGAACTATATCGACGGCTGCATGATGATCGCCCTGCTGAATTTGCACCGCATCACCGGCGAAAGCCGCTATTACCAGTTCGCGGAGCATTTCCTCGACCATTATGTATTTGAAGATGGCAGCCTGCGCGGCTACAAAGAAGAGGACTACAATCTGGACAATATCTGCGAGGGACGGGTGCTGTTTGATGTGTACCGGTTAAGCGGCAAAGAAAAGTACCGCAAGGCCATCGACACCCTGTATGGGCAGCTTCTGCGCCAGCCCCGCACCCACGAGGGCAATTTCTGGCACAAGCAGATCTATCCCCATCAGGTGTGGCTGGATGGCCTGTACATGGCGCAGGTTTTCTACGCCCGTTACACCACCGCAATGGAGAACTGCCGCGGCTACGAGGACATCCGCCAGCAATTCCGCACGGTACGGGAGCGCATGTTCGATGAATCCACCGGCCTGTACCGACACGGTTACGATGCCAGCAAAACCGCCTTCTGGGCTGACCCGGAGACCGGCACTTCCCGCAATCCGTGGCTGCGCAGCCTTGGCTGGTTCAGCGCGGCTTTGATCGATGTGACTGCTGAGATCGCACCCGGGCACGAAGACTTCCGGGAAGAAATGACCGTCATCGCCCGGGAACTGGCCCAGAACCTGCTTCGCTACATCGACCCGGAAACCAACATGCTCTGGCAGGTGCCTGACCAGATCGGGCGGGAGGGAAACTATCCGGAAACCTCCGGCTCTGCCATGGTAGCCTATTTCTACCTGAAAGGCGCACGCCTTGGCATGCTGGATGCATCTTATGCTGATGTGGGCGCGAAGATCTTCCTTGCCATTTGCAAGCGTTATCTTTCCGAACGTGATGGGCAGCTGAATCTGGGCGGCATATGCCTGGTGGCTGGCCTTGGGCCGGAAAACAACCGCCGCCGGGATGGCAGCTATGAATACTACATCTCCGAACCCGTGGTGGAGAACGATGCCAAGGGTCTGGCGCCGTTTTTGATGTGCTATACGGAGCTGTTGATGGCTGGGCGTGGGGAGGAAGTGGAGGACTGACATGCAGAAATTGATCATCATTACCGGCTCTCCTTGCGTTGGAAAAACCACTGTGACGGATAAGTTATTTATGTCCTATGACAACAGTGCATTCTTCGACGGCGACTGGGCATGGTGCGTCCATCCGTTCTCCGTGGAGGATCCTCGACTGCGAAACGGCGACAAAACCATGTCCTTTGCCCTGTCCACCTATCTAAACTCAGCCTTTGATTATGTGTTCTTCTCTTCTGTTGTCGTTGTGAATGAAGAAATTCGCCGGAATATTCTCAACGATATCACCGCAGAAGATTATCAGGTGATCGGCATCACCCTGACCTGTAGTGAGGAAACGCTGCTGGAACGCCACCGCAAGCGGGGCGACCCCAACGAATGCTCGTTTTTCTGGTTGCATTTGCCTGCCCATCCGGGGGATTTTGTGGTGAATACGGATGGTAAAAGTGTGCGTGAAGTGGTGGATGAGATCAGAGGGATCATTGATTCAGCAAAATAATCATTCTGTCACGATTAAAGGAAAACGACAGCCGGGCTGCGCAGGATGCAGTCCGGCTGTTGGTCTGTTCTTGTATTCTCTCGATTTCTTCACAGTTTCTTGGCAAAACAGATGACCCTGTTTACTTCCTCAAACCCCATCGCCAGATGAAAGGCCAGACTGCCGGTATTGTCCAGTTCGCAATCGCTGGCAAACTCGGTGCAGCCCATGTCTCTGGCCCAATCCTCGCAAGCGCAAAGCAGCATTTTGGCATAGCCGCGTCCACGACAGGTATCGTCCACATAGATGCCCTCCAGATAACCTACAGGGCTGGTTTCCGTGCCTTCCACATAGTCATGGCGAAGCTGGCATTGGGCGAAGGCTACGGGCTGATTGTCTGCATAGAGCAGATATACAGCGGCTTCCTGACTGGAGAGCATCTCTTCAAACTCTTCGGTGAGGCCTTCCAGCGTGTTGTCCTCCCACATGCGGATGGCGAGGGCAGCGACGGCGGCGGCTTCCTGCGGGGTGGCTTTGGTGATCTGGATCACGAGATGGTCCTCCTGTTTCTTGAAACATATACGAAAAAGGCGGCACAGGCCATACACCCATACCGCCTTTGATTTCTTAGCCCTGAATCAGCTGGGTCATCTGCTCCGTCATCTGCTGGAGCAGTTCGTCAGCGGCCTCCCGGTTCTCTGTCTTGGCAGACAGGTACACCTTCACCTTGGGCTCGGTGCCGGAGGGGCGCACGATGGCCTTGCAGCCGTCATCGGTGGCATAGCTGAGCACATTGCTCGCCGGCAGGCCCTCGATGCCGGGCAGGTAATCCTTCACCACCGCAACGGCCTTGCCAGCCAGCTGAGCCGGAGGATTCTGACGCATCTGCACCATGACCCGCTCCATCTCCTGCATGGGCAGCGCGCCTTCGATGTCGAAGTTGAGCAGAGCAGTGCCCATGTAGCCATAGGTTTCATACAGCTTGCAAAGGCTGTCCCACACGGTGAGACCATCCCGCTTGCAGGCCTGCGCCATTTCACAAACCAGCATGCAAGCCATCACGCCGTCCTTGTCGCGCACATGGGTGCCCGCCAGATAGCCGCAGCTTTCCTCGAAACCAAACACATAGCGATCCTCGCCCTTTTTCTTCTCCAGGCCGCCGATCACTTCTCCAATGTACTTGAAGCCGGTGAGCACCTCTTTCACTTCCACGCCGTAGGCCTTGGCAATGGGGAAAGCCAGATCGGAGGTAACAATGGTCTTGACCAGCACAGGCTTCTTGGGCATGGTGCCGTTCTGCTTCCGGGTGCGCAGCACATATTCGCTGAGCAACAGGCCTACTTCATTGCCGCTGAGGCGATGGTACTCGCCCTGGGCATCCCGCACAGCAACGCCCACGCGGTCGCAGTCCGGGTCGGTAGCCAGCAGCATATCCGCGCCGGTTTCCTTGGCAAGGGCAATACCCATGGCAAGGGTCTCATCCAGCTCGGGATTTGGCTTGGGGCAGGTGGGGAAAGCGCCGTCAGGCTCGCACTGGGCTTCCACTTCGGTCACATGCACGCCCTGCATATGGGAGAGTACCTCCCGTACAGGCAGCAAGCCCGTACCATGGAGGGGGGTATACACCACGTGGACGCCGGTGCTGATGGTGGGATCGGGGCGGCAGAACAGGCAGGCCTGCGCAAAACTGCGGCGCACATCATCACCAACGGGCAGCCACAATCCCTCAGCCATCGCCTTGGCCTTGGGCAGATAAGCAGCCTCGGTATAGCTGACCTGCTCGATTTCAGCGGTGATCAGATCAGCGGCATGATCCGTGATCTGACAGCCATCTTCGCCATAGACCTTATAGCCGTTATAGATGGCGGGGTTATGGCTGGCGGTGATCATCACGCCGGCTGAACAGTGCAGAACACGCACGGCATAGCTGAGCATGGGGGTAGGAGCCAGCGTATCAAACACATGCACCTTCACACCCTCAGCGCAGAGCACTTCGGCAGCAGCCTGGGTGAATTCTTCGCTGCCATGGCGGCTGTCGTGGGCAATCGCCACAGAGGGAGCCTTATACTGCTTCTTGAGATAATGCGCCAGACCAAGGGTAGCCCGGGCCACGGTATAGCGGTTCATCCGCGCGGTGCCGGTACCCAGAATGCCGCGCAGGCCGCCGGTACCAAAATGCAGTTCCGTGCCGAAGGTAGCCAGCAGCCGCTCGCTATCCATCAGAATTTCCCGGGCTTCCTGCTGGGTGGTGGTGTCAAAAGCCGGATCCTGCGCCCAGAGGGTTGCCATGTTACGCGCATCCATTGCTGAATCCTCCTTCATCCTCAAGGCTGCGCTTCCTGCTCAGCCTGATCCAAATCAAATGTCGATTCATCATACCCCTAAAACAGGGATTTGTAAAGAGAAAACCAGCAGAAAAAAAGCTGATAAAGTTACTGTAAACCATTGACACAAACCGGGGAAATCGATAAGATACATGTAACCCTTTTTATTTTTTCCTTTTTGGGAAAGCGATTCTACCCAACGCATATCCTGTAAATCCATTTGGAAAGGATGACCCCCTATGTTTCTCCCGGCACCGATTTTTTCTGATCATATGATCCTCAGCCGCCGCAAGGAAATCCGTGTTTTCGGTATGGCTGACGAAGGCCGTACCGTCACCGGTACGCTCAATGGCACAACCGCCGCTGCAAAGGTGCAGAATGGTCGTTTTCAGCTGTTGTTTCCCCCCATGGAAGCCGGTACGGATTACACCCTGACCCTTACTGACGGCGAAACCAGCTATACTTTTACCGATGTCGCCATTGGCGATGTGTTTCTGGCAGGCGGTCAGAGCAACATGGAACTGGAATTGCAGAATGCTGATGAAGGTCAGGAACTGATCAAAACCCACAACGATCCCCTGCTGCGTTCCTTCTATGTACCCAAGGTGCCTACCCTGACCGACGAATTTATCCAGAACGAACGCCAGCATTCCTGCTGGGAAGTCTGCGCTCCCGGGAAGATCAAGATCATCAGCGCAGTGGCCTATTTCTTCGCTTTGAAGGTACGCAAGGAGCAAAATGTTCCTGTGGGTATCATCGGCTGCAACTGGGGCGGCACCTCTGCCTCCTGCTGGATCGAAGAAAGCGTGCTGCATCAGAATGCCGCAGGGCAGGTCTATCTGGATCTGTACAAAGAAAAAGTGGGCGACAAGACGGAAGAACAATACGATATCGAACTGGCAGAATACGACAAGATCAATACCGAATGGTGCAAGCGGGTGGAGGAAGTGAAAGCCGCTACCCCTGATATCGCTTGGGGCGAGTTGATCAAAATCGCAGGCGATTGTCCCTGGCCGCCACCCATGGGCAGCAAGTCCCCCTTCCGGCCCGCCGGTCTGGTGGAGACCATGCTCAAGCGCGTAGCCCCCTACAATGTAACAGCCTTCCTGTTCTATCAGGGTGAAGAAGACACTGCCCGTCCCGAATGGTATGAGATGCTGCTTGGCACCATGGTGCTCAACTGGCGCAAACTGTTTGGCGACAATGAAATCCCCTTCCTGAATGTGCAGTTGCCCGTGTTTAAGAACCATGGCGAAGAAGATTATAACAACTGGGGCGAATTGCGCCACCAGCAGTGGAAGGTATACCGCAACCTGCGCAACTCCGGCCTTGCCATCACCATTGACTGCGGCGAGTTGGGCAATATCCACCCCACCGACAAGCGCACGGTAGGCGAGCGTCTCTATCAAGTGGCGCTGCCCATTGTGTACGACCAGCCCGGCGAAATGTCCGTATACGCCACGGGTAAATATCCTCAGGGGGATCAACTGGTTGTGACTCTGTCAGGCAAGGTGCTGGAGAGAGGCGAAGCCAGTGCGTTCTTTGAACTTGCTGGTGCCGACGGACAATTTGTCAAAGCGGAAGCGAAGCTGGAAGGCGATCGCATCCTGCTGCGTGCAGACGCTGTTCCCCATCCCACGAAAGCGCGCTACGCTCATCTGAACTACGTAACCGTGAACCTCTTCGGCGAAAACGGGCTGCCGCTGGCACCCTTTGTATTGGAGTAATCGCATGACCAAAACCTTTCTTGCCACCGCCGCCTTCGGTCTGGAAGGCGTGGTAGCCAACGAACTGAAGCGCATGGGTATCCCTGCCAAAGCAGAGCAGGGAGGTGCCCGGTTCGAGGGCAGCTGGACGGATGCCTACCGTGCCAACCTGTATCTGCGCACAGCGGACCGCGTCCTTTACTGCCTGAAAGAAGCGCAGGTGAACACCTTTGACCAGCTCTTCCGGCTGGTGGAGAGCATTCCATGGGAAAACCTGCTGCCCCGGGATGCCGCTATCCATGTCAGCGGCAAGTGCGTCCGTTCCCAGCTAATGAGCGTACGGGACTGCCAGTCCATTACCAAAAAGGCCATCGTGAACCGGATGCAACAGAAGCTGCATGTGAACCGACTGCCGGAAAACGGCGCGGAGTATCCCATTGAAGTTGCCATTGTGAAGGATCTGGCCCGCATTACGCTGGACATGAGCGGCGAGGCCCTCAACCGGCGCGGTTACCGCACATGGAATGGAGAAGCCCCTCTGCGGGAAACGCTGGCTGCAGCCTTGGTAGATCTAAGCCCCTGGCGGCCCGGCATGCGCCTGTACGATCCCTGCTGCGGCACCGGTACTTTGCTGATTGAAGCGGCGATCAAGGCCACACAGCGCCCCGCCGGCATGAACCGCAGCTTTGCCTGCGAGCAGTTCTCCTTTATGCCCAAGGATGCCATGGCGGATATGAAGGCTGAGGCCCGCCTGAAGGCTGCGCAGGAAAGCGTTTTCCAGATCGCTGGCAGCGATATCGATCCCGAAGCCCTGACCCTGTGTAACCGCCACATCAGGCAGGCGGGCTTTGAAGGACGCATTCAAGCCGTACAGCAGGATCTCCGCACGCTGCAATTGGAGGGCGAACCCGGCTTGTTCCTGTGCAATCCGCCCTATGGCGAGCGTCTGGGCGACCAGCAGCAAGCCCGTGCCTTATACAAAGAAATGGGGCTGCTGCTTAAGCGTCATCCCGGTTGGAAGATGGCGGTCATCACCTCTGACAGCGCTTTTGAGCGCAATTTCGGCCGCCGCGCCGACAAAAAACGCCGTTTGTATAACGGCCGCTTGGAGTGCGAATTCTGCATCTTCGGGTAATCATCAGCGAGCTTTTCCCATTCAGGGAGAAGCTCGCTTCAGGTTGTCAAAAAAGGGGAAGGTGCAGGAAACTCAGTTTCCTGCCGGGTGTGGGCAGAGCCCACAAAACCTTGCGCCGCAGCGCTTTTCAGCAAGCACAGCGAGCACCGTAGGTGCAAGATGTGCGACTTTTGAACAGAAGTATGGGTTTTTCGACAGTCTGCAGCGAGCTTTTCCCCTGCAGGGAGAAGCTCGCTTTGCTTACAATCAGTCAATCCACACATGAGGAGAATAAATGATGAATCATCGCATGCTGTTATTTGATCTGGACGGCACCCTGCTTCGCAGTGACAAAACCATTTCCCCGCGCACACAGGAAGCGCTGCAGCGCTGCCGCAGTCTGGGCATCCTCATCGGCGTTGCCACATCCCGGGGAGAACAGAATGCCATGGGCTTTCTGAAACAGATCCAGCCGGACGGCATCATCACCAGCGCAGGCGCATTGGTGCGCTGCCAAGGGCAGATCATCAACAACAACGGCTTCACCGCCGAGGAAACTTCCCACGTGCTCAAGACCCTGCAAGCCGTCTGCGGTTCCCAGGTCTTCATGACGGTGGATACCGTGGATGATTACTACCGCAATTACGAAGTGCCCGCCACCGATGCCGACCAGACCTGGGCTATGGGGCACATGACCGACTATGCCGGATTCTCCATGCCCAGCCTGAAGATCTGCTTTGAATGCCATGTTGCTTCCATTGCGGACGCTGTGGCTGCCGCTCTCCCCCATTGCGATCTGATTCATTTCTCCGATGGCCCATGGTACAAACTGACCCCCAAGAACGCAACCAAAGAAACGGCGATCCTGCAGATGTGCGATGCTTTGGGTTTACAGCCCGCGCAAATTGCAGCCTTCGGTGACGACTACGCGGATATGGGAATGCTCCGGCTTTGCGGAACAGGCATCGCCATGGGCAACGCCATTCCAGAGGTGAAGGCCATTGCGAATCTGGTGACCGGCAGCAATGATGAGGATGGTATCGCCTGTTGGATCGAACATATGCTTGGCTGAAAAGAAGCAACATCTATCTTTTGCCATGTTTCATCACGGTTTTTGTCATGACAACAGAAAAGCTATTGATTCTCCAACCTTGTTTTTGGTATAATATATCCAGAGTAATGTCGGCAGTTCGTTATCCATGTCCGGCATAAAAAATTGGAGGTTATCCACATGAAAAAACTAGCATCCCTCGTTCTGGCTCTTCTGTTGGTCTTTGGTTGCTTCTCCGGTGCTCTGGCTGTCAACGAGGACGTTGAAGGCAAGGTTACCATCTATACTTCCATTTATCAGTTCGTTATCGACATGATGATGGAAGAACTCAAGGCTGAGTTCCCCAACCTGGAAGTGGAAATGTTCTACGGCGGCACCGGCTCCCTGCAGACCAAGCTGACCGGCGAAATGGAAACCGGCACTCTGGGCTGCGACATGATGCTGGTTGCTGAGCCCGCTTACTCCCTGGAACTGAAGGAAGGCGGCTGGCTGCATTCCTTCGAAGTGGAAGATGCTGAAAACATCCTTCGCTTCCCCTACGATGAAGAAGGCTTCTGGTATCCTGTCCGCGTTTGCAACATGGTGCTGGCCTACAACCCCGAGCTCTACACCCCCGATCAGCTGCCCAAGACCTTCAAGGAGTTCGCTGAAGATCCTTCCCTCAAGGGCCTGATCTCCATGGGCAACCCCCTCACCTCCGGCACCACCATGGCTGCTGTGGCTGCGCTGACCGACAAGTACGGCTATGAGTACTTCGACGCTCTGGGTGCCAACGACGTGATGATCGAGTCCGGCTCCGTTGCTCTGGGCAAGCTGGAAACCGGCGAGTGCAAGGCCGTTATGATTCTGGAAGAGTCCGTGCTGAAGGAGCGCAAGGAAAAGGGCTCCAAGCTGGCCTGCATCTACCCCGAAGACGGCGTCATCCTGATCCCCTCCACCGCTATGATCGTGGCTGAGGAAAAGAGCGCCAACATGAACATCGAAGGCTGCGAAGCTGTTGCCAACTGGCTGCTGAGCGAAGCAGGCCAGAAACTGATTCTGGAAGGCTACATGCACAGCGTTTTCGCCGGCATGACCGAAGTGCCCTATGATTCCATCAGCACCGACGAGCTGATCACCAAGGACATGGGCGTTGATTGGAACCGTTGCTACACCCAGCGCGAAGAAATCCGCACCGAGTTCCAGGAGCGCGTTACCGTCGAATAATTTCATTGATTATCTATGACTGATAGCGCACGCTGCCCTGCGGCAGCCAGCGCTGACGACTTCCGGGGGAAGCCGCCCAAGCGGCGGCTTCCCCTCATCACTATCCCTCTGAAATCCCCGGTCGTTCCGGGAATGCAAACCGTATGAGGAGTGTACTTGGATGCAGGTACAAGCAGATATCCAAAACAAAAATTCTTCCGAAACCCGATGCAAGATCGGCCTGATCCTTTGTCTGCTGATTGGTGCAGCTTTGATCGCAGCCGGTTTCTGGGGCATCAACCAATACAATCAATCCGGGTTTGATCAGGAAGCAGCCTATGGCTACATCCACAAGCTGTCCGGAGAGGTAGACAAACTGTATGAAAACGGCGTTGCGCCCTTGTTGAACTGCGTGGACGCCAACACGAAATCCGTCATTGAACAGCGCAGCGGTGAACTGCTGGCTTCCGCCTGGTCGGATGCTGCCAAGGAAGACCGCTCTGCTGCCGTTGATACATATCTGAACGCTGCATCTGATCCCGCCCGGGAAAAGATGGAGCTTTTGGCGATCTCCTATTCTGTCGCTGGCCCCAAAGTTTCCTCCAAAGAAAAGAAAGCCATGGCAGCCATGACCGATGAAGAACGGGAAGCCTTCCGGATCCAGATGCTTCAGGGCATCGCAGACGAAGCGGCAGTTCTGCCCGAACCCGCCCTCGGCGCCGTAGAAGGTGAAGAAGGTCTTGAACGCGCTGCGATCCTGATGCAGCTGTTTTTGACCAGCAGCAATGCCGATAATGAACCGCTGACCACTGACAATGTCAACGGTCTCAAAAAAGCTGCCCGCAGCGCGGATGCACGCATTACCGCCTACGGCATGGTCAGCCGCAATCAGGTACCCTGGGCGGCTCAAATGGTCCTGTCCAACAGCAAAACGGTGATCCTTGCCGGTATTCTGCTGCTGCTGGATGTGTTGCTGCTGATCTTCCTGCTTCGGGCCGAAGGCAGTTGGCACATGGATTTGAAGTGGCTGGTCATTCTGCTGATCGTGGACTTCCTTCTGCTGTTCCAGGTGCTGCCGCTGATCTATCTGGTGGTGAAGGCCTTCTTCCCGGAAGGTACCTTTACCTTCGAGGTATTCAAGCGACTGTATACCTACCCCATGAATCTGGGCGCGCTGAGCAATACCCTCATCGCCGCTGCTGCCACCATGGTACTGGGCACGCTGCTGGCCTTCCCGCTGGCATGGCTGATCGGCCGTACCAATCTGTATGGCAGAAAGTTCTTCCGCTCGCTGTTTGTGCTTACCTATATGGTGCCCCCCTATCTGGGCGCTATGGCATGGCTGCGGCTGCTGAACCCCAACGTGGGTACCATTAACGTGATCCTTCGCACCATTTTCCAGCTGGGCGATACACCCGGCCCGCTGAACATCTATTCTCTGGGCGGCATGATCTGGGTGCTGACCACGTTCTACTATCCCTACGCATTCATTACCATTTCCCGCGCCATGGAGAAAATGGATCCTTCTCTGGAAGAAGCCAGCCGCGTCAGCGGTGCCTCTCCCCTGAAGACGGTATTCAAGGTCACCTTGCCCATGATGACCCCCAGCCTGATCGCCGGTGCTCTGCTGGTGTTTGTATGCGCTGCAAGCTGCTACGGCATTCCCTCCATCATTGGCGCACCGGGCAAGGTTCACACCGTGACCACCCGTATTATTGAGTACAACGGCATTGGCGCGCAAGGCCTCAGTGATGCCACAGGCCTTTCCGTTTTCCTGATGCTGATTGCCATTATTGTTCTGTACATTTCAGACTTTGTGATCGCCAAGAAACAGTACATTACGGTATCCGGTAAATCTACCCGCCCCAACATCGTGGAGCTGAACAAGTGGCGTATCCCGCTGACGATGCTGGTTGGTTTGTTTGCTGTTGTGGTGATCCTCATCCCCTTTGCCACCATCCTGACCACCTCCTTCAAGGTGGACCTGGGCAAATCCCTGCTGGATTTCTCCAACATTACCCTCAGCCACTGGCAGACCATCTTCACCCGTTCCGAAACACTGGAATGCCTGAAGAACTCACTGATCTTCGGTGCCATCACTGCCACGGTGGGCATCGTGGTGGCTTGCACCATGAGCTACCTGTTGCAGCGCACCCGGATCCGCGGGCGCAAGATCCCCGACTTCCTGATCACGCTGGGTTCCGGTACGCCCTCTGTAGTAATCGCGTTGGGCCTGATCATGACCATGAAGGGCGATTTCGGCGTCAACATTTACAATACTGCCTATATCATGATCATCGCGTATTTGATCAAGTACCTGATGATGGGCATGCGTACGGTGGTTTCCGCCATGAGCCAGATCCACGTATCGCTGGAAGAATGCTCGCAGATCTCCGGTGCCAGCTGGGCAAAGACCATGTTCAAGATCACCGGTCCGTTGATCTTCCCCTCTATTGCCGCCGGTTGGTTCCTGATCTTCATCCCCAGTTTCTACGAACTGTCCATGACTGCGCTGCTCTATTCCAACAATACCAAGACGATTGGCTTCCAGCTGTATGAATACTGGACTTACACCAGCCAGCAGCAGGCCTCGGCAATGGCATTTGGCATTCTGCTGATCGTTGTGGCGATCAACTTCCTGCTCAACAAGCTCACCAAGGGTGAGTTCTCCATCTGACCGGGCCGGCATAACGCCCGGTACGGCAGGATTTTCTCTCTGACAAGAAAGGACGGATCCTGATGGCAACTGTAACCATTAAGCATATCACCAAGTCCTTTGGCGATAACGTGGTGCTCAAAGAGTTCAACGAAACCTTTCAGGACGGCGAATTTGTAACGCTGCTGGGCCCCTCTGGCTGCGGCAAGACCACCATGCTGCGCATCATTGCTGGTTTCGAAAAGCCCACTTCCGGCGAACTCTACATTGACGATCAACTGGTATCCGGCGGCAAAACCTTCGTTCCCCCGGAAAAGCGCAGTGTGGGCATGGTATTCCAGTCCTACGCCGTATGGCCCCACATGAACGTTTTTGATAACGTGGCTTACCCCCTCACCATCAAGAAGACCCCCAAGGCAGATATCAAAAAGCAGGTAGAGCGTGTGCTGGGTATCGTTCATCTGTCCCAGTATGCGGATCGCTTCCCCAATCAGCTTTCCGGCGGTCAGCAGCAGCGTGTGGCACTGGCCCGCGCATTGGTGGCTGCGCCCAAGCTGCTTCTTTTGGACGAACCGCTGAGCAATCTGGATGCCAAGCTGCGTGAATCCATGCGCTTTGAAATCAAGGAAATCCAGAAGGAACTGGGCATTACCGTCGTGTACGTGACCCACGACCAGACCGAAGCCATGGCGATGTCTGACCGAATTTTCCTGATCAACCGTGGCGTGGTGCAGCAGTGCGACAGCCCTGAAGTGATCTACAACCAGCCCAGTAATCAATTTGTGGCAGACTTCCTGGGCAAGGTGGAGTTCTTCAAGGGGGAAGCCAAGGATGGCAAGATCACCTTCCCTGCCATGAACAACCAGTCCATCCTCTACGACGGCCCCAAGACCGGCAAGGTGGAAGTAGCGATCCGCCCCGAGAACCTGTTCTTCACAACCCCGGAAGAAGGACAGCTCACCGGCGTGTTGGAGTCTCAGTACTATCTGGGCGATGTGGATGACTGCCGTATACGCGTGGGTGACAGCCTTGTCCGCGTGATCGCGCCCGGTTATGCTTTCAAAGATCTGACGGATGGACAGCAGGTTGGCATCGGCGTACGGGACTTCCTGGTGTTCGATGATGACGGCATGCTGGAGCAGCTTCTCCAGATTCAGACCTGATATCTGACAAACAAAAAAACACATATGAAAAACCAATCCCGCCAGCTTACCGCTTGCGGGATTGGTTTTTTGATGCTTTTATCGCTCTTCCGAACGGTTATGCTTCATCCGGTGCTTGACCATCATGCGCCTGCCATTTGCATTCCGTCAGTTCCAGATGGGAAAACACCGCCTTGAAACTGGATTCCTCCGGGCTGCACGCATAGATGCCAAAGCGGACGGTCTTTTCTGCGTTGAACATGTGGCAGATGCGCATCTGATTGTAATGCTCGCCATCCTCAGAATTCTCGATGCAGAAATCCTGTCCACGGCGGCTGAGCCGGAACCACATGCTTTTGATTCCTGCATCCACATCTATGGATGCCCAGTCTGAATAACCATTGTTGGTCACCACACTGCCCAGTCGCTGGATCCGGTCATTCTCATACTCAATGGAAGCTTTGAGCCAGTTATCGCTGTTCAGGTACATCACAACGCCGCTTTGATCGAAGCGTACCTTGCTGTCGAATTCTGTTTTGAAGGAGAAAGAAAAGTACTCTTCTTCCGTTTCCTGCTGTAAAGCGGGCGCATTATCATTGCGGAAGTGATAGTACGTACGCTGCCACAGATCAGTATGGGGCTGGGTGATGATCTCCACCCGATCCTCCGTGATGCTGTACTGCTTGGGCGCCCGAATCCATTTCATGTCGGCTGTATTGATCTTCATAGGATTCCTCCAACATTGGGATGATATCAACGCGGCAACCGGCTGGTCAAGCCTCTACAATATGGATGAGCTTGCCCTTGTAGTCGCCCCACAGATTGCCCACCAGAAGACCAGCCTGCATCAGGGTGCTGCCCAAATAGGTGCGCTCTTCGCCCTCAATACGGTAGGTTTTATCCGGGCAAAGGCCCTTGAGCAGAATGCGGCGGGAATGAGCATTGGCTCTGCCCATCACCTGAATGAAGGTGACCAGCGCTTCGGAGCGATCCTTTGCCACCACCATGTAGCAGTCATACATATGATTCTGCTGATAGGAGGCAATGCGGTAATAATCACCGGTGCGGACAAGATCATTATACTTGTGGTACATGGCGACCTGCTGCGGAATCATGTTCCGGTCTTCCTCGGGGATCTTGGTCACATCCAGTTCATAGCCGAAGGTGCCTGCCAGCGCCACATAACCTCTGGTTTCAAAGGGCGTGGTGCGGCCTACGGTGTGGTTGGGACAATCGCTTACGTGCGCGCCCATGGCAGAGAGAGGATAGATCAGCGCCGTGCCTTCCTGAATGGACAGGCGTTCAATGGCATCGGTATCGTCAGAGCACCAGATCTGGGGACTGTAGTACAGCATGCCCGCGTCAAAGCGGGCGCCGCCGCCGGAGCAGTTTTCCAGCAACAGGTGCGGGAACTCAGTCACCAGACGCTCCTGCAAACGATAGACGCCCAGCACATACCGGTGGTACAGTTCGCCCTGACACTCTGCTGTGAGGGCATAGCTGCCGATATCCGCCAGAGGCCGGTTCATATCCCACTTGACATATTCAATGTTTGCGCTGCGCAACACCTTGGAAATCAAATCAAAGATATAGTCCTGAATTTCGGTTCTGGACATATCCAGCACATACTGATTGCGGGCCAGACCAGCGGTTCTGCCGGGAATCTGAATCGCCCAGTCAGGATGGGCACGGTACAGGTCAGAATCCGGGCTGATCATCTCAGGTTCCAGCCAGATGCCGAACTTCATGCCCAGCTTGTTGACCTCATCCACCAGATACCGCAGGCCGCCCTGCAGCTTTTCTTCGTTAACGAACCAGTCACCCAGCGCCCGGTTATCATCGAAACGGTTACCGAACCAGCCATCATCCATCACCAGCATCTCAATGCCCAACTGCGATGCCTGACGGGCGATATCCAACAGTTTTTCGGTATTGAAGTTGAAATAGGTGGCTTCCCAGTTGTTGATCAGAATCGGCCGCTTTTTGTTGCGGTATTCGCCGCGGATGAGATGCTCCCGGTACAGATCATGGAAAGCGTGGCTCATGCCATTGAGTCCCTCTGCGGAATACACCAGCACCGCCTCGGGAGACTGGAAGCTTTCGCCGGGGTTCAGTTTCCAGCAGAAACCTTCCGGATTGATGCCCGTCATCAGGCGCACGCTGTCAAACTGGCTGCGGTCGGTCTGGGTGAGGAAATTGCCGGAATAGATCAAATTGATGCCGTAAACATCGCCGGCGTCTTCCGTAGCGGTCTTGTCCAGCAAGGCCATGAAGGGATGATTCTGGTGGCCCTCCTCGCCGCGAATGGAGGACATGCCCTGAATGCCATAGTTGACAGGGGTGCGGTCAATGCGGCGTTCCCGGGCCCAGGAACCATGCAGCAGGATCTTATCATACTCCCGGTTATCCATATCCATGGACGCGGACATGATCCGGTCGATCAATACCGGCTGCTGGCTTTCGTTGATCAACTTCACACTTCTGACCACTGCATCAATTCCTTCAAAGATGCTGTAGGAAAGAATCGCCTTCAGGCTCAGCGCCTTATCAACCAACACCAGTTCCAGCGTTTCGGTATCCTCCTCGCTGCCCCAGGTGGCAGGCAGACCTTCCAGCGGTTTCTTGCCTTTGAAAATCTGGTGGCTGTCGTAGGTAAGCTGCAACCCACGATGACCATCGCTGCTTCTGACCACGATGGCGCTTTCCCGGAAATCGCCTACGCCGCCGCAGGGATACTCCATGGGGAAACTGTCCAGAAAGGAAAGCCGGTCGCGGGCGTTGGTTTCCGGCGTAAAGGGATTTTCGCCAGTGCGCATCAGATAGGTCACATCATCTGCACCCAGTTTTTTGCCAAAATAGGCGTGTCCCACAAAGCCCTCTGCATCCACCACGCCGATCACATAAGAAGATGCCTTTGTGTCCAGTTGAAAACTTCTGCTTTCTTCACAATAACGGATCGCCATACGCATTCTCTCCTGTTCTTTGGTTTGTTCTGATACGATCCGGCAGACTGCCGGTTATTCAACGGATTATGCACCCTTATTCTACCGGAATCCTCACAGTTTTTCCATACCTTATCGCGACTTGTTTTATTGGTATGGTTGCGATTTTTAACATGATATGCTATGCTGCGATGGAAGGAGGAATTCCTGTGAATCTCGATATTTTGCCGAACAAGCCGCTGTACACCGATATGGCTTACATCAACGGTAACTGGAAATATTACACCATGGATATCCATCAGCATGGCTTTATCGAATGCAACTATATTGCAGAGGGGTGCTGTGTCTATGAAATTGCAGGTGTTCCGTATCATTTGAACAAACGGAATCTGATCCTGCTGGACTCCTCCCTCCCCCACAAGATCAGTTTCAATCATGAGCATCCTTGCACGGTAATGGGACTATCACTGTCGTTCGCTGCAGAAAACGAACCTGCCGCCATGCCCTGCATGAGGGATGTGCTCAACCAGGCGCAGGATATCCGCCATTTGTTCCAGACACTGGTTGGCGCAATCGTCTTTCCGGATGCGCGGTCGCTGCACGGTGATATACTTCGTCTGGCACGGGAATATGACTGCCGCCGCGATCCATTCTTCCTGAACTCCCTGAGCTACCATTTGCTGTCGGAGATTGCAAGGCTGCCACAGACGGAGCAAACCTCCGTGCAGTTTTATACAGCAAAAGCGCAGAACTACATCAAGGAATCGTTCTACCTGATCCGTAATAACGAACAGATCGCAGAACACATCGGCCTGAATGTGACCTATCTGGAGCGGATCTACAAGAAAGCCACCGGCAAGACCCTTTGGGAAAGTGTTACAGCCTGCCGGCTGGCTGCCGCTGAGGAACTGCTGGCACAACCTGCCATTCCCATCAACGAGATCGATAACATGATCGGCTTCTCCAATCGCCAGACATTTTATCTCCAGTTCAAGAAACGATATGGAATGTCACCATCTGCATTCCGCAGGCAAAGATTACGAATCGATACCGATGCATAAACAGAAGCACCATCTTCATCTGCAAAACACAGAGGAAGATGGTGCTTTTGTTGATCAATCTTTGAAAATCATCGGTAGGAAATCGTGGATGCAGCGGCGCCAGACACTCCAGTCGTGGCCGCCGGGGAAGGTACGGCGGATCATGGTAACAGGCTTATCTTTCAGCATCTCGTCATCGCTTTCAAAGCTGTTGAAGAACTGATCCTCAGTACCCATGGCACGATAGAAAACACGGAAGCTCTCGTTGAACTTCTCAGCGTCATCGAGCAGCGCCAGATGGGTTTCCTCACCGCCGCGGGGGAAGCGCAGGAAACCGCTGAACACGCCCGCATAGCCGAACTGATCCGGGTTGGACAGGGTGACAATGCTGGTTTGATAGCTGCCCATGCTAAGGCCTGCCATGGCGCGATGCCACTTATCGGTATATACATTGAAGGTGCTCTCAATGTAAGGAATCAAATCCTTCAGCAGCACTTCCGGGAACAGCATGCGTCCGCTTTCCGCAAAGTTGATCTGCGTCATGCCATTGCCCATCACAATGATCATTTCCTGCATCTCGCCCTTTGCCAGCAGCTGATCGGCAATGCGAAGCAAATGCCCCTGATACACCCAACCGGTTTCATTCTCACCATAGCCATGCTGCAAGTAGAGCACCGGGTACTTCTTGGTGGCATCAAAGAAAGGAGGCATGTATACCAGACAGCTTTCCATTTTTCCGGTAACCGTGGAGGGATAATAATGCCGGGCGGCGCTGCCATGCGGGATGCCTTCCAGTTCATCCCAGTTTTCGCCAGCCACAGGAATATCCACAAAGTTCATGGGACGGCAGCAGCCATAACCGATAGGCAGATAAGGATTCAACACATCCGCGCCATCGATTTTCAGGAAGAAATACTTAAAACCCTCACCAAAAGTGACGGTACCTTCCCACATTTCATCATCCACTTTGCTCAGCAGCTGCATATTGCCAAACTGATCGATCGCAACTTCCTTGGCGTTGGGAGCCTTGATGCGGAAAAACACTTTTCCCCCATCCAGAATCTCGTATCCCTGATCGCCATCCCGATTGGGTTCGCCAGCATATGGATCAAAAGAAACTGCAGTATCCAAAGGCCATTGCTTTTTCATTCTTATTCCTCCGTTCGTATGCAACGTATGGTCTCTATGAACATTATATCACGAACCCCTCAGCAATGGATTGGCCCAGTTTCGCTTTTCATAAGCTAAAAATATCCAATATGCAGATCACCGCCCTGCTGTCCATTCTCAGCGGCAGCACGACGGGGATCTGCATGATCAGTCTTTCCAGACAAAATGATAATTGATGGCTTCGCCGCCATCCACCAGAATGCTCTGACCGGTACAAAACCGATTGACAACCGTAAGAAAATACGCCCACTGAGCGATCTCCTGCGGTGTTGCCCACCGTTTCAGTGGCGTTTCCTCCATGATCTGCGCCCACAGTTCGGGATCATTCATAACACATTCGTTCAGGGGAGTCAGCACGCCGCCAGGATCAAGGCTGTTGCATGTCGCGCCATAGGGGGCGATACGCATAGCTACATTTTTGGTATATGCCATCACACCGCCCTTGCTGGCACAGTACTCCGGAAATTCCGCGCCGGTATGTCCGCTGGCAGAACCAATATTCAATACAGACTTTATATCAGGCTGTACCCCATAGATTTCTGTTATATGGATGAGCGCTTTCAAATTGATATCAATATCTGCTTCATTCTGCGTTCCGGCATTATTGATGAGGATCTCTACTCGGTCCAGTTTCGGCAGATGATCCCGATCCCGCACATCGCACACAAAATGAGTATAGTCTGTATGCTCAATGCTACTCACTTCCCGGTCAATACCATAGACCCTGTGTCCGTTGTGCAGAAACTCCTCTGCAATCGCCTTGCCAATTCCCTGCGATGTACCTGTAATCAAAACTTTCATACGCCCTCTGCCTCCTTGATTGCATCCAGATACTCTTTTCCTACCGCTTCTGTCTGCCAGCGCCGCGAAATGCGATACCCCATCGGAGAGAATGCGATCTCCATCAATAACTCAGCCACAGCGCCCGTCAGTGCACATGTGGTGCATTGGAGAGGAGTCCAGTGAAAACCATTCCAGAATAGCGGTGCAAAGCCCACAAAGACAATCATTGAGAATATGAAATTATCCAGAAACTGCCCCACAAATGTGGAAATATACGTTCTGGCAGCATAGGCTGCCCTGCCATCCGGATTGCGCCGGAATGCCTGTCCAACGAGCCAATTCAGGGTATTGTTGATGAACCCTGATGCCAGAAATGCCACCGTACTTCCCAGCAGAATAAACCATGCACCGCCAAAGATGCTGTCAAAAGCGCCGAAATCTCCTGCATTGGAAGGAATGGCACTGGCTGCAAAAAAGATCAGGCAGGTGAGCAGATTGATCCCTGCAGCCAGCAGGGTGATACTGTTGGATGCCTTGGGCCCGAAATGCTTGGTGATCACATCCATACACATAAAGGACAGCCAGGAGATCAGTACACCGCCATCCAAAGCGATCCAATCCAGCTGCAAAAGCGTTTTATTCGCCAGCAGATTCATACAGATCACGCTGACCACAAACAGCGTGACCACTGTTGCAGGAATGGAGCGCAGCAGCAGCCGGAATTCAGCCGCTTCTTTCATAATACGTTGCTTCACAGATCTTTCTCCTTCTCCTCAGGATCCGCAGCCCAGTACCTGCCCCACCAAACCTGCCTGTTTCTGCAAAAGAAAAGGCTCTGCAAAACGCAAAGCCGCTTTCATCCCGTAAGGATGAATCGCAGTCCTGGTTTTGTTTAACGACAGGATGGCACAAATGAACTGTCGGCGTTGCTATTATAGAGGATGACAGAGCAAAACACAAGTGCTATCTTCTCATGGTTTGATATGTATCATCCATTGACTGTATCCGTTATTCACAACTTAACCGCTTCTTTGGGACAGGCATTCACACAATTCATGCACAAAATGCATTCCGTACCGTTTGCTCTGCTCCTTGCTGGATTCAGCAGATCCACATTCATAGGACAGACCTGTTTGCACTTTCCGCAGGAAACGCAGCGATCAGTGTCCACGGTTATTCGCATAAGGGAAAAGTAGCTTGCCGGCTTCAGAAAAACCGTGATGGGGCAAAGATACTTGCAGAACGCCCGGTTGTCCTTGAAAGCAAAGGCCAGAGCGATGCCAGCAGCATAATACAGCCCATTCCCAATCACAAAGCTCCAGAACATCACAGTCTCCAGCTCCTGTACCTGGAGCAGAAACAAACCGCTGACAAATGCCAACGACAGCCCAAACATCACATAACGCAAAAAGCCCAGTTTTCTTCTTGGTTCCTCAGGCTGTTTGTATGGCAGGAAATCCAGCACCATTGCAGTCCAGCAGGCATAGCCGCACCAGCCACGCCCAAACACCAGCGGCCCAAAGATCTTGGCAACAGCATAATGGATCGTGGCAGCTTCAAACACACCAAGAAACAAATAGTACCAGAAACCTTCGATCTGCATGTTTTCATTGCACATCAGCCCCAGATAGACCAGCATATACAGCCCAACGCCCAACTGCACCACCTGACGGGCGTATTTGTATTTCCGTGCATACAGAACGAGCCCCAAAGCAAGAAACCCACCGATGTACGTAAAGTTAAACAGATAGAACAAATTGTCCTTGCTGAGCCACAAAGTGATGGCAACTGCCTCAAAAATGCTGAAAATGATCAAACTTGGCAGGTATTTTTTCAAAGTATTCATTGTGTGCCACTCTTTCTCCATACAGCAAAGGACTGCTGCAAAATCGCAGCAGTCCTTTTCCTTGGTTTGAACTTAGAAGTTCTCCACCAGATTGATATCGCTGTAGCGCTTCATGCCGGTACCGGCAGGAATCAGCTTACCGATGATCACGTTCTCCTTCAGGCCCAGCAGCGGGTCAACCTTGCCCTTGATAGCGGCATCGGTGAGCACGCGGGTGGTCTCCTGGAAGGAAGCGGCGGACAGGAAGCTCTCCGTTGCCAGAGAAGCCTTGGTGATACCCAGCAGCACGCGCTTGGCGATGGCGGGGTTGCCGCCAGCCATGATGGTCTCCTTGTTGGCTTCCTCGAAACGGTAGATATCCACCAGAGAGCCGGGCAGCAGGCTGGTATCGCCGCTGTCCTCCACGCGAACCTTGCGCAGCATCTGCTTGACGATAACCTCAATATGCTTATCGCTGATGTTAACGCCCTGCTGACGGTATACGCTGAGAACTTCGCGCAGCAGATAATCCTGCACAGCCTTCACGCCCAGAATGCGCAGCAGGTCGTGGGGATTGATGGAGCCTTCGATCAGTTCCTGACCGGCCTCCACCATCTGGCCTTCGTTTACCTTCAAGCGGCTGCCGTAGTTGATCTGATAGGTCTTCTGCTCGTGAGCATCGTCCACAGAGGTAACCACGATCTCGCGCTTTTTCTTGTTTTCGCCCAGAGAAACCTTACCGGAGATTTCGCTGAGGATGGCATCACGCTTGGGCTTACGGGCTTCGAAGAGTTCTTCGACGCGGGGAAGACCCTGCGTAATATCGTCGCCGCTGGCGATACCGCCGGTATGGAACGTACGCATGGTCAACTGGGTACCGGGTTCACCGATAGCCTGAGCAGCGATGATACCAACGGCTTCACCCACATCCACAGCGCCACCGGTGGCAAGGTTCATGCCGTAGCAACGGGCACAAACGCCGGTTTCATTGCGGCAGGTCAGCACAGAGCGTACCTGCGCCTTGGTGATGCCGGCCTTGACGACCAGCTTGGCCTTATCGTGGGTAATGGTCTCGTTAAGGGAGACCAGAATCTCGCCGGTTTCGGGATGGATGATATCTTCAGCAGCCACACGACCGATCAGGCGATCCTCCAGGCTTTCGATAATCTGGTTGTTGATGCTGATCTCCTGAATGGTGATGCCGCGGACCTTTTCGCCACGAGTGGCAAAGCAGTCATCCTCGCGGACGATCACTTCCTGAGAAACGTCCACCAGACGGCGGGTCAGGTAACCAGAGTCAGCCGTACGCAGAGCGGTATCAGCCAGAGACTTACGGCTACCGTGAGAGGACAGGAAGAATTCCAGCACGCCCAGACCTTCACGGAAGTTAGCACGGATGGGCAATTCCAGCGTACGACCGCTGGGAGAAGCCATCAGACCGCGCATACCGGCAAGCTGGGAAACCTGAGCGGCGCTACCACGGGCACCGGAGTCGGTCATCATGCGGATGGGGTTGAACTTGCTCAGACCGGGCAGAATCATGCCGCGCAGCTTGGCAGTGGTGTTGTTCCAGATCTCCACGACCATGCTGTAGCGCTCGTCCTCGGACACCATACCCATGCGGTACATGTCGTTGATCTCGGCAACATTCTTGTCGGCTTCTTCCATGATGGCGGGCTTATCCACAGGCACCTTGATGTCGCTAACAGCAACAGTAACAGCGCCACGAGTGGAATACTTGAAGCCCAGCGCCTTGATGTTATCCAGCACCTGAGCAGTACGATGGATGCCGTGCTTCAGATACACTTCATCGACGACCTTGCCCAGTTCCTTCTTGCCAACAAGGGTGTCAACTTCCAGCGGGAACATTTCTTCCATGCAGGTACGGGGCTTACGTCCGATATCCTGCGGAATCACATCGTTGAAGATGAGCTGACCCAAGGTGCAGTTAATGGATTTAGTAGCCTTCACGCCGTCAAACTCACGTTCCACACGGACGCGGATGGGAGCCTGCAGGCTCAACTGTGCAGTCTGATAGGCCAGCATGGCTTCGTCGGGGCTGCCGTAGCTGTGGCGGACAGGTTCGCCCTTCTCGTCCACGATATACTCGCCATTTTCATCCTTCTGGAAGCCGCCCAAAGCATCGGGGTTTTCCAGTGTCAGGTAGTAGCAGCCGATAACCATGTCCTGAGAAGGAGACATAACGGGCTTACCATCCTGAGGCTTCAGGATGTTGTTGTGGGCCAGCATCAGGAAACGGGCTTCTGCCTGCGCTTCCAAGCTCAGCGGCACGTGGATAGCCATCTGGTCGCCGTCAAAGTCGGCGTTGTAAGCGGTACATACCAGAGGATGCAGCTTGAGGGCCTTGCCTTCTACCAGCACGGGCTCGAAGGCCTGAATGCCCAGACGGTGCAGCGTAGGTGCACGGTTGAGCAGCACCGGATGCTCCTTGATCACTTCTTCAAGGATATCCCACACCTCGGGGCGGCCCTTTTCCACCATGCGCTTGGCGTTCTTGCCGTGGTGAGCCTTGTTCTGGGCCACCAGACGTTCGATAACAAAGGGCTTGAACAGCTCCAGCGCCATTTCCTTGGGCACGCCGCACTGATACAGCTTCAGTTCGGGGCCGACAACGATAACGGAACGACCGGAGTAGTCAACACGCTTACCCAGCAGGTTCTGACGGAAACGACCCTGCTTGCCGCGCAGGAAGTCAGACAGGGACTTGAGGGCGCGGTTGCCGGGGCCCGTCACAGGACGACCGCGGCGACCGTTGTCGATCAGGGCGTCAACAGCTTCCTGCAGCATGCGCTTCTCGTTGCGGACAATGATGTCGGGAGCGCGCAGCTCGATCAGTCTCTTGAGACGGTTGTTGCGGTTGATGACACGGCGGTACAGGTCATTGAGGTCGGAGGTGGCAAAACGGCCGCCGTCCAGCTGTACCATGGGGCGCAGATCCGGGGGCATAACCGGAATCACGTCCAGAATCATCCACTCGGGCTTGTTATTGGACAGGCGGAAAGCTTCCACCACTTCCAGACGCTTCACAGCGCGGGCACGCTTCTGGCCTTCGGTATCGCGATCGCGTTCCTTCTCAGCCAGTTCAGCGATTTCCTTCTTCAGCTGCACGCTGAGCTGATCCAGATCCAAAGACTGGAGCAGCTCCTTCACAGCCTCCGCACCCATACCGGCACGGAAACTGCCGCGACCGCACTTGGCCTCTACCTCGCGGTACTTGGCATCGTTGATCAGCTCGTGCATCTTCAGGCCGGTCTGGCTGGAATCGCCGGGATCCAGCACGATGAAGTTGGCGAAATACAGCACCTTCTCCAGCGTGCGGGGGCTGATGTCCAGCAGCATACCCATACGGCTGGGGATGCCCTTGAAATACCAGATATGGCTTACAGGGGCAGCCAGCTCGATGTGGCCCATGCGCTCACGGCGAACCTTAGCGCGGGTTACCTGCACACCGCACTTGTCGCAGATCTTATTCTTGTCCTTGAACTTAATGCGCTTGTACTTACCGCAGTTGCACTCCCAGTCCTTGGTAGGTCCAAAGATGCGCTCGCAGTACAGGCCGTCCTTTTCAGGCTTCAAGGTACGATAGTTAATGGTTTCAGGCTTGGTAACCTCGCCGCAGCTCCATGCACGGATCTGCTCTGGAGAAGCCATGCCGATCTGGATGGAATCAAGATTGTTCAGGTCAAACAAAATTCGGCACTTCCTTTCAGTGTATCGGCTTGACGGGTGTTACTCCTCATCCATGGGGTCGCTGAAATCCATAGCACCCAGGTCATCGCCCAGATCCATATCGAAATCATCCAGCGCATCCATGCTGAAATCAACATCCATGTCCACATCAGCGGCAGCTTCCTGCTCAGCGGTGGCAACTTCTTCGGTCTCTTCTTCGGCCTTTTCTTCGCCGCGGGAGGAAGAGATGTCCATATCGAAGTCTTCGTCATCCAGCTCGCGGATGATGATTTCTTCCTTATTGGCATCCAGCACGCGGATATCCAGCGCCAGGGACTGGAGTTCCTTGATGAGAACCTTGAAGCTCTCCGGCACGCCGGGAGCGGGGATGTTGGTGCCCTTGACGATGGCTTCGTAAGCCTTGACACGGCCCACGATATCGTCGGACTTCACAGTGAGGATCTCCTGCAGGGTATTGGCGGCGCCGTAGGCCTCCAAAGCCCAGACTTCCATCTCGCCGAAGCGCTGACCGCCGAACTGGGCCTTACCGCCCAGAGGCTGCTGGGTGACGAGAGAGTACGGACCGACGGAGCGGGCGTGCATCTTGTCGTCGACCAGATGGTGGAGTTTGAGGAAGTACATGTAACCGACGGTGACAGGGTTTTCGAAGGGCTCGCCCGTACGACCGTCGTAAAGGATGGTTTTGCCGCTGGGATCCTTGCCAGCCATTTCCAGACACTTGGCAATGTCATCCATGGTGGCGCCGTCGAACACTGGCGTGGCAACATGCCAGCCAAGGGTCTTGGCAGCCATGCCAAGGTGCACTTCCAGCACCTGACCGATGTTCATACGGGAGGGAACGCCCAGGGGGTTCAGAACGATCTGCAGGGGGGTGCCGTCGGGCATGAAGGGCATATCCTCTTCGCGCAGAATGCGGGAAACAACACCCTTGTTACCGTGGCGGCCTGCCATCTTGTCGCCCACGCTGATCTTACGCTTCTGAGCGATGTAGACGCGAACCATCATGTTCACGCCGGGAGACAGCTCGTCCTTGTTTTCGCGGGTAAAGACCTTCACGTCAACGACGATACCGCCTTCGCCATGGGGCACACGCAGAGAGGTGTCGCGCACCTCGCGGGCCTTTTCGCCGAAGATGGCGCGCAGCAGGCGTTCTTCAGCAGTCAGGTCGGTTTCGCCCTTGGGGGTCACCTTACCCACCAGGATGTCGCCTGCACGGACCTCGGCGCCGATGCGGATGATACCGTCTTCGTCCAGATCCTTGATGGCGTCATCGCCGATGTTGGGAATGTCACGGGTGATCTCTTCCGGTCCCAGCTTGGTTTCGCGGGCTTCGGATTCGAACTCCTCGATGTGGATGGAGGTATAGATGTCTTCCTTGACCAGCTTTTCGCTGATGAGGACGGCGTCTTCGTAGTTGTAGCCTTCCCAGGTCATGAAGCCGATGAGCACGTTGCGGCCCAGACCGATCTCACCCTTTTCGGTGGAGGGGCCGTCCGCCAGCAGGTCGCCCTTTTCGATGCGCTGACCAGCCTTGACACGGGGATGCTGATTGATGCAGGTGCCCTGGTTGGAGCGGGCAAACTTGCTCAGCTTGTAGGTATGAGCTTCGCGGTTGTCATCGCGGACAACGATCACATCGCCGGCAACCTTTTCCACCACGCCGCTTTCCTTGCTCAGCAGCACAACGCCGCTGTCGTGGGCAGCCTTGAATTCCATACCGGTACCAACGATGGGGGCTTCAGGCACCAGCAGAGGCACGGCCTGACGCTGCATGTTGGAACCCATCAGAGCGCGGGTAGCGTCGTCGTTCTCCAGGAAGGGGATCATGGCGGTGGCGACGGAAACGATCTGACGGGGGCTGACGTCGATCAGGTCAACGTTCTCACGGTGTACCTGCACGAACTCGGCCTTGTCACGGACGGTGATATATTCGTTGGTAAAGGTTCCATCGGCCTCCAGAGGCTCCTTGGCCTGCGCCACCACGAAGAAGTCTTCTTCGTCGGCAGTCAGGTAGACGATCTCATCGGTGACCTTGTGGGTCTTGGGATCGATCTTGCGGTAGGGAGCTTCGATGAAGCCGTACTCGTTGATGCGGGCATAGGTAGCCAGAGAGCCGATCAGACCGATGTTGGGACCTTCAGGGGTCTCAATGGGGCAGATACGGGCATAGTGGCTGTAGTGAACGTCGCGGACCTCGAAAGAGGCACGGTCGCGGTTCAGACCGCCAGGGCCCAGAGCGGACAGACGGCGCTTGTGGGTCAGCTCAGCCAGCGGGTTAGGCTGATCCATGAACTGAGACAGCTGGGAGGAGCCGAAGAACTCCTTGATGGCTGCGCTCACCGGGCGGATGTTGATCAGTTCGCCGGGCTTTACATCGTCGGCATCCTGAATGGCCATGCGCTCACGCACCACGCGCTCCAGACGGCTCAGACCGATGCGGATCTGGTTCTGAAGCAGCTCGCCCACAGAGCGCAGACGGCGGTTGCCCAGATGGTCGATATCATCGGTGAAGCCGATGCCATAGGGCAGGCCCAGCAGGTAGCTGATGGAGGCCACGATGTCCTCGGTGATGATGTGCTTGGGCATCAGGTCGTGGAGACGCTCCTTGACCTTGTTGCGGAGAGCTTCCTCGCCATCGCAGGTGGCCAGAATCTCCTTAAGCACGGGGTAGAGCACCTGCTCCTGCACGCCGGCTTCCTTGGGGTCAAAGGGCAGGTAGCAGGCAGCATCCACAAAATGGTTGCCCACAACCTTATGGGCCTTGCCGTCCACATCCACATACGCCTCGTTGATACCGGCGTTCTGGATGGCACGGGCCACGTCCTTTTCGATCACATCGCCAGCCTTGGCCATCACTTCGCCGGTCTCGGGATTGACGATATCCTCCGCAGCGATCCGATCCTGAATACGGGTCGCCAGAGAGAGCTTCTTGTTGAATTTATAGCGGCCTACGCGCATCAAATCATAGCGCTTGGCGTCGAAGAACAGGGAGTTGAACAGGTTGGTGGCGCTCTCCTTCGTGGGAGGCTCGCCGGGCTTCTGCTTCTTGTAGATCTCGATGAGACCTTCATCCATGCTCTTGGCGCCGTCACCCTTCTGGATGGTGGCCATCAGGCGCTCGTCCTCACCCAGCAGGTCGATGATCTGCGCATCAGTGCCGTAGCCCAGTGCGCGCAGGATCAGCGTGATGGGCAGCTTACGGGCGCGGTCGATACGGACCCACAGCACGTTGTTGGAGTCGGTTTCGTACTCCAGCCAGGCACCGCGGTTGGGGATCACCGTGGTGGAAAACAGGTGCTTGCCGGTCTTGTCGATCTGATCGCCGTAATACACGCCGGGAGAACGGACCAGCTGGCTGACGATAACGCGCTCCGCACCGTTGATGATAAAGGTGCCGTGCTCGGTCATGAGGGGGAAGTCACCCATGAAAACGTCGGATTCCTTGATCTCGCCTGTCTCGCGGTTCTTCAGGCGGACAAAAACCTTCAGCGGCGCGGCATAAGTCATGTCGCGCTCCTTGCAGCGTTCAACGCTGTTCTTGGGCTCTTCCAGAGAATAGTCCACAAACTCCAGCGAGAGATTTTCCGTGTAGTCTACGATCGGCGACACGTCGTCCAGCACTTCGCGAAGATCGGTCTCCAAAAAGCGCTGGTATGAGTTCTTCTGCACCTCGATGAGATCGGGCATATCCAGAATCTCGTCGATGTGAGAGAAGCTCTGGCGCGTTCTGTGCTTACCCATTTGAACTTCATGCACCATTTCATGCACCATAAATGCCATCACCCCTTATGTTCCTCGCACCTGACCAAAACATAGAATTCACACCGGTTTGCAAGGCAGCAGGAATTTCCTGTTGCATTTTTTCGCAAAGGCATGTACAATACCTGCGAGCACCGGCATAGAATGAGCAGTTTAGATACTGATGCAATTCTATATTATAGCGCCCTCATACGCGTCTGTCAATACTTTCAGCGGAAAGCTTCTTTATTTTCCCAAGTTTTTTCCGGATTGTTCTGAAATTGTTTTTACGGATACATTTTTCGAGGTGAATCCTATGATCAAATTCGGTCAGGTGACCGCATACGACCCAAAAACCCGAATGGCTACCATCACTTACATTCGTCCCGATGCCTGCGAAAAATGCGGTGGCTGCAACGCCATGAGTCAGACTGGCTCCATCACTCTGAAAGCTGACTGCAAAGAAGGCGACTGGGTGCGTGTGGAGCTGCCGGATAGCCGCTTCCTCAGCGCCACGCTGATGGCCTATGTGATCCCGCTGATTTGCTTCGTGGCGGGATTGTTACTGGGCAACCAGCTATCCGGCGGCAACGAACTATGGGCCATGGGCGGCAGTCTGATCGGTCTGGCAGCTGGCCTTGCAGGCATGAAGCTGTGCGACAGGCTGATCAGCGGCAAACCCGAATGGATACCGCATATTGCACAGGTGTACGATCAGAAGCCGGATACCGGCGTGCTGGGCTGCGGGCAGGAATAAAGCATTTTTGCTGGCAAATAAACAAAGGGGTGTCATGTTATCCGGACATGATGCCCCTTTACAATTCATGCCTTCCTTTTTGCAATGTTTTACATCAATCAAAAGTATGGTATACTGCAGACTGTCGAAAAAGCCCCAGAGGTATCGGAGGGCCGCAGCCCTCCGATTGCCAATCCGAAACCAGCGGCGTGTACGGTGGTTTCGGAACCCTTGCGTAGCAAGGGATTCCTATCACCGTTTGCCGCCCGGGGAGCCGTAGGCTCCTAGGCAAACGGTGCAAAAGTCGTCAAAAAAGTCGCCGTAGGCGAGTTTTTTGACGAGCTGAAGTATGGTATACTGACAAAGCCGACTTACCCAACCAAGGAGGATTTACGCCATGAAAAAGCGTACGATTTCTGTCCAGACATTATCGATCCTTGCCATTACAGCATTGATCATTCTGATCCTTCCGCTGCTGATCACATCCATCTATAACCGCCCCATTGCAGACGATCTTGTCCAGCCGTACGCCCCTACGGTAACTTACCGGGAAACCGGCTCGTTCTGGCAGGCCTTTGTCGCATCCATCAAAGAAACCATCAGCATCTGGCATGCGCGCAACGGCATTTTTTCCTCCATGTTCCTGTCCGTATTCGCCCCCTATATCTTCAACTATACCTACGGCTTTATTCACCCTGTTCTGGTGATCGCCCTGATGATTTTCGCCAGCTATAAGGCTGCTAAATGCCTGTGGATCATCAACGCCGGTATTCCCCGTGCCTATATCCATCTGATCGCCGCATTGCTCAGTATTGCGCTGATTACGACCATGCCTGATATTTCCGGCGGCATTTACTGGTACAGCGGCGCTGTCAACTATACTTTTTACTTTGCGCTGAGCCTGCTGCTCTTTGCCTGCCTCTTTCAGGCGGTTGCCGCCAACCGGCCTGCGACCTTCAAGAACTGCATCGGCCTTTTCTTCAGCTGCATTGGTTTCTTCCTTCTGGGCGGCGCCAACTGGATGACCCCTACCCTGTCCATTGTGGTGTATGGTTTTCTTGCCATTTATATCATTGCCCGAAAAAAATCCCTGCGTTTTCTGCTTCCGTTCCTATTTTTGCTGATCGGCTACATGGTCGCGATTTTGGCTCCCGGAAACGCTAACCGTCAGGCGGTGGTGGGCGAAAGACTGCCTCTGTTCGAATCTTTTGTGAATTCATTCCTCAATGCCATTCAGACCTGCACTCATGAAGGCCGGTATTATTTCTTTGGCATCCTGCTGCTGCCCGTCTTCGCGCGTTTGAGCCAGTATGTTCCCAAGCTGCCCAAGTACTGGTTCCTTGTTCCCGTTGGCTCAGTCTGCGTGCTTGCTGCCGCCTTCTTTCCGTTGATCTTTTCCTCCTATCCCATCCTTGACCGCCACGACAACATGGTGTTTCTGCACTTTACTGTACTCCTGTTCATTAACGAAGCGCTGCTGGTTGTCTGGATCGCGCAGGGGCTGTCCGCTGTCTATCAGAAAGGCGACCTGTTCAGCCTGAACAAGACCATCGCTTTTGTTCTGGCTTTTGCGCTGATCTTCGCTGCTGTTTTTGAAACCACACTGACGCTTTCCCCCTTCCGTGTCACCAGCGAATACGCTCCCCTGAAAGCCGCGATCCATCTGGTGCAGGGGCACTCCAAACGCTACGCCCAAAGCTACGATGATCTGGTAGACACGCTGCAGACCACTGAAGAAACTGAAGTGGTCTCCTCCCTCGATCTGCAAAGCCCTCTGCTGGGTTCCCCGGGCATCCACTGGGATCCCACTTTCTGGACGAACGTAGGCTTTGTAACCTTCTATACCGACAAAAACATCACGCTGAAATCTCAATAAGCATCTCCTCATTCGATATTTGTCATGCCTGCTGCTGCGCTCAACGGCGCAGCAGTTTTTGTTTGAAAGAACTTCGGAGCATCCACACGCATTTCACATCCCTTGCCAAAGTCCTGCCTGAAGCAGGCTGTCAAAGGGTGGCTTTTTGCATAAATACGCCAAAAAAACTCCATTTCTCCCCTGTTCAAAATTCTCCGCTTGTGTTATACTATTGTTGTTAGATGGGAACGTTTGCACAACCATCGATAATCTAATGAACGAAACGTACGCATAAGCAGCTGTTTGCATATGCTGTTGTATGCTTATCTTTGTTTATTTCTTTTACGATTGCTCGCGCACCCCGCGCTGAAGGAGGTCCCAAATGGCAGATACCGAACAGAGACTCAAAATTATCCCTCTTGGCGGCGTTGATGAATTTGGTAAAAACATCACCGTTGTGGAATACGGCGATGACATGCTTGTGGTGGACTGCGGTTCCATCTTCCCCAAGGAAGACATGCTGGGCGTTGATCTGGTCATTCCCGATGTGACCTATCTGATCAAGAACCGGCATCGCATCCGGGGTCTTTTGCTGACCCATGGTCATGAAGACCACATCGGTGCAACACCCTATGTGCTGCGGCAGGTGCCCATGCCTCTGTACGGCACCAAGCTGACGCTGGCGCTGGTGGATCTGAAGCTGAAGGAACACCGGGTTGCCGGCATTCCCCTGAACGTGGTCAAACCCCGGGACGAGCTGGATCTGGGCTGTTTCCATGTGAAGTTCATCCATGTGAACCATTCCATCGCCGGCGCGGTAGCCATTGCCATCACCTGTCCGGCGGGCACCATTGTGTTCAGCGGCGACTTCAAGATTGACTTCACCCCCATTGACGGCGAAGTAGCTGATCTTGCCAGCTTTGCCATGTTGGGCAACGACGGCGTGCTGGCTTTCCTGTGCGAAAGCACCAACGTGGAGCGCAAAGGCCACACCATGTCCGAAACCAAGATCGGTCAAACCTTCATCGACATGTTCCAGCAAGCCAAAGGCCGCGTGATCGTAGCCATGTTTGCCTCCAACATCCACCGCGTGCAGATGGTGGTGGATTCTGCTCAGCTCTTCGGACGCAAAGTTTGCTTTGTAGGCCGCAGTATGGTGAACGTGACCCGCGTTGCCATGTCCATCGGTGAGCTGAAAATCCCCGAAGAAAACATCATCGATGTGGACGATATCGACAGCTATCCCGACGAGGAAGTGCTGGTGGTAACCACCGGCAGTCAGGGTGAAGCCATGGCTGGCCTCACCCGCATGGCATACGGTGAACACCGCAAGCTGCAGATCCGTCCTACCGATATGGTCATTATCTCTGCCCATCCCATCCCCGGCAACGAAAAGCCGGTAGCCCGCGTTATCAACCAGCTGTACCGCTGCGGCGCCAACGTGATGTATGGTCAGTTGGGCGAAGTACACGTTTCCGGCCACGCCTGCGAGGAAGAGATCAAGCTGCTGCACGTGCTGTGCAAGCCCCGCTACTTTATCCCCATTCACGGCGAGTACGCCAAGCTGTGGCAGCACGCCGAACTGGCGGAATCGCTGGGCACCCCCAGCCAGAACATCATCATTCCGGAAATCGGTCAGGTGATCGAGATGAGCGACGACTTCCTCGACATCACCGGCTCGGTGCCCACCGGCGGCGTGCTGGTGGACGGCCTTGGTATCGGCGATGTGGGTAACGTGGTGCTCCGCGACCGTAAACATCTCAGTCAGGACGGCTTGATCATCGTGGTCATGGCCATCGATCGGGACAGCGGCACCTTGGTATCCGGCCCCGACCTGATCAGCCGCGGTTTCGTGTATGTGCGTGAGAACGAGGACATCATTGAAAACAGCCGCGAATTGGCCCGCAGCATCATTGCCAGCTACGGCCGCATCGATGGCAGTGAGTGGCAGAACATGAAGAACCGCATCAAGGATGAGCTGCACCGCTACATCTTCGATCAAATCAAGCGCAATCCCATGATCCTGCCGATCATTATGGAGATTTGACGAAATTTGACAAACATACAAACGAACCGCCCATTGCTTTTGAAGAGCAATGGGCGGTTCGTTTTTGTGTCAATTTTCTGATGAAAGATGGGCCAGAGAATTAGAACCGACGATGATTCTTTTTCCATCCCGGATCAACCATTCGTGAATGCCGGTATCCCCCGTCAGAAACACTGTGCCGCAATCGATCGGCAAGCGGAGATAAGCGCTGTACAGTTGGTTGATCGTGCCGCCGTGGGATACAACGGCAACAGTCTCATCCTCGCCTGAATTGGAAATGATTTCAGAAAGCACTTCCTCCGCACGACAGCGGAAGTGCAGCCGCGACTCCTGTTCATAAACTGCCGCATGAACTGGCAGATCCTTGACAGGAGGATACTTTTTCAAGGCCTCTTGACGATTCATCCCGGCAATCAGGCCATTGTTGAACTCCATCAGCCGATCATCGGTTGTTACCGTAACACCTGCAATTTCAGACAAATGGCATGCCGTTTGCACAGCTCGTTGCAACGGACTTGCATAGATGGCTGAGAGAATGTATCGTTCCTTCACAAAACGTGCCAGAGCCTCTGCCTGCTGATGGCCCTTCGCTGTCAATGCAAAATCAGCACGACCCTCATGGACATCCAACAGATCTGCTTCCGATTCGCCATGCCGAATGATCAGTAGACGCATTTTCTCCCCTCCGCCAAACAGTACCGGTCTTACCCGAATACTTTGATGGTATATCCGTCGATGGTTGTCAGTACAAACGTTTTTCTGCTCCAAGGTTCCATTACCATCTCCGTTACCTGTTTCCAGCCTTTGGATACAATCCATTGATGCATCTTCTCAACATCGCTTACCTGCATAAAGGAGATCAAATGCGGTACAGGGGTTCCCTTAAAAAGCTGAAAACCTGTGAAAGGAGCCAGATGGGTATGCTCGACTTCCGGAAGCATGTCAAAAACAACCCCATAGCTTCCTTTACCTTCCGCATCCCATGCCACAATCTGACTGTACCAACCCAGAACATCCTCGAACCATTTTGCAGTAGCATCCATATCATTGGTACAATAGATGGGGGCGTTTTCTTTTACATAATATCCTTTTTCGTTGAATCTGCTCACTACAACCACTCCATTTATTGGTGTGCCTATCGTAACAGGCAGCCATCAATTTGTATTGTAAAAATTCGACAGCAAGCAAATTCATTCAAATGACAGCCGCGCATCTTGCGCCTTCAGCGCTCGCTGCGCTTGCGGGGTTTTGCGCTTCGGTGCAGTTTCGTAGGGCTCTGCCCCACACCTCGGCAGGGGGATGATCCCCCTGCACCCCGCGCTTTGTCGTTTATTCCCCCGCCAGCAGTTCAATCGCCCGGGCGAAAATCTGCACATTCTGCATCAGGCCATCAATGCTGGCATACTCGCCTGCCTGATGGGCCAGTTCTTCATCCTCCGGGAAAGCGCTGCCAAAGGCCACGCCCTCTTCCAGACAGCGGGCATAGGTACCGCCGCCAGTGGCGATACACTCCTTGGGACGGCCTGTCACTTCGTGATAGGCATCCAGCAAAGCCGTCACCAGTTCACTGCTGGGAGCCACATGATGG
Source organism: Clostridiales bacterium (assembly GCA_015056245.1). Lineage (GTDB taxonomy): Bacteria > Bacillota > Clostridia > Christensenellales > Aristaeellaceae > Limiplasma. Next base: position 84,806 of record SVGQ01000001.1, on the reverse strand, counting down.
GGATCCTTCTGCTCGTCCACGGTCACCTGAATCTTCTTGCCCAGTGCGGCAGTGGCAGCAGCCAACAAAGCTTCCCACTTACACAGAATGGGGTAACGGATATCCAGTGTGGCATACAGGCCGGTTTCAGGGGCATAGCGCAGGATGCCCAGATTGCAGGTAAGGCCGCCGCTGGTTTCATCGCTGCAACGGATGCCCAAGCCGCAGCCATCGGACTCCATGCCCACCACATCAGCCAACGTTTTCAACGCACCGGAAACACCCAGAGCCCGCAGCATGATGAGCAGCTGGCCCAGTGCATTTCTGGCAGCTTCAGGATAGGCAGCGTGACCGGGAATGCCGGTGGAAATCAGCTTAATGGTGTGTTCCCCCAGGTACTCCGCTTCCACCTGTACCAGCATATCCTCAGCCAGACGGTTGATCTTTTCGCATTCATCCTCCGTGCCGCCGATGAGGGCAGTGGCATTGCCGGGAATGACATTGCACCGTTCACCCACGTTGATTTCCTTTACCTCCAAACCCTCTGCGCAATAGGATGCGCGCAGGCTCAGATGCAGCATGCCCTTTTCCGTGTTGATGACAGGGAAACTGGCATCCGGGCTGAAACCCGTTTTGGGCATATCGCAGTGGCTGCAATAATACCGCATATCCTCCCAGCCGCTTTCCTCGTCACAGCCAAGGATGAGGCGTACTTCCCGCTTGAGGGGAATACCGGCTTCCTGGATGGCCTTCATGGCAAAGAGAGCAGCAATCGCAGGGCCTTTATCATCAGAAGTGCCGCGACCATAGATCCGGTCCCCCACCTGCGTAGGCTCAAAAGGCGGGGTTTGCCAGCCGTCACCGGCAGGCACCACATCCAGATGGGCCAGAATGCCCAACGGATCAACACCGATGGGACCCATGCGCAGGTCGCCTGCGTATTCGTCGATGTTGCGGGTCTCAAAGCCCATGGCTGCGCCGTCTTCCAGCGCCATGTGCAGCATGCGCTTCACTTCCTCGCCAAAGGGCGCGCCGGGCTGTGCAGCCTCCTTCACGCTGGGAACAGCGATCCAACGTTTGAGTGTATCCACCAGATCATCCCGCATGGTGTCAATGATGCTGTTGATATCCATTTGATTGTTCCTCCATTATGCTTTCATGGCTGCTTCCAGCCGCTTGATGGCCTCCCGGGTATAGCTGTGCGGGCAAGCCACATTGATGCGCAGAAAACCTGCGCCTGCTTCCTGACCAAAGAATCGGCCTTCGGAGAAGAATACGCCGCTCTCCTGAGTACGGCGGATCAGCTCCTCATGGGAAAACCCATAAGCCCGCAAATCGATCCAGCCCAGATAAGTAGCCTCCATGGGCATGAAAACAGCCTTGGGAAGGCGCGTTGCCAATTCTTCCCGGACAATGCTGACTGCCTGACGCAGATAGTCCTTAAGCCCATCCAACCATGCATCTCCATGGCGATGCGCTGCTTCGCAGGCCACCATGGCAAAAATGTTGCCCTGTGTCACTCCGGCAGCGCTCATTTGCTTCTTCATGGCTGCAAGGATTTCCTGGTTACGGCACAGGATCGCAGCCTGCTGTAAACCTGCCAGATTAAAAGTTTTGCTGGCACTGGTGAGAGCCGCTACCCTGTCGCCATCGCCGGTAGCAATGGACAAAATCGAAACAAAAGGCTTTTCTCCCAGCACAAAATCCATATGGATCTCATCAGAGATCAGCATGCAGTCATACTGCTGGAGCAGTAGCCATAAGGCCGTTAATTCTTCTGTCGTCCATGCGCGTCCCACAGGATTGTGTGGGTTGCAGAGGATCATCATTTTGGCTCCATCCTTGAGCGCATCCTCCACCGCTGCCAGATCCATGGTATAGTAGCCGCGTTCATCCCGCAGCAAGGGACATTCGCATAATTTGCGACCATTTTCCCGAACACTGCTGTAGAACGGTCCATACACCGGCGGTTGAATGATAATGCCATCCCCGGGCTGGGTCAGCGACAGAACCGCTGTTTTCAAACCCGTGATCACGCAGGGCAGCATGGCATGGGCTTCCAGCGGCAGCGTCAGACCGTGACGGCGTTCCATAAAGCCCAGCAGGGCTTCGGCGCATTCTTTTTCATAACTGGTATACCCAAATACAGGATGCTGCGCCCGCTTCTGAACAGCTTCCATGATTTCGTCAGCACAAGGGAAATCCATATCCGCCACCCATACAGGCAGCATGTCCGCCCCCATTCTGCTGGCTATGCCGTCCCACTTTTCGCATGCGGTATTCCGGCGATCGATCCCCTGATCAAAAAAGGCTTTGTCGTAGGTTCTCATTGGTGTTCCTCCTGCTCCAAAGGCTGCTGGCAGCAAATGATCCAATAACCGGCTTCCTTTTCCACCACTTCCGCCTGCTCATAGAGGGTGCGCAGATAGGTAAGGGCCGAAGGGGCGCCCTGCTGCTTGCGAATGACCAACCACAGCTGACCGCCTTCCTTCAGGCAGTTGGCAGCGTCCGCGAACATCTGATAGATGACTGCTTTCCCTGCCCGGATGGGAGGATTCTGTAAGATCAGATCATACCGGTTTCCCAGCACTTTTTCGTATCCGTCCGATACGATCACCTGTGCCGCAACGCCGTTCTTTTGGGCGTTTTGCTGACTCAGCCCGCAAGCCCGCTCATTCACATCTGCCATGGTGATACAGGTGCCGGGCCAATGCTTGCCAACCGATACACCGATCACACCATATCCGCAGCCCATATCCAGCACATCGCCGCTGACCGACTCCGGCAGCGCTCTGAGCAGGATATCGGTTCCTTTATCGATCTCTGTGCGCGAAAACACCCCGCTGTCCGTTTCAAAGCGGAGTGCCTCCTCGCGGTAGGTATACGTAACCAAACCATATTTATGTTTGCTTTCGGGTTGTGCTGTATAATAATGGTCAGCCATTTTTCTATCCTTTCCCTTCGGACAGCCCAGTTTCTGTACCATCCGTTTTCCGGGTCTGCACACTCTGACGCAGCGCCTGAATCTCATCCTCTGTCAGGGGACGGCATTGACCAACCGGTAAGTCATCCGGCAGGGTCAGCGGGCCGAAACGGTGCCGGTGCAGCGCCGTTACCTCGTGACCTGTGGCGGCGAACATGCGCTTCACCTGATGAAACTTGCCTTCCCGCACCTCAACCAAGCCGACGCTCTCTTCCGGCGTGCTGCTTACGATGGTCAGCTTGGCAGGCTTGGTAACAAAATCCGACAAGGGCAATCCGTTGGCGAAGGCCTCTGCGTCCGCACAAGTCAGCTGCCCGGTCACTGTGGCCCGATACTGCTTCCATACGTGCCGGTTCGGGCTCAGCAAAAAGTGAGCCAGTTCGCCGTCATTGGTTAACAGAAGCAGACCAGTGGTATCCTTGTCCAGACGGCCTACCGGCTGCACTTTTCGTTTCCGCAGATTCTCCGGCACCAGATCCATTACCGTCTGTGCCCGGCTGTCCCGGGCGGCAGTGAGCACGCCTGCAGGTTTGTGCAGCAGGTAATATTGCAGGCTATTATCACCAATCACTTCACCTGCCAGCACAACCTGTGCATCAGGGCCGATTTGAGTATCCGGCTTGCGAACCGGCTCTCCATTGACCCGTACAGCGCCAGAACGGATCAGTTTTCCAGCTTCGCTGCGGGAATATTCTCCACTCTGGGACAGATACTTATCCAGTCTCATACTCAGCCTTCTACGTTCTGATTGTTCTGGACACTCTGAGCATTCTGGGGAAAATACGTCACGCTTTCCTGCTGCACCCACTGGGGCACCACAGGCATTTCAGGCATGGGTACATCGGATACCATCTGAGAAGCCTGAATGCTCTTGGCTGCAGCGCTGGTATCCACCATGTTCTCCGCTACCGCATGACGCTTGCGGGCAGTGGAGAAGGTAGCGGTCAGAATGCGCCGCACAGGCAGAAGCGGCAGATAAAGCAACAGAACCGCCAGTACCAGCGGAAGCACCAGCTCGTTGAGTTCATGCACCTTCAGGAACTTGGTGACCATATTGGTGCTGATCAGATCGATCGTGGGGGCAAACACGTCTTTCAGGTACAGCCAAGTCACCACCAGGAAGGGCAACAGAAGCACCAAATTGAGAAGGCCTACCAGCAGCTGACGCAGGCGGCGACCCCGCATCCGACGGCGGATCTCAGTACGGGGATTGCGCTCCTCCCGGGTGGCAGCCACCCAGATGTAACGGTTACAGCTGTTGCGCATGATTCCATAGAAGAAAACCAACAGGCCGATGCCCAGAACGATCAGTATTACATACAGGCCTTCCACCAGCGAACCCTCCAGATGGGCAGCCGGAGTCTGGCCGAAAAGACGCACAAAGAAATCAGAAATGCCATACCAGACAGACGCGCCCCACTGACCCATAGCCTTCAGGGTTTCCAACAATTCTGCCGGGCTCTCCTCCAGCGGATAAAGATAGTACCAGCCAGCAAAAGCCACCAGCACCACCAATGGCAGCGCCCACTTGGCAACGCTGAGCACATGCAGCAGGCTTTCGCCCAATTTTTCACCATAATGCTCCGTGCTCAACGCTGTATCAAAGGAGAAGAAACGCTGGCGGGGTTTCTGCACCAAAGCGTCTGCAAAGGAATAGCGCATGGGCAGCACTACAAAAACCAGCATAACAGGACAGAGAAGCGCACCCCAGCGCCAGGGGGAACCCTGAGGCAAAAGCAAAAACAGCAGCGGCGCAAGCATCAGCAGCCGAAGCAGCAGGGCAAACAGCGTGTAAGTAAGCGCACGCAGATAAAATGCCACAGGGTTTTGACGGTACATATTCATGATCAGTTGCCATCCTTCCCTCCGCCGAAAAACCAGCGGGAATGATATCTCTATTATAGTGCATAACGGATGCGGTTGCAACCGCCAAATCCCGCATGGTTTCGTGACCAGCCAGCCGTTGACAGACAAAAAGGAACCGCAGTTCCTTGGCAGAAACTGCGGTTCGTAAATCATGGCATCGCTTAGTTGGCGCCGCCGTAGGTGAGCAGACGCTCCGGCGGGAAGTGGGCGATAAAGGTCTTGCCGCGGGTGAGCTGGATCTCGTTGCCCTGATCGTCAAAGAAAACGGTGGGGCTGCTTTCGCTCTCGCGTACCCAGTAGCCGGGGATGTAACGGCCGCCGATGAAAATATCAGCATTGCCCTGACCAACAGACAGCATCTTGGGCATGGTCTTGTTGCCATTGACGTACTCGTAGGGTACGCGCTGGATGATCACGTTGGAGAAGCTGAGCTGCTCAGCGTACTCTTCATCGCGGTTCTCGGCAGATTCAGAAGACATATAGGGCACGTTGGCGCTGTAGCGCAGGTACAGGTTGTTGGTCTCATCGTAATAGAAATGAGAGATGTAACGCTTGTGGCCCCAGTCCAGATTGATGGAGTAAGCCTGCTCGTAGCCTTCGGTATAGGGGCTGAAATCCACAAACAGGAAGGGATGGGGAGTGGCATTGCGCCATTCCTGAGGAACGGTTTCACGGATGCCAACGGGGTTGACAGTCACGTTCTCGGGATTCTTCAGGCCTTCCACACGATACCAGTAGTCGTTGTAATCGTTGGAATCCAAATTGAACACGCCGCCCTTTTCGATAGCGCCCAAAGAACGGAAGGTTTCAACGATATCATTGCCATCAACACGGGGGCCGCCCATGAACACGATGCCGCCCTGCCACTCTTCGCGCAGCAGTGCGTGACCAATACGGGCAGAACGCACGGGGCCGGCGCTGGTGGGCATGCCATCGTACAGGCTGTCGCTGAACATGAAGGTAATACGGGTCTGGCCTTCACGGTAGAGGATGCCTTCATACACGATATCGGCATACTGACCGCTCCAGGGAGCGCGGGTGCCGACGCCAGCGGTGGTAACCTTCTTACCATCCACCTTCACGGTATCTTCAGGGTTCGAAATCTGAACCAGCACGGGATAGTACCAGCCCTCGCCCAGAGGCAGACCGGTGGTGGGGCTTTCGCCTTCGATAACAGGGTTATCGCTCAGCTGGCTCTTGTCATAGGCGATCTTACGGTCTTCTGTGTTCTGCAGAACGACGGAATTTTTGGTGCTCATGGTATACTTGGCACCCTTGTCAGCATCGGACTCTGCCAATGCCATTGCGCTGGTCAGCAACAGGGCCAGAACCAAAAGAACAGAAATCAGTTTCTTCACGATTTTGCCTCCTTAATACTTAGCAAACATTGGGATCCACCCTATTAGACGGATCGAATCGCGGATACGTTCCCTATTATATCCTACAATTTTATGAATGTCAATGTAATATAAACGTAACATTTGTATAAACGCTCATCCATCCCAGATGTCAATCACGGGTAAATCTTGACTTTTCAATCAATCATAAGGTATCATTAATAAGTTGTGCATGGATGATCAGTCTTATAAACTGCACGGAAGGAGTGAGGCTATGGAGCATCTGATTACCGCCGTTGAACCCGGCAGCCCTGCCGCCCGAAATGGACTGGAGGCAGGAGATACCCTCTGCGCCATCAACGGGGAAACCATCGTTGATGAAATCGACTATCAGGCACTGATCGCCTCCTCCCGGCTCACCCTGCAGCTGATCCGCAAAAGCGGCAAACAGGAGGAACTGCTCATCCGCAAGCAGGACTGGGAACCCTTGGGCCTGCATTTCGGGCAGAGCATGACCCTTTCCCCCCGCACCTGTCACAACAAATGCGTGTTCTGCTTTATCGACCAGATGCCAAAAGGTCTGCGGGACACCCTGTACGTGAAGGACGACGACTGGCGCTATTCCCTGATGATGGGCAACTTCGTCACGCTGACCAATGTCTCCGATGAGGAAATGGACCGCATCATCAAGCGGAAAGCCTCGCCGCTGTACATCAGCGTCCACGCCACCGATCCTGCTCTTCGCTGCCGGATGATGAACAATCGCTTTGCGGGCAGCCTGATGGACAAGCTGCGCCGCCTGAAGGACGCGGGCATCCGCTTCCATTGCCAGATCGTGGTCTGTCCCGGCTACAACGATGGGCAGGTGCTGCTGAACACTTTGCAGGATCTGCGCTCGCTGGCTCCTGCCGCCATGACCGTTGCCATGGTTCCAGTGGGGCTGACCAAGTGCCGTGAAGATCTCGCGCCCCTGACTCCCTTTACTGCCGAAGGTGCGGCTGAATTGCTGGACAGCATCGCTCCCTTCCAGGAAGAATGCCGCAAGGCCCTTGGCACCACCTTCGCCTTTCCCAGCGATGAGTTCTATTGCCTGTGCGGGCGCACCATACCCGATGAGGACTGGTATGAAGGCTTTCCTCAGATCGAAAATGGCGTGGGCCTGCTGCGGCGCCTTGAGATGGAAATGGAAGACGCCCGCTTCTTTGATGACGATCCCACCTCCCCCGTTCCCCACCGCAACTATCTGATCGCCACCGGTGTCAGCGCGGCACCCCACATCAAACGATTGTGCAAGCGCTTTGCCCCGGAAGGTGTGTCCGTTCGTGTGCTGCCGGTGCGTAACCGCTTCTTTGGGGAGACGGTTACGGTAACGGGCCTGTTGACCGGCGGGGATGTGCTGGAGGCACTGACCCCGGAAAACATCCAGAATTGTGATGCTTTGCTCCTGTGCGCTGTAATGCTGCGCCATGAGCGGGATCTGTTCCTGGATGACATGAGTATTGATGAATTCTGCAAACGCTCGCCGCTTCCCGTGCAGCTGGTGGAAAACGACGGGCAGGCATTGTATGACGCATTGAGAGGTAGAGAATAATGGCAAAACCGCTTGTGGCTATCGTAGGCCGCCCCAACGTGGGCAAATCCACTTTCTTCAACAAAATTGCCGGTCGGCGTATCTCCATCGTGGAGGACATCCCCGGTGTGACCCGTGACCGCGTCTACGCTGACGTTGAATGGATGGGCCGCCGTTTCAGCATGGTGGATACCGGCGGTCTGGACATGCGCTCCGAGGATGTGCTGCTGAGCCAGATGCGCCGTCAGGCGGAAATCGCCATGGATACCGCCGATGTGATCTGCTTCTTCTGCGACGGGCGCACCGGCATGACCCCCGATGATGAGGACATTGCCAACTATCTGCGCAAGACCCACAAGCCTTTGCTGCTGGTGGTCAACAAGATGGACCACATGGGCCTCAACGACCAGCTTTACGAATACTACAATCTGGGTTTGGGTGATCCCATCGCCATCAGCGCCACCAACATGCTGGGACTGGGCGACCTGCTGGAAGCCATCGTCAAGGAACTGCCCCCGGCAGAGGAGGACGAGATGGAAGACGAGGAACATGTGATCCAGCTGGCGCTGGTAGGCCGTCCCAACGTAGGCAAGAGCAGCCTGACCAACAAGCTGCTGGGTCAGGAGCGCACCATGGTCAGCGATATTCCCGGCACCACCCGCGACGCCATCGATACCCTGTTTACTGATACCGACGGTACCCGTTTCAACATCATTGATACCGCTGGTATGCGCAAGAAAAAGGCCGTTGAAGACGAAAGTCTGGAACGTTACAGCGTATTGCGCTCCATCGCCGCCATTGACCGCTGCGATGTGGCGCTGCTGCTGATCGATGCCCAGACCGGCGTGACCGAACAGGATACCAAAATCGCCGGTCTCATTCTGAACGCTGGCAAGGCCGTTATCGTTGTGGTCAATAAGTGGGACGCCATCGAGAAGGACACCAACACCATGGAACAGATGCGCAAGAAGATCCTTGGCGATCTGAAGTTCATGAGCTACGCTCCTGTGCTGTTTCTCTCTGCCCTCACCGGTCAGCGCGTGAACAACGTGCTGGGTGCGGTCAAAGCCGCTTTTGAGCAGTACCGCAAACGCATCCCCACCGGCGTGCTCAACGAGGCGCTGGCAGATGCACAGGCCAGCCTGCAGCCGCCCATGTCCGGCGGTCGCCGCCTGAAGATCTACTACGCCACCCAGCAGAGCGTGTGCCCGCCCACCTTCGTGTTCTTTATCAACGATGAAGAACTGATGCACTTCGCCTATGAGCGTTATCTGGAAAACCAGTTCCGCAAGAGCTTTGGTTTCGCGGGTACGCCCATCCGGTTTATTCTGCGTGAAAAGCAGAAGGAGAATTGACCATCCATTCAAGTGGTTGTTGCGAAATTTGCAGCAGCCACTTGTTGTTTTTGATCGGTTTGTATAGGAGTGATTGCCCATGGAAATCCGTTTTGATGACACAGACAACCGCTTCACCCTTCGAGCAGCTGCTTTGATCATCCACAACCAACAACTGCTGGTGGTGAAGAACTCCGCCGCCAACTGCTGCTACACCATCGGCGGAGGGGTTCGGATTGGTGAAACCACAGAGGAAGCCGTGCTTCGCGAGTGCTATGAAGAAATTGGAGCATCCTTCGTGATCGACCGTCTGGTTTTTGTGCAGGAACGCTTCTTCACCGCTGGCGGCAAGCAGCATCACGAGGTGGTTTTCTTCTACCTGATGAAACCTTGCGCCGTTTCCATTGTTCATGATCAGCCCACCGATCAAGCGAATGAAATGTTGTGTTGGTTGCCTCTTGACCAATTGAAAACAGCACCATTGGTGCCCTCCTTTTTGAAGGAGGCACTTGCTAAGCTGCCCCAAACCATTGCGCATATAGTGACTTACGAATAAACGACCACCTTGCCCAATGCAGCAAAAAGCTCTCTGCATAGAATTCCATGCAGAGAGCTTTCCAATTGTCTTCAATTTCCCAGAATCCCCAGCAATTCCCCGATCTCATCAAACACAAAATCTGCGCCAGCCTCCAGCAGGGTTTCCCGACTGGCATTGCCATAGGTGACACCGCAGGTAGTGACCCCTGCGCCCTTGCCCATGCCGATATCCATGGGCATATCGCCGACAACGATGGCTTCCTCCGGCCTGCAGTCCAGATCACTCAAGGTTTTCAACACTGCCTCGGGATGGGGTTTCAGGTTCTGGGTGCTTTCGCCGCAAAGAATATAGCCAAAGTACTTCTTCACGCCCAATTGCTCCAGCATTTCATGACAGGATACCTGATTGCGGGCTGTGGCAATGGTACAGGTGATGCCTTTTTCCACCAGCGCTTCCAGCGTTTCGATCATGCCGGGGAACAACTTGGGCGGGATGGTCTTTTTCTTCTCTTCAAACAGCTGGCGGTAGGTCGCCACGCATTGCTCCAGCTTTTCTCCCTCCAGATCGGGATACAGCCGCTGAAAGCCCGCCTTTGCCGTATAGCCAATGGTGGAAGCGCAGGCGGCTTCATCCGCAACAGGCAGGCCGTATATGCGCATGGTCTCCTGCTTGGCTACGATGATGGCTTCCCGGGTATCGGCAATGGTGCCGTCAAAATCAAAAATAGCCAGTTTGATCTGCATGGTGGTATGCTCCAATCATATTTTTAAAGCAAGCCATGGCAAACGCCTTGCCATGGCTTGCTCTTCCTCCCTCTTGCGTCCGCAGAGCGGGCGCAAAACCGAGGTGCAGGAGGCAATGCCTCCTGCCGGGTTTCCAAAGGGCAGAGCCCTTTGGCAGGCTACAGGACAGCGTCCCGTACCCCCGCATTTACTTCAAATACTCTACCAGCAGCTTCTTGGCAGCGTCCACATCCCGCAGGTCAATGACTTCGCAGGCACTGTGCACATAACGGCAGGGAATGGAGACGGTGCAAACCTTCACGCCGCCACGGGTAAGCTGGATGGCACTGGCATCGGTACCGCCAAAAGGCAGCACTTCCCGCTGGGTGGGCACACCGGCAGCCTTGCCGGCAGCCATCAGATCGTTAAACAGCTCGGGGTTGGAGATACTGCCCCGATCCATCACCTTGATGGCAGCGCCCGCGCCCAGCTTGACAGCGGGCAGCTTGGTTTCAGGGGTATCACCGTTGGCGGTCACATCCAGCGCGATACCGATATCCGGCTCAATGCCGTAAGCGGCGGTCTTGGCACCGCGGCAGCCCACTTCCTCCTGAGTGGAGAAAACAGCGATAATGGTGTTCTTGGTCTGCTTGGGCAGCTCTTTCAGCACCGCCACCAGCAGCGCGCAGGCAATGCGGTCATCCATTGCGGGAGCCGCCACCTTGTGCTGGCCCAGGCGGAAGCAATCGTTGCTGTACACCGCCATATCACCCAAATTGACCATGCTCAGGGCTTCAGCCTCGTTCTCGGCGCCGATGTCGATGAACATGTGCTTCATGGCAGGGGTCTCACCCTCCCGGACGGGTTCCCGGCAGATGATGCCCTCCACGCCATTGCCAAAGGACACATGGCGGGTCAGGCTGGCATTCATGCTGATGCCGCCCACGGGCATTACCCGCAGGAAGCCTTCCTTTTCCACTGCCACAACGATAAAGCCGATGTGATCCATATGGGCAGAGAGCATGATGCGCTTGCCATCCGTATCGCCCTGCTTTTCGCAGATCAGATTGCCCATGGCATCCCGGCGAATGGTATCCACATAGGGTTTCACCATTTCCTCGATGGTGTCCGCCACAAGGGTTTCCCGACCCGTGGGGCCGTAGGCATTGACCAGTTTTTCAATCAAATCATACATGGGTTGCATCCCCCTTACTTTTCAAGATAGGCTTTCGCCAGCTGATACTGGGCTTCCACATCGCTGAGCGAGCAGACGGTGGACGGGCTGTGGATATAGCGGCAGGGTACGCTGAGCACGCAGGTGCGTCTGCCGCTTCCGCTGCGCTGAATCACGCCGCCCTCGTTGCCGCCGGATACGCTCATCTTCACCTGATGATGCGCGCCGCATTCCTTGGCAACCGCCAGCATCTCTGCAAACATCTCCGGCTGAGCAATGGAAGCATTGTCCATAAAGCTGATCGCTACGCCCTGACCTACTTTGCATACCTTCTGGGCCTCCGGCGTATCGCCCGCGTCGTTGGCGGTGGTGCCTTCCAGCGCAATGCCCACATCGGGCATCAGACGGAACGCAGCGCCTGTTGCGCCACGGCAGCCCACTTCTTCCTGACAGGTAAAAACAAAATCCGTGTCGCCGGACACATCCGCATCCAAAAGACGCAGCATGTTGTAGCAACCCACCCGGTCATCGGCGGCCTTACACAGCAAAAGACCATCGCCAAAAGGCGTGAATGCCGTATCAAAGGTGATGGGCGTGCCAGCGGGAGCATAGCGCAGGGCTTCGTCCTTGTCCTTGGCGCCAATATCCACAAACAGCTGGTCGATAGGCAGCACATTCTTCCGGTCTGCCGCCGACTGCTGATGGATCGCCATCGCGCCAATCACGCCAGAAATGGCCTTCTTTTCGTCCTTGCCATCCTTGGCAGGCACATCATAGCCTACCCGAACCCGCTTGGAAACCAATACCCGGGGATCGATGCCGCCAATGGCGCGAACCCGCAAAAGGCCATCGTCCGTGGCATTGATAACCATCAAACCCACTTCATCCATATGGGCAGTGAGCATCACATGGGGCGCACCGGGTTTTTTGCCCGCCTTATGGGCGATCACATTGCCCATCTTGTCGATGGTCACATTTTCCTTGCCCAGCTTTTCGACGCATTCGTGGTAGATCGCCATGCGCACGGGTTCTTCCCGTCCGCTGATGCCCTGCATTTCACAAAGCTGTTTCAGCTCCATAGGTCTTCGTCCCACCTTTCGTCGATATCACACAGGAAATGACTGAGCAGTCTGCCGCATTCGCGAATCACGCCCATATCCAGCAGTTCAACGCTGGTATGCATGTACTTCAGCGGCAGATCGATAAGCACACAGGGGATGCCAGCCCGGGCTACCTGCACATTATCGGTATCGGTACCGGTACGGCTGGTGGCGTGCTCCGTATTCAGCTTGATATGATGATCCCCCGCGGTCTTTTTCAGTTTCTCCAGCAGCTTATGCTGCACAAAGGGGCCATAGGTGGCGGCGGGAGCATCCAGCGGCACCGTGGTATCCGGGCGGCTGGCGGGAATGGTGGCATGGGATACATCCAGCACCACCGCCAGATCGGGATCCACGGTATTAGCCGCTACCGCAGCACCCTTGCAGCCCACCTCTTCCTGAGATGTGGCAACGAAATAAACATCGCACATATGCTGCATCCGCTGAAGGCGCTCCGCTGCTTCCAGCAGCACGCCCACGCATGCGCGGTCATCCATGGTCTTGGCAGCACAACGGTCGTTGAGCAGCTTGGTTGCCGGGCCTGTCAGGGTGATCAGATCGCCGATAGCTACCTTTTCACGCACTGTTTCAGCAGCAAGGCCCAGATCCACAAACAGGTCTTCCCGCTTGTAATTGCTCTTGCGATCCGCATCAGACAACAGATGCGGCGGCACTGCGCCCACCACGCCGATGAGTACTTCCCCACTGAGGGACGCATGCACATTCACAACGCCAGCGGGCAGAATGCGGGGATCCACACCACCCACCTGACCCATGCGCAGGGTACCGTCCGGCAGAATATCGGAGACCATCAGAGCAATTTCATCCTGATGAGCGCACAGCAGCACCTTGGGGGCCGGAGAGCCGTCCGGGGTAAGCAGCGTCGCTTTTTTCACGGCGATGACATTGTACAGCGGGTCGATTTCCACACTGTCCACCAAGGGACGGAACCAGTCCGCCAGCCACTGAGACACCTTGCCCTCGTGACCGCTGGGGCCCAGCTGCACCGCCATGCCTTCCAGATAGTTGAAAATATCCATATGTCTCTGTCCTTTCAGAGGAACTTTATTGGGATGTCTTATTATACCCGCTTTTTGTCCGATACGCAATGGGCACGACTCATTGCCCGCAGCAGGAAATACAGGCATACGAAAAGGGAGGATCAACTTTCGTTGATCCTCCCTGAATCAATCAGTTAACAATTGCTTGTCAACCAACCAAGGAAAGAGTCAGATTACTGAGCCTTCCAGGTGTTGTACTGATTCTGGAACTCGGCCAAGCAGGTCTGGAAGCCAGCGGCATCCAGGTCAGCCTGATACTGAGCGATGTAGTCTTCCACAGCGTCAGCGGGCACGCCACCGTTCTCCAGCACGAAGCCGTACTGATCGAACAGAGCCTGGCAAGCAGCGTATTCAGCTTCAACGGGGGTCTTGTCGAAGCGGAAGCCAGCAGCGCAGGAGGTCAGAGCGCCGCCGTTGAAGGCATCGTACAGGTCAGCCTTGTTGTCGGGCTCGTTGGCCAGAGGAGTAACGATGGTAGCGTTGGCGGATTCCCACATGGAGTGGTTGTACTTCTCGCTGGTCTGGGTCACGTGCTGGATGGTCTGGCCTTCTTCCTGAGTGTAGGTGAAGTCTTCGCCTTCGATACCGAAGGTGTACATGTCAGCCAGCTTGCTGTCGGTGTACAGCAGGCCCATGAAGTCGATGGCAGCCTTGATCTTGGCTTCATCGGTGGTGGTGATGGCGTAGCAGGAGCCCAGAGCGGAGGTGCTGTGAGCATAGCGCTGGGTGGCGGGGGTCATGACGACTTCCTGACCATAGCGAGCGTTAGCTTCGGCGTTGACGGGGATGTCGGTCCACCAGGACATGGCCCAATCCTGAGACTGGGTGGTGGTGTCGGTGGTAACCTTGGTCCAGTCATCCTCGTGGATGAGGCCCATTTCGCCCCACTTGCCCATCAGCTTGCAGAAGTCAACGTAGTCGGCGGTGGCCAGCACGTTCACAACTTCGTTGGTGGCGCGATCCACGGCGAAGAAGTTGGTGGAAGCATCAGCGGTGAAGAAATCGAACTTGTCGATGTTCCAGCGATAGAACATGGAGGTCTTCTGGGTCAGGTAGGGGTACTTCAGACCGCCTTCCTTGGCCTGGATGAGCATGGGCTCAGCGTCAGCCAGGGTCTTCACGGTGCTGATGTCCCAGCCGTACTGATCCACAACGTCCTTACGGAACATGAAGTCATAGCCTTCAACGTTGTCCTTGTAGACGGGGATGAAGTAGTTGCGGCCGTTGTACTTGGTGGCTTCCCACTGGCCTTCGCTCATGGAGCCGTACAGGGCGGTGCCGGGCAGGTAATCGGTGATGTCAGCCACAGCGTTGGCGGGAACCAGATCGTTGGTGCCGATGATGGACTCCCAGGAAGCAGTCCACAGCAGGTCGATCTCGTTGTTGGCCAGAGCCAGCTTGGCCTGGTCTTCGTACTCGCCAGCCATGTCGGTCAGAACGATCTGAACGTTGGCCTTGTCGGCGATGTAAGCGTTGATAGCAGCTTCAACCTTCTTGACCTGCTCCTGATCGGGCTGGGCCAGGTTGAAGGTCTTGCGCCACACGTTGATGACGACCTTGTCTTCAGCAGAAGCCACGGCCACAACGGACAGCAGCATGCAAAGAGCAAGCACCAGAGAAACGAGCTTTTTCATGGTTGTTTTCCTCCCAAAATTTTTTATTCTTAACGCTCCATTATACAGAAGCGCCAGAAACGAAGTGATGCGGGCATCAGCCCTTGACGGAACCCACGGTGAGACCCTTGATGAAGTACTTCTGGAAGAAGGGGTACACCACCATGATGGGGCCGATAACCACGAGAACCGTGGCCATGGTCGCGGAGTACTGGGGAATGGCACCGCCCATGGCAGCGCGGACGGAAGCGGGAACGTTGGTGTTGTTCAGAAGGAAGGAAATGTTCTTCTGAATGTTGACCAGCAAGAGCTGCAGAGGCTTGAGCTTGTCATCGGAGATGTACAGCAGGGCGTTCTGCCAGTCGTTCCAGTAGGTGGTAGCCAGCATGAAGCCAACAGCCGCGAGGGAGGGCTTCATCAGCGGCAGGGTGATCTGGAAGAAGGTGCGGTAGTCGCCGGCGCCGTCGATCTTGGCAGCTTCCATCAGTTCGCCGGG
Organism: Clostridiales bacterium; assembly: GCA_015056245.1. GTDB lineage: Bacteria > Bacillota > Clostridia > Christensenellales > Aristaeellaceae > Limiplasma. Next base: position 69,033 of record SVGQ01000001.1, on the reverse strand, counting down.
AATGCTGTTGGCGATGTAGGTACGAAGAATGATAACATTCATCGTGGTCATGCAAAGCGGCAGGATCAACGCCAGCAGGTTGTTCTTCAGGCCGTAGTAGCGGGTGAAAATCATGTAGCCGGACAGCTGGCCGCCGTTGAACAGCATGGGGATCAGCAGGAACAGGCTCAGGAAGCCGGACAGCACGAAGCCCTTGCGGCTGATGGAGTAAGCGTACATGCTCATCACCAACAGACCGAACAGGGTACCGAACACGGTAACGAAGATGGTCACCATATAGGAGGTGAACAGCTTGTTGCCGTACTTGAGTACGGAATTCATACCCACCATAGACCACTTCTCAGGCCAGAAGGAGAAACCGTTCTGGTTGATGGTCATCTCATCGGTGAAAGCGGAGATGAAGGTGAGCAGCACGGGAGCGAAGCAGAACACCGTGAACAGGGTGATCAGAATGGTCAGAATCGTCTGACCCGCGATTACCTTGGGAGCGAGGCGCTTATGGTTATACTTGATCGGAGCTACAGTTGCAGTCTTTTCCATTAAGCTCACTCCTTTCTTAGAACAGTGCATTTTCGGGTTCAATCTTGCGAACCGTCCAGTTGGCGAACAGCATCAGCAGCAGGCCAACCACGGACTGGAAGAAGGAAGTAGCAGCCGGGAAGCCGAAGTTGGAACTCTTGAAGATCTGACCCAGCACGTAGGAGTCGATAACCTGCGTGGTGGAGTACAGGATGCCGTTGTTGCGGGTGACCTGATAGAACAGACCCGTATCGGAACGCATCACGTTACCGACGGACAAAAGCAACATAACAGTGATCATGGGAACCAGAGAAGGGATGGTGATGTGCTTGATCTGCTGCCACTTGTTGGCACCGTCGATCTCAGCAGCCTCGTACAGGGAGGTATCGATACCAGCCAGCACGGACATGTACAGCACGGAGCCGTAACCAGTGTCCTTCCAGATCTTGACGATCAGCAGAATCCAGGGCCAGTAGGCGGCCTTGGAGTAGAAACTTACGTTGAGACCCAGCGTGTTATTGATGAGACCGGTGTCCTTGGCCAGGAACGCGTACACGATGAACTGCACCGCAGCATAGGAGATGAACACGGGAATGATCATCAGCGTCTGCATGGTCTTGGCAGCCCGCTTGAGCCGCATCTGGTCGATGGCGATGGCCAGAACCACGTTCAGCAGCGTGCCCACGATGGTGAACAGCAGGTAGTACAGCACGGTGTTCTTGGTCATGTTGACGAAGGTCTTCCAGGACTGAATCAGGAACTGGAAGTTATCCAAGCCGCACCAAGGGCTGGCGAAAATGCCCAGCTGGTAGTCGAACTTCTTGAATGCCATTACCAGACCGGCCATGGGAACATACATAATGAAGAACAAGATCAGAAAGCCGGGGAGAGCCATTACTACGTGCGCTCTATTTTTCCAGATGTTGCTGAAAAACCCTCTCACGGTGCCATCTCCTTTGGTTTATCATTACTTAAAAACGAAGTTTATTGTCACCGGCAATGCCGATTACAATCAATAAAAGCATCTGCACAAAGCTTCTGATCTGGCGGAAGAGAAAACGCTGTTGAATAGCGTTTGTTGTTCAAAGTGAAAGAAGGAACAGCAGACACTTCACGAGGCCATCCAAGTAGTGAACCTTCCTTTTCAGCCTCGTTCGTTATCGAAAACGTATTCGAAACAGAACGGTGATACTCAACTTACGGTAGTAATCATAGCGCATTTTTGTGCAGATTGCAAGTGCTAATTTTTATTTTTTGGTTGATTTCTGTCCTTATTGTGTTTTTTTGCCCCTCATTCTTCCATTGATTGACCCTATTTTTTCATCGGTAACGAAAACGTATTTGTTACTCTGCTTTAATCTTCCCAGTTACGTAAAACAATTCCATAACTATGTTACAAAACGGTGTTTCATAAGGATTTATCCCATTTTTCCTCCGTGATAAAAACACTCATACACCTTTTCACCCTGCCAGCGAATCTCCTCATAACCCTGAAACCACTCCAAGCTGCCCTGAATCGTGCATTCATAACAGTTGTCACCATCATCATAATGTGCAGGCCCGCGAAAGGGCTGGTGCTCCGGCGCGGCTCGGAGAGCCGCTTTGAGAAAATCGCCACTAAAATTTTCGCCAACCACTCTGCCGCAATAGTTCATGGCATACAGAGCACGTCCATTTTTCCATACTGCCTCTTCGCCTGCAAAAGCCTGCCCGCCCAGCCATGTATCGATATATTCCCATTCCCCTTCCTGATAATGATAATCATGGGATGCCGGGCGGCTGGAGGCCGTTTCCTCTCCGTAGCCCGCGTAGGTTTCCCGGCTGGCCCGAGCCAGAAAGGCCAGCAGTTCCGTATCCAACTGTGTGGAATCATCTGTCAGCCTAACCGGCTGCACCATACAATCCGTATCCTCACGGACCAGATAATCCACCGTCACCTGAAACAGACGACTGATCGCCAACAGGCTGGTGATCTCCGGTTCGCTCAGTCTCCTTTCCCATTTGGAAACCGCCTGCCGGGACACATTCAGTTTCTCTGCCAGCACATCCTGAGAATACCCGCGATTGCGCCGCAACATGGTCAGTTTGGTTGCAAAATCCATCGTCATTCCTCCTTGCTTATGCTTGTTATCAGCATACAGAATCCCCGGGTACATGACAACCATCTGCGGGCTGCAAGAGCGCAACCAATCGTTGCATAGATAAAAGCCGTCCTGCTGACGCATGCAGCAGGACGGTTCAGACTGTCGAAAAACCCATACTTCTGTTCAAAAGTCGCACATCTTGCACCTACGGTGCTCGCTGTGCTTGCTGAAAAGCGCTGCGGCGCAAGGTTTTGTGGGCTCTGCCCACACCCGGCAGGAAACTGAGTTTCCTGCACCTTCCCCTTTTTTGACAACCTGAGCCGTCCTGCTGACGCATGCAGCAGGACGGTTTTGGGCGAATCATTCGCCCATCAGTTGGCGGGCCGCCAGCACCAGGAACATGTAGCAGGAAGAGCCTCCGCCCAGCACATACTCCGTCTGTTGCCAGAGATAAGGCCATGTGAGCAGTTCAGGGAAGTCAGGACGGATCAAAGCCGTGCCGGAGATCACGCCGCCGGGGATAAAGGAAGCATCCGCACGGTTCATGCCATAGGCGGTGGTAGCGGATACTGCGCCCACACCAGAAGCAAAGGAGGCGGTGTTGGAACCCGGATGGCAACCAAGCACAAAGTTCAGGGAGTTGAGGATCAATTCCGGTCCGAACAGCTCCGGGAAGGCCTTATGCAGATAGTAATACTCCATTGCCATGCGCTGGATCTGCCAGCCCGCGCCCCAGATATGGGGCCGGTACGGAATCCCGTAGGGCGTTTCCTGACACATCTTGTCGATTTCTGCCTTTTCAGCAACCAACGCAGCACGCAGTGCCACCGTAAAGGCGGGATCAGCGATCGCATCCAGTCCCTTGGCAGCGATCCAGCCCAGCCGCTTGCTGTTGCTGATGATCCGTTCCTGCGCATCCAGCACATAGGAACGGTATTTTTCTTCGCCAGTGGTGATGAGCAGCTCCACCGCCGCATGGATCGCCATGGCCTGAGCCCATTCGTTGCGCTGGTGATCGGTCACTTCAAACAGTTCCCGGGCAGCCTGAAGCGCGTCCGCAGACAGTTGGGGATTGAAGTCCTTCAGGGTGCGGGCAATGGCAGCCAACTGGGCAGCAGTGGACAGTTCCCGGGGCGGGTTGTCCTCGGTGAATACCCAGCGGTCATCCCCGTTGCCAGCCACGCCGTCGGTCATGTTGGCAGGATCGCCCAGAAGCACATACTGGCGCAGATCATTGCAGATGATGCCACGGTACAGCCGTCCCAACGCCTTGTAGCCCGCTATCACAGACAGCGCGCCGTGCTCGATCTGCTGCAGAAGATCGTTCTTGCCGTCCGGCTGATGGATCTCCACCGTCTTGGTGGCCTGATCGATGGCGGTGGCATCGTAATCCACATGGAAAGCCTCATAAATCAGGGACAGGATATAGGATTCTCCCGCCTGAGACTCGATGCGCAGGTCAAAGTCGCCCGCGTCGTGCCAGCCGCCCACGTTGAGCCCCGGCACCTTATCCCCGGGCTGATACTTGCACAGGGTGGAGGGGCCTTGCAGATAACCATCGAAATGGTTCCAGTTCACAGGGGCCATCAGCGCATCATCGTTGTGGCACAGGCCATGCCAGACCCGGTACTTCTCGCTGACCCGCATATGGCACATCTGAACCGGCAGGAAATACTCCAGCACAGGCTGCCAAACGCCCCGGTCATACACATCCGCGCCGATGCGGAATACCGAGGACACGGACTGTCCGTAGCGCACCTGATACAGGCCCGGTTCCTTCACATCGCTGAAATCAAAAGTCAAATATTCATAACGCAGGAAGCGGCCCCATGCTTTACCTTCGCCGGAGAGCACCGGTACCGGACCGTTGGCATCGATCCGGTGCAGGGAGATGGTCTCCCGCTCCTCCGTGCGGCTGTCCAGCTCGATGACTGCCATCTTGGGCTGGTTGGGCAGATAACCTACCTGCGAGGTCTGCACCACGGGGGTGTAGCGCCACTCCGGCACCACATTGGGGGTGATGACCCACTGGACAGCGCCTTCAGCTACACCCTCAGGGATCTCGCTGCTGAGCACAAACCAGCCGTTGTTGTGGTTCATGCGTCCATCGTACAGCTTCAGGGGCGCGCCCTTGCTCTCCACAATAAAACGCACAAGGGGATCATCCGGGCGCACGGTGAACTGCTTGCCCTGGGCATAGGGCAGCGCAATGAGGCCATCCGCAGTCATGGGATTGTAACCTCTGCCCTCCCCCGCCAGATAGGCCCGATCCGCCGTGATGCCCTCCTTGGGGACAAGGGTGGCGGTCTTTTCATAATTGGAACGGATCGCCATGGTGGGGCCGTTGGGTTGGGTGGGGAAAATGCCCTGCTGGTCATCCATGATCCACGGCTTACCGAACAGATCGCCCGGGAACAGTTCCAGATTGAAGCACATTTTGCCAGCATAGTCTGCCGGGATGGGCTTATCCAGATCCACCGTCACCACAACCGATTCACCCATGCCTGTGACGCGCACGGTGTAGCTGAACTCATAATCCGGGTAAATCATCGGGTTAAAGCCCCGCAAATGTTGTTCCATATCCGGGTAATGCATGGTGGTGGCAATGGTGTTGCCTTCCATTACCCGCTCCTGCTGCTTGGGCAGAGGCTGCCACTGACCCGGCGTCTGCTCAAAGCGCACATCGCCGTTGGTAGCCACCCGGTGACCATGCATCAGAATGCTCACGCCGCTCTGATGACCTGCCGCGTAGAAATCGCTGAATGCCATCACGCTCACACCGGCATTCTGAAAATAGCCAGCATCCTGATCCAGCACAAAACCCTTGGGCTGATTGAGAATATCCATATGCAAGTTCCTCTCGTTCTTTTACGGAATAGGATCTTTTTTTCCGCAAGTTTTGAGCATTTTAGCATGGAAATCTCCGAAATACAAGCCTAAAATGATGAAACTTTTTTGGATACAATCCACTTGGTTTCTCTTTGGTATTTTTGGCAAAACCGGGCTGCAGGGCGATACACAGCCGCTTTTCTATGGTATACTGAGGTGAAGTGTTTCCTATTATACTGTTTTTCAAAACAGGAGGTCATCGTATGATCGATATCGTCAGCATTCTGGAAAAAGCATTGCCGGTTTTCATCATGCTGGGACTGGGTATGCTCTGCCGCAAAACCAACCTGCTGTCCCGTGAGGGGGTCAATACCCTGAAATCCGTGGCGGTGAACATCACCCTGCCTGCGGTTATGTTCTCGGCTTTTGCCACCGCTGAGTACAGCCTGAGCAGTATTTCCATTCCAGTAAGCCTGTTCGCAGCCTGCCTGCTGGCGCTGTTTCTGGGATTCGCCGGCTGTAAGCTGTTCGGCATCAAAGGAAGGCTGTCGCCCTTTATGGCAGCTGGCTTTGAAGCCGGTATGCTGGGCTATGCCCTCTTCGCCATTCTGTTTTCCGAAGCGGAACGCCCTGCCTTTGCCATTGTGGATCTGGGACAGGTGCTGTTTGTGTTTACTGTATACAAAGCCCTGCTGGCTGGCAAGGGCGGCCTGAAAGGCGTATGGCACGAAGCCGTTACCTCCCCCACGGTCTGGGCCATCATCGCTGGCCTGATCGTAGGCGTCAGCGGCCTGTACAGCGCGCTGAAGCCCTCCGGCGTAAGCAGCATCGTAGATGCCATCACCAGCTTTGTGGCGGCGCCCACCAGCGCTATCATCCTGCTGGCCATCGGCTATGATCTGGTATTCACCGAAGTGCGCTGGAAGCAGACCCTGTCGCTGGTGGGGCTGCGGCTGGTGGTATCCGCCATTGTGCTGGGTCTTCTGCTGGTGGTCAACCACCTGTTGGGCAATATCATGCATACCGGCGCGCTCTGGATGATGCTGATCCTGCCGCCGCCCTATGTGCTGCCCATCTTTGCTGATGTGGAGGAAGAGCGGGCGGATATTTCCTCCGCCCTGTCCCTGCTGACGCTGATCAGCATCCTTTTGTACGTGGTGCTGGTAGTCGTGTTTGCCTGATATCCTTTTGACTGCGCATGATTCCGACCGGAGGTTTTCCATGGATATTGAAATCCCTGCCGCTTTTGCGGGCTACCCGGTAATGCACATTACCGGTGCCAATGCCCACCCCACCTATACCCATGTGCGGGCGGGCTGCCGGGGCATTGTGCTCCGTGGTGACGAAATGCTGATCTCCCACGAACTGAACTCCGGCTGGTATCTGATCCCCGGCGGAGGGCTGGAGGACGGCGAGACGCTGGAAGCCTGCTGCCTGCGGGAAATCGAAGAAGAAACCGGTGTGATCGCGCGGGTCGAAAAGCCGCTTCTGTGCCTGCGGGAGCATTATGAGGACTGGCTGTTCATCAGCTATTACTTCCTGTGCAGCCCAACGGGGCAAAGAAAACAAGCCCTGACCGAGGCAGAAGCCCGTCGGGGGTTGGTGGCAGAATGGATGGATCTGCAAAAGGCGCTGGAGATCTTCTCCCGCCACGAGGAATACGCCGCCACCAGCGAAGAAAAGCGGGGTTCTTATCAACGGGAGTATACCGCGCTGAAGTGTTTTCTGGAGGGCTGCCCGTGAAGGAACGCATCAACGAGGTGCTGCGCTATCTGGGTGCTGGAAAGGCTGCTGGCACATCGGCTGAGTCCTCTGACGCGCAAGCCGCTGTATCAGCATTGCGGCAATCTGCCCAGCAAACGCTGTCACAGCTGGAAACGCAGATCATCCCCAAGCAACTGTACCGCATCTTCCCTTTGCAGCACGAAGCAGATGGAACCATCGTCCTGCTGGATGCCGCTCACCAGCCTGTATTCACCCTGACCGGGCAGCTGGCTGCTTCTCTTTTGCGGGATTGCCATCAGGCGGTTCTTTTGCTGGCTACCCTTGGCGCGCCCTTTGATGCCCTGCTGCGCACCCAGCAAGCCCGGGACATGGCGCAGGCTGCCATACTGGATGCCTGCGGCAATGTGCTGGTGGAAGAAGCCTGCGATCGCATCGAGCAGGACATCCGTAAGCAATTGCCCGGTTTATACCTGACCGACCGGTTTTCTCCGGGCTACGGGGACCTGCCCCTGAGCCTGCAACCGGCGATCCTGCAAGCGCTGGATGCCACCCGGCAGGCAGGCGTTCACCTGTCTGCCAGTCTGTTGATGAACCCATCCAAAACCGTAACCGCCATCGTGGGGCTGTCCCATCTGCCTCAGGGGGCGAAGATCCGGGGCTGCGCCTATTGCAACCTTAGAAACACCTGCACCATCAGAAAGGACGGAAAACGTTGTGATTCTCTTTGATCAAGGCCTAATCCAGCTGGACGGTGCCATGGGCACCCTGCTCCAGCAGAACGGACTGAAACCCGGCATGCAGCCCGAGGAAATGAACCTGACCGCAGGGGAGGCTGTCACTGCCATCCATCGCACCTATGTGGAGGCAGGCAGCCGCATCATTTATACCAATACTTTCGGTGCCAATGCCCACAAACTGGCTCCCACCGGTCTTTCTCCGGAGGATGTGATCCCTGCGGCAGTGAAGCTGGCAAAAGCCGCTACGCAGGGCACCGACGCGCTGGTGGCGCTGGATATCGGGCCGCTGGGCGAGCTGCTGGAGCCCATGGGCACTCTCACTTTTGAGGAAGCCTATGCCCTCTTTGCCCAGATGGCGAAGGCTGGCGCGGCTGCCGGCGCAGATCTGGCAGTGATTGAGACCATGACCGATCTCTACGAAGCCAAGGCGGCTTTGCTGGCGGTCAAGGAGAATACCAATCTGCCCGTGCTGGTGACCATGAGCTTTGAAGCCACCGGGCGCACCTTCACCGGATGCACGCTGGCTGCCATGGCCCATACGCTGGAAGGCCTTGGTGCGGATGCCATCGGCATCAACTGCTCGCTGGGTCCGGTGCAAGCTGCGCCTTTTATCCGGGAACTGGCGAAACACACAACTTTGCCCATCATCGCTAAACCCAATGCAGGCCTGCCCAACCCCGTGGACGGCAGCTACGACCTGACCCCTGCCCAGTACGCACAGGCCATGCTGGATTGCGTGGAGGCCGGCGCTACCCTGCTGGGCGGCTGCTGCGGTACCAGCCCGGATTATCTGCGGGCCCTGCGGGATGCGCTTGCGAGCCGTCAGCCTGCCGCCCGCGCCGCTGAAAAAAACAGTTTCGTCTGCTCCCCCACCCGCACGGTGATCGTTGACGGCGTGCGGGTCATTGGCGAGCGCATCAACCCCACGGGCAAAAAGCGGCTCAAGCAAGCCCTGCTGGAAGAGGATCTGGACTACGTAGCCTCGCTGGCTGTGGAACAGATGGATGCTGGCGCGGACATTCTGGATGTGAACGTGGGCATGCCCGGGGTGGACGAAGTCACCCTGCTGCCCAAGGTGGTCAAGAAGTTACAAAGCGTTGTGCCGCTGCCCTTGCAGCTGGATACCACCAACCCTGCCGCGCTGGAAGCGGCCCTCCGGGTCTACAACGGCAAGGCAGCGGTCAATTCGGTCAACGGGTCGGAGGAATCCCTGCAAACGGTGCTGCCCATCGTGAAAAAGTACGGCGCTTCTGTCGTGGGGCTGTGCATGGATGAAAAGGGCTTGCCCGCCACCGCCGAGGAGCGCATCGCTATTGCCAGGCGGATACAGGCATCTGCCAACGCAATTGGTATCCCGGATGAGGATTTGTGGATCGATTGCTTAGCGCTGACGGTATCAGCCCAGCAGGAGCAAGCTGCTGAAACCCTGAAAGCCCTGCGCACCATTCGTTACGACATGGGGCTGAATACCGTGCTGGGCGTCAGCAATATTTCCTTCGGTCTGCCCAACCGGCCCCTCATCACCCAAACCTTTATGGTGCAGGCTCTCCATTGCGGACTGACCCTGCCCATCATCAACCCTAACCAGAAGGAACTGATGGACGCCATTGCCGCCCATCGGGTACTTTGCTGTGAGGACAAGCAATGCGCCGCCTATGTAGCCCGTTTTGCGCAGGAAATGCCCGCCACCGCCCAGAATGCGGGGACATCCCTTTCGCTGGAAGAGAGCATTTACCGGGGCCTGAAAAAAGAGGCCTCCGAAGCGGCGAACAAACTGCTGGCAGAGGGCGCTGAAACCGGCATGTCGCTGGTGGAAAGCCGTCTGATCCCTTCGCTGGACAAAGTGGGCACCGACTACGAAAGCGGCAGGTTGTTCCTGCCCCAGCTATTGGGAGCCGCGCAGGCAGCTCAGGCTGTGTTTGAGGTCATCCGCGCCGCCATGAGCGAAGGCGGCGAAACGCCCGTGGAAAAAGGCAAGCTGGTCATTGCCACCGTGAAGGGCGATATCCATGACATCGGTAAGAACATCGTCAAAACCGTTCTGGAAAACTACGGCTACAAAGTGATTGACTTAGGCCGCGATGTGCCGCCGGAGGTCATCGTGGAGGCGGTGACCCGCGAGGGCATCCGTTTGGTGGGCCTGTCCGCGCTGATGACCACCACTTTGCCCGCCATGGAAGAAACCATTCATCAGCTGAATGCTCTGGACAATCCGCCAGCTATCATGGTGGGCGGCGCAGTGGTGACCCCGGACTATGCGGAAAAGCTGGGCGTACGCTACGCTGCCGATGCACGGCAGGCAGCCGAAGTGACCAAAGCCATTCTGGGATAAGGAGGGTCCGCCCTTGAACATTCGCGAACATTTGCAGTCAGGCCTGCCGCTGGTGCTGGATGGAGCTATGGGCACGGTATTTGCCGCCCTGCCCCGCCAGAGCGAAGCAGCCTGCGAAAACGCCAATCTGGACTGCCCGGAGCAGATCATCTCCATCCACAAAGCCTATCTGGCAGCGGGGTCCAACGCCATCCAGACCAACACCTTTTCCCTGAGCGCTGCCATCTGTCAAGGTCGGGGGGAGGAAGCCCAGCGGTTGCTGATTGCTGGCTGCCAGCTGGCAAAGGAGGCCACCGCCGGTACGGATGCCGCCATTTTTGCGGACATCGGTCCTGCGCCGCTGGGGATGAGGGTAACGCCTGCTCAAACCTTCAAACAGCAAATGGACTGGTTTTTGCAGCAAGGTCTCACCGGTTTCCTGCTGGAAACCCTTTCCTCTGACGAAGGCATCAAGGAAGCCGCGCAATACCTGAAAGCCCAGTGTCCAGATGCCTTTTTGCTGGTATCCTACGCTGTGCGCCCGGAAGGTTTCACCCGGGAAGGCCTGTCCTGCAAGGGGCTGCTGGAACGCACCGCCGCCCTGTCGCAAGTGGATGCGGTGGGCATCAACTGCGTCTCCGGCCCCCACCACATGCTTTCCCTGCTGAAGGGGATCAATCTCAGCGGCAAGTACCTGTCCGTGATGCCCAACGCGGGCTACCCCACCGTGGTGGGGCGGCGCACCGTGTATCAGGGCACGCCGGAGTATTTTTCCGAACGGATGATGCAGCTGCGGGGTATCGGCGCGTCCATTCTGGGCGGCTGCTGCGGCACCACGCCGGAACATATTGCCGCGCTGGCAACCGCTTTGCAGGATGCGCCCGCCCTGTCCATCGGCACGATCCCTTCTCCCGAGGCCGAAACCCAGCCCGTCAACCACCCCAACCCCATCTGGGACAAGCTGAACGCCGGGCAGCGAATCATCGCCGTGGAGCTGGATCCCCCGGCGGATGACCGCATTGACCCATTCCTCAGTGATGTACAGACCCTGATGGACGCCCATGTGGATGCCATCACCATCGCCGACTGCCCCATCGCCCGCCCCCGGGCAGACAGCAGCCTTTTGGCCTGCAAGCTGAAACGGGAGCTGGGCATGGCGGTATTGCCCCACATGACCTGCCGCGACCGCAATCTGAACGCCACCAAGGCGCTGCTGTTAGGACTTGCCATGGAGGGTGTGCGGAATGTGCTCATCGTTACCGGCGACCCGGTACCCACGGAGGAGCGAAGCTCCGTCAAGAGCGTATTCAATTTCAACTCCCGCAAACTGGCTGCCTACATCACCGAACTGAACGACCAGCTGGCGCATCCCTTCCGCATCTTTGCCGCCCTCAACCTGAATGCGGTCAACTTCCGGGTGCAGCTGGATCTGGCAAGGGAAAAGGAAGCCTGCGGGGTTTCCGGTTTCCTGACCCAGCCGGTGCTGTCCAAAGAAGCACTGGAAAATCTGAAAATGGCCCGGCAGGAGCTGCAAGGCAAGATTCTGGGCGGGGTGTTTCCCATCGTCAGCTACCGGAATGCCTGTTTCCTGAACAATGAAATCGCCGGTATGCGGGTCAGTCCGGACATCGCCGAGCGGTACAAGGGGCTGGAACGGGACGAAGCCGAGAAGCTGGCTGCGGAGATTTCCGTGCACATTGCCAAAGAGATCGAACCCTATACCGATGGATGGTATCTGATGACGCCGTTCAGACGGGTTGGGCTGATCAAGGAGATTGTGAAGGGGCTGAAAGGCTGATCGTTCCTATAAAAAAGCCACCTGAGAAACGCAACTCAGGTGGTCTTTTTTCATTTTTCGATACAGTAGCACACTTCACCCGCTGGGCTCTCACCCGTCAGCACAAATCGCCGCACTGTATCCACTTGGTGCATGCTTGACTTTTCCAATACCCGCCCGGACTTTCGGTTTTCCGCCCGGTGATAGGCTTCCAGCTTGGTAAAGCCCGTATTCTCAAAGGCATAGGCAATCACCGCAGACAAGGCTTCATTGGCATAACCCTTGCCCCACCGGGACTGGCCGATGCAGTACTCAATCTCTGCCGTTTTCACATCGGAGTATACCCGGCAGAACGCGATCTGCCCGATGCAGGCATCCGTTGCTGTTTCAATGATGGCCCAGCGGTAGAAATCCGGCTGGGAATACTGGCTGATCCACCGCTCCAGCTGAGCGTTCACCTCGTCAAAGGTAGAATACACCGGCTCGCCGTATTCATGCTGAACGGCGGGATCAGCAATCCAGTTTTCCAGCATGCTGGCACTATCCTCTATCCGAAAGGGGCGCAAATGCAGCCGCTGGGTATCCATCGGCTGGGTTCCGGCGTGTTTCATCCTCACACCTCATACCCACTGTTGATGTCAAACGGCGCAATCAGCAGCTTTGCCAGTTCCTTGTAGTGGTTTTCCATCAGCCAGCCATTGGCCTTGCCGCAGGCTTCGATGGTATCGAACTGCCACAGGGCGAAAACCTTGACGCATTTCACAATCTTGGTCAGCTCCCGGGGCGGATGGCCCAGTTCCACCCCATCAAAGGTGTAGAAGCGCTTGAAGCAAATCAGGTTTTTGCAGCCGGGCTGGGCTGCCATTGCCGGTTTCAAGGCCGCCAGCAGGTTCTCAAAAGCGTCCAGTTGATCGGGTTTCACCTGAAAGAGCAGGTGTTCCAAGAAAGATCGCGTCATGAATAAGCCTCCTCATTGGCAAAAACTGCGCCAGCTATATCAACCAGCGCAGTTTTTGTTCTTCGTTACAGCGTAGCCGCCATGACCGCCTTGATGGTATGCATGCGGTTTTCCGCCTCGTCAAACACGATGGACTGCTCGGATTCAAACACTTCGTCAGTCACTTCCATGCAGTCGATGCCGAACTTTTCATAGATTTCCTTGCCGATGGTGGTGTTCAGGTCGTGGAACGCGGGCAGGCAGTGCATGAAGCGGCACTGGGGGCCAGCATTGTCCATCAGCTGCTTGGTGATACGGTAGGGAGTCAACTCCTTAATGCGCTCCTCCCAGACAGAATCCGGCTCGCCCATGGAGACCCACACATCGGTGTACAGCACATCGGCAGCCTTGGTGGCAACCATGGGATCCTCGATGAACTCCAGCGTAGCACCGGTTTCCGCAGCGATCTGCTGACACTGGGCCACCAATTCAGCATCAGGGAAATACTTGGCAGGGGCGCAAGCCACAAAATGCATACCCATCTTGGCGCAGCCCACCATGAGGGAATTGCCCATGTTGTAGCGGGCATCGCCCATATAAACCAGCTTGCGGCCCTTCAGGCTGCCAAAGTGCTCCTGAATGGTCAGGAAGTCCGCAAGAATCTGGGTGGGATGGAACTCGTTGGTCAGGCCATTCCACACGGGAACGCCCGCGTACTTGGCAAGTGCTTCCACCCGCTCCTGCTCAAAGCCGCGGTACTCGATGCCGTCATACATGCGGCCCAGCACCCGGGCGGTATCGGCGATGGATTCCTTCTTGCCGATCTGGCTGCCGGAGGGATCCAGATAGGTGGGATGCATGCCCAGATCGGCAGCGGCTACCTCAAAGGCGCAACGGGTGCGGGTGGAGGTCTTTTCGAAGATCAGGGCGATGCTCTTGCCCTTGTGCATCCGGTGGGGTGTGCCCGCCTTCTTCTGCTTTTTCAGTTCATAGGCCATATCAATGAACCCCTGAATTTCTTCGGGGGTGAAATCCAACAGTTTCAGAAAACTTCTGCCTTTCAGGTTCATGGAACGCTCCTCCTTATTCTGCGCAAACTTCCTTGATCGCGTCGATCGCCTTTGCCAGCACATCCATGGGGATGTTCAGGGCAGGCAGCAGGCGCAGCTTATCCTTGGCAGTAAGGCAAAGCACGCCCTTTTCCACCAAGGCTTTCACCATCTGCCCAGCGGGCTTTTCCGTCTGGATGCCCACCATCAGGCCCATGCCGCTGATGCCTTTGATGCCCTTGGCACCCGTCAGCTGCTGACGGATATACTCGCCCTTCATTTGTACCTCAGCCAGCAAAGCGTCATCTATGCGCTGCAAAATGTTCAGCGCACCAGCGCAGCAAACCGGGTTGCCGCCGAAGGTGGAGCCATGGTCGCCAAAGCCCAGCACATTCTGCACCTTTTCGCCCAGCAATGCCGCGCCCAGCGGCAAGCCGCCACCCAGACCCTTGGCGGTGGACACCACATCGGGCTGTACGCCATAGTTCATGTAAGCATACAGCTGACCGGTGCGTCCGTTGCCGGTCTGCACCTCGTCCACCATAAACAGGATATCCTGTTCCTGACAAAAGGCCGCCAGACCCTTTACAAAATCAGGCTCCATGGCGATCACGCCGCCCTCGCCCTGCACGCACTCAATCAGGATACCGGCAGCCTTGCTGCTGAGCGCCAGCTGCTTGATGCCTTCCAAATCGCCCGCGTCCCCATGGACGAAGCCGGGAGTCAGGGGCTGGAACAGCTCGTGATAGTGCTCCTGACCGGTGGCGGACAGGGTGGTCAGGGTGCGACCATGGAAGCTGTTCTTCAGCGTAACGATGGTGCTGTACTCGGGGCCTTTCTTGTCGGCAGCATACTTGCGGGCCACTTTGATGGCACATTCATTGGCCTCCGCGCCGGAATTGGCAAAGAACACCTTCTTCATGCCGGTGCGGCTGCACAGCTCCTGTGCAAGCAGCGCGCAGGGCTCGGTGTAGTACAGGTTGGACATGTGCTGCACCTTATTCAGCTGCTCCGTTACCGCAGTCAGCCACGCATCATCCGCGATGCCGAAAGCCGTCACACCGATGCCGGACCCCATGTCGATATATTCCTTGCCGGTTTCATCATATACCAGCGAGCCCTTGCCGGAGGTGATCTCCACCGGGAACCGGGCATAGGTGCCAGCCACATACTGCTGGTCGATTTGCTTTACATTGCTCATTGGTTTTCCTCCCCCATCACCATGGTGCCAGCGCCCTCGTCGGTCAAAATCTCCATCAGGATGGAGTGAGGCACCCGACCGTCCATGATGACCACATTCTTAACGCCCTTGTGGATGGCCTCGATGCAGCAGTTCACCTTGGGAATCATGCCGCCGTTGATGATGCCTTCCTCAAAAAGCTTCTCAGCTTCGCTCAGGGTCACGTTGGGAATCAGGGTGGTGGGATCGTCCTTATCCCTCAGGATGCCAGCCACGTCCGTCATCATGATCAGGCGCTCCGCGTTCAGCGCGCCGGCGATGTAAGCGGCAGCGGTGTCGCCGTTGATGTTGTAGGCATTGCCCTGACGGTCGCAGCCAATAGTGGAGACCACAGGAATGTAGCCTTTCTCCAAAAGATCCATCACCGGACGGATGTGCACCTTGGTGATATCGCCCACATAGCCCAGCCGTTCATCCTTGGGCTTGGATTCGATGAGCCGTCCATCCATACCGGAGATGCCCATGGCCTTGCCGCCCTTCATTTCCAGCAGGTTGACCAAAGTCTTGTTCACCTTGCCTGCCAGCACCATCTGGACAATATCCATGGTCTCTTTATCGGTGACGCGCAGGCCATCCACAAACTCGGGCTTCTTGCCCATCACCTTCATCAGGTCGCTGATCTCCGGGCCGCCGCCGTGCACCAGCACGATCTTCACGCCGATAAGCCACAGAAGGACGATGTCCTCCATGACCTGCTGCTTCAGCTGCTCGTTGATCATGGCGTTGCCGCCGTACTTGACCACCACGATCTTGTTGTTATACCGCTTGATATACGGCAGCGCCGCGGTGAGCACTTCCGCCCGCTGGGCGTTGGTAAATTCGCAATGAATCATGTCGGTATCCTCCCATCAAGTGCGGTAATCGCCGTTGATCTTCACGTAGTCGTAAGTCAGGTCGCAGCCCCAGGCAGTGGCAGCGCAATCGCCGTCGCCAAGGGAGACCAGAATCTCGATTTCCTTCTCCAGCAGGATCTCCTTGGCGATCTCTTCGGAGAAGTCGATGCCAGCGCCATCCTTGCAGACGGGGATCTCGCCCTTGGCGGAACGGAACGCCACATCCACCTTGGTCACATCCACATCCGCGCCGCTGTAGCCGATGGCGCACAGGATGCGGCCCCAGTTGGCATCCGCGCCGAACATAGCCGCCTTGACCAGGCTGGAGCAGATGACGCTCTTGGCGGCAGTGCGGGCCACAGCCATATCCGCCGCGCCGGTCACCATGCACTCGATGAGACGGGTAGCGCCTTCGCCGTCGCCGGCGATCATGCGACACAGGTGCATGGTGATGGTGTTCAGGGCCTTCATGAAGGCGGCAAAATCCTCGCCCTCCTCGGTGATCTCCGCATTGCCCGCCAGACCGTTAGCCAGCAGGGTGACCATATCATTGGTGGAGGTATCGCCGTCCACGCTGGTCATGTTGAAGGTATCCTGCACATCGCAGCGCAGGGCTTTCTGGATCATGGGCGCAGAGATGGCTGCATCGGTGGTGATGAACACCAGCATGGTGGCCATGTTAGGATGGATCATACCGCTGCCTTTCGCCATGCCGCCCATGCGGCATACCTTGCCGCCCAGCTCAAACTCCACTGCCACCTTCTTGTCGATGGTATCGGTGGTCATGATGGCCTTGGCGGCAGCATCAGCACCTTCCGCGGACAGACCCGCTGCCAACTGAGGCAGTCCCGCCGCGATGGGTTCCACGTTCAGCCGCTGACCGATGACACCGGTGGAAGCCACCACCACATCATCGGCGGCAATGCCCAGCTGATCGGCGGTCAGCTGGCTCATCTTCTCAGCGATTTCGATGCCGTCAGCGTTGCAGGTGTTGGCGTTGCCGCTGTTGCAAATCACAGCCTGCGCCTTGCCATTGGCAAGGTGGGCCTTGGTCACCAGCAGGGGCGCGCCCTTGACCAGATTGGTGGTATAGATGGCGGCTGCGTTGGCGGGAATTTCGCTGTATACCAGCGCCAGATCAGCCTTGGTGGTGTTCTTACGGATGCCGCAATGGATGCCGTTCGCGGTAAAACCCTGTGCGGCGCAAACGCCGCCGTTGATCAACTGCATATTCTTCTTCCTCCGTTACACATTGAGGCCAGTGGTTTCGTCAAGGCCCAGCATGATGTTCATATTCTGAATGGCGGCGCCGGACGCGCCCTTGCCCAGATTGTCGAACCGGGCGACCAGCAGGATGCGGTCCTCATTGCCGCAAACGGTGATCTGCATATCGTCCCGTCCGCTGAGGGCATTTGCCGACAGGAAGCCGCTTTCATCGGCTGCTTCTTCGTAGTGCACCATGGCGGTGTGGTAGCAGTTCTTGTACAGCTGCTTCACATCCTCGGGGGTGCCTTTCAGATCTTTCACAAACAGAGGCACCACCACTTCCATGCCACTGTAGTAGTCCGCCACAATGGGGCAGAACACCGGCGCGGTGGCGAGACCGCACAGCTTGACCATTTCCTTCAGGTGCTTGTGCTGCTGGGTGAGGCCGTACTGGCGGGGCGCATCCAGCAGCGGATTGCGGCCCTCGGATTCGTAATCAGCGATCATACCCTTGCCGCCGCCGGAATAGCCGGTCAGGGAAAAACTCTGCAGGCCCAAATCAGCCGCAATAAGGCCTTCCCGCACCAGCGGCTCCACCAGCGCCACAAAGCCGCTGGCATGGCAGCCGGGGTTGGCGACCCGCTTAGCGCCCTGCAAAGCTTCCCGCTTGCCGGGCAATTCCGCAAAGCCGTACACCCAGCCATCCGCCGTGCGGTGTGCTGTCGAGGTGTCAATAATAGCGGCCTTGCTGCCCTCTGCCAGCGCCACCGCCTGCACCGCCGCCGCGTCCGGCAGGCACAGGAAGGCGATATCCGCTGCGTGCAGGGCGTCCCGGCGCGCGCTGTCATCCTTTCGCACCTCATCGGGCAGGATGATCAACTCCAGATCTCTGCGATCCTGCAAACGCTCGTGAATGCGAAGGCCGGTGGTGCCTGCGCTGCCGTCGATAAACACTTTGGTCATGGCTGAATGCTCCTTTTTGCAAAACAGCCCCCGGCGAATCGACCTGCGAAACGCCGAAGGGCTGTATGTTTTTTGTACTTGGCAGATTACTTGCCGTCCACGATGGCCTGAACCTTGATCGGCAGACCGAACAGGTTGATGAAGCCTTCCGCATCCTTCTGGTTGTAATCGCTCTCGCCGAAGGTAGCGATCTCTTCGCTGTAGAGGGAGTAGGGACTCCACACGCCAGCGTTGATCATGTTGCCCTTGTACAGCTTCAGGCGAACCTTACCGGTAACCCGCTCCTGGGTCTTATCCACAAAGGCGCTGAGGGCCTCGCGCAGGGGGGTGAACCACTGACCGTTGTATACCAGATCAGCGAAAGTGATGGACAGCTTCTGCTTCTCGTGCAGGGTCAGCTTGTCAAGGCAGATGCTCTCCAGCACGGAATGGGCCTTGTAGAGAATGCTTCCGCCGGGAGTTTCGTACACGCCGCGGCACTTCATGCCCACGAGGCGGTTTTCCACGATGTCCAGCAGGCCGATGCCGTTGGCGCCGCCGATCTCGTTGAGCTTGAGGATGATTTCCTTGGCGGACATCTTCTCATCGTTGAGGGCAACAGGAATACCCTGCTCGAAATCCAGGGTGATGTAAGTGGGAGCATCGGGAGCCTGAATGGGAGAAACGCCCATTTCCAGGAAGCCGGGCTTCTCGTACTGGGGCTCGTTGCCGGTGTCTTCCAGATCCAGACCCTCGTGGGACAGGTGCCACAGGTTCTTGTCCTTGGAATAGTTGGTCTCACGGTTGATCTTCAGGGGGATGTTGTGAGCCTCGGCATAGTCGATCTCTTCTTCGCGGGACTTGATATCCCACTCACGCCAGGGAGCGATGATGGGCATGTTGGGAGCGAAATGCTTGATGGCCAGCTCAAAACGCACCTGATCGTTGCCTTTGCCGGTGCAGCCGTGCACGATGGCATCCGCGCCTTCCTTCAGGGCGATCTCCACCAGACCCTTGGCAATGCAGGGACGGGCGTGGCTGGTGCCCAGCAGGTACTCTTCATAGATAGCGCCGGCCTTCATGGTGGGAATGATGAAATCATCCACATATTCATCGGTCAGATCCAGCACATACAGCTTGGAGCGCCGGTCTTGAGGGCCTTCTCTTCCAGACCTTCCAGCTCGTCAGCCTGACCCACGTTGCCGGAGACGGCGATAACTTCGCAGTTATTGTAGTTCTCCTTGAGCCACGGAATGATAATGGACGTATCCAGACCGCCGGAGTAAGCGAGTACAACTTTCTTGATCTGATCCTTATTCATGAGGACGCCTCCCGAAAAAATCGTTAGTAATCATTGGAACGCGCATAATTATACATCCAACCCACAAGCTTGTCAATGGTTTTTGAAAAGAATTTTTAAAGGAAGTTTTCTTTTGTTTTGTTTTCTTTTTCTGTGGTATGCGTTCGTTCCAAGCAGTATCAAGCGAGTACATGTTATGCATTTCGTTTGCATATTTTTATCCACCGATGCATAATTTGCTCACAAATGCTGTTGCGAAAACGTTGTCGCAAATCCTTCCCCCACAACGATTGACAGGGTTTCTTCCTTACAGTATAATGCAAACATCGCTTTGAAACGCCATGGATTATGCATGCTTCATGCAACCCTTTGCTGCGTTTGCAACCACATTGGAGGAGGAACCCCGCCATGCAAAAAGTCATCAGTCTTGTGCTTATGCTGCTGTTGCTGACCCTGCCCGTCTTTTCTCAGGCCAGCGAAAGCGAAATCGTTATCCCTGTGATCGACGACGTGCTGAAGGTGCACATCCCCGATAACGAAGCCCTGCGCTTTGTCAGCCAGATCAAGGTGGGCTGGAATCTGGGCAACACCTTCGATGCCCATCGGGACGGTTTCACCGGCGACGAAATGACCATCGAAAAGTACTGGTGCGGTTGCTATACCACCCCGGAAGTATTCGAGACCCTGAAAGCGCAGGGATTCAACGCCGTTCGTATTCCGGTATCCTGGCACAACCATGTGGATAAGGATTTCAACGTAAGTACCCAGTGGCTGGACCGTGTGCAGGAAGTGGTGGATTATGCCATCAGTCAGGATATGTTCGTCATCCTGAACGCCCATCACGATACCCACAAGGATTTCTTCTATCCCGACAGCGAACATTTTGATCAGTCCTACCGTTTCATCACAACTGTATGGAGCCAAGTGGCGGATCGCTTCAAGGACTATGACCACAAGCTGATTCTGGAATCCATCAACGAGCCCCGTCTGGCGGGCACCAATGTGGAATGGTGGTTCAACACCTCCGACAAGCGCATTCTGGACGCTGCCGACTGCCTCAACCGGCTCAACCAGGCCTTTGTGGACACGGTGCGCGCCACCGGCGGCAACAATGCCGACCGTTACCTGATGGTGCCCGGCTACGCTGCCTCTGCGGATGGCTGCCGCTGCGAATACTTCACCCTGCCCACCGATACCGTGGAGAACCATATCATCGTGTCTGTTCATGCGTATACCCCTTACCCCTTTGCCTTGGAGATGCCCGGCGTGAAGACCTTCGACGCGGAAACGCAGGAATCCATGAATGACATTGTCTATTTCATGAATCAGCTGCACACCCGCTACATCAGCCAGGGCGTGCCGGTAATCATCGGCGAATTCGGCGCGCTGAGCAAGAACAACCTGCAGGACCGCGTGGACTTTACCGCCTACTACGTAGCCAACGCCACCGCCCGTGGCATCCCCTGCTTCTGGTGGGACAACCACGCCTTCAAGGGCAACGGCGAACTGTTCGGCCTGCTGGATCGCGTCAACCTGACCATCCCCTATCCGGAGATCGTGGATGCGCTGATGCAGTATAGCGGCATTACAGGAGTTGGACAGTAAGGTACGATTTGGGGTTCTGCCCCACACCCCGGCAGGGCTAAGGGAAATGCATGCCCAATGGGCACTTGCGCAAAGCGCAAAACAACTCGCAGTCGTCAACCGAAGCAAGATACGGTTAGTGCCCAGAACGCCGACGAGGTTGCAGACAGATGCCCCTGTACTCTATATTTTATACTTGCGAAAGAAACCCGTTTGCAGAGATTGCTTTCTGCAAACGGGTTTCTTTTACTATTACTATCAGTTGATGAACAACAGCCCGTCTCAGGCCTTCGCGCTCATTGCAGAAACTCCTCCCGGATCTGCACACCGCAGCCCTCCGCAATAGCGCGAATCTCCTCATCGGTGATCAGCTGCTTTGCTCCGCCTGCGCCCGTGACCAGCACCCGCACCTGCGCGGCTTTTTCCACGGTGTGCATCAGGCCAAAGGCGGTATCATAATCCGGGCCGGAGGCAAACAGGCCGTGATGCGCCCAGACCACAGAATCATACTCCTTCATCTTTTCGCTGCTGGCCCATGCTAGATCGATACTGCCGGGCACCATGCAGCCCACCACGCCAACGCCGCCGGGGAACACCATGGGCGCTTCAGTCTCGCTCTGCCACAAGGCACGGGAGATGGCCTTGTCGGTCAGTTCTTCCAGAAAGGTCAAAGCCACAATATGGGCCGGATGAGCATGGTACATCACCCGGCAGGCACCGCCAGTGGCTGCTTTGCGCACGCTATGGTTGATCATGTGCGGAGCCAGCTCACTGGTTGGTTTACCACCGTTGCACAGACCCCAGCGCAGGCGATAGCTGTCGCCGGTTTCGTTCAGTTCCACTAAGCAGAGACAATCCTCCGGGTTCAGGGGCACATTGCGGAAAAACTTGCCGCTGCCCGTTGCCAGAAACCACTCCCCCGCCAGATTTTCCACTGCGATGCCAAGCTTCACCCACTCCCCGGGCAGCCGGGTGAGGCAGTGCCGGGCCTCTTCGGTTTCCTCCGCCGTAAGCCGGTAGGTCACATTGCCGCCGTTGCGCTCATGCCAGCCCTGCTGCCAGCCATCGCTGCACAGGCGCACCATGCCCTCCACAAAGGCACATTCCGTCATTTTCATTGCGTTTCCTCCTTGGTTTTCGGGTTTTGCAACCTGCCAGTACGCCCGTTACAGACCATAAATGGCGCTGAACTTTTCTTCCAGATAATCGAGATAGTAATTCACATTCAGACCTTCGCCGGTGATGTGCCGGATCCATTCATCAGGGGTCATGATGGAAGCACAATTGAACACATGGCTCTTCAGCCAATCCAACACGCCGCTCAGATTGCCATCCCGCACCTGACCGAACACATCAATATCCTGCTGCATGCGGCGCAGGATCTGCGCGCCATAGGCATTACCCAGCGCGTAGGAGGGGAAGTAGCCCATGCTCATGGTCCAGTGCACATCCTGCAGGCAGCCTTCGCTGTCGCTGGGTACGTCCACACCAAGGTATTCCTTGTACTTGCGGTTCCACATTTCGGGCACCTGATCCACGGTGATATCGCCATTCATCATGGCCTTTTCCAGCTCGTAGCGCACCATGATGTGCAGGCAGTAGGACAGCTCATCCGACTCGATGCGGATCAGGCTGGGCCGGGCGATGTTCACCGCCTCGTAGAGTTCACGCTCGGTCACATCAGCAAAGGTGTCGCCGCTGAGTTCCTGCAGCTTGGGGTACACCGCATGGATGAAGGCCTCGCTGCGACCGATGATGTTCTCGTAGAAGCGGGAGATGGTCTCGTGCATGGCATTGGACATGCCGTTATCCACATGCTTCTGATGGAATTCCTCCGGCTCATACTGCATAAACAGCGCATGACCGCCCTCATGCAGGGTGGAGAAAATATTTGAGATGAAGTTTTCCTCAAAATAGTGGGTGGTGACACGCACATCTTTGGGGCCAAAATTGGTGGTGAAGGGATGCTCGGTGGTCATCAGCACCAGGGCAGACTTGCGCAGGCCCTGCACATCCAACAGATAGCGGGAGAAAGCCTCCTGCTGGGGAATGGCGCAGGGACGGGTGAGGAAATCCTCACGCAGGGTCTTGCCGTTTTCCCTGATGCGCTTGAGCAGCGGCACGATACGTTCTTTCAGTGCGGCGAAGAACGCATCCAGCTGGGCTTCACTAGCGCCTTTCTCGTTGTCATCCAGACAGGCCTGATAATAGCTGTCATACTTACGATCCCGCAGATCGATGGCCTTGCGGGTGTAGGAGATCACATCGCCAAGGCTGGGCGCGAACGCCGCAAAATCGTTGGCTTTCTTTGCCTTGAGCCATGCGCCATAGGCTTTGTTGAAGGCCATGTCCATCTCATAAGAAAACTCTGCGGACAGGTTCTTGCTCTTTTCATAGTGTTCATACAGCCGCTCCACCAGCTTCTTTTCCAGCGGCTCAAGGCCCTCGTTGTCAGCGTTCAGCTGACACACCAGTTCCTGATAGGTTTCGGAGTGAGTTAATTCGTGAATATGCTTGCCAAGGATCGCCATATCCTCGCCAGCCTGTTCCAGACCCTCTTCGGGGGCACAGCATTCCATATCAAAATTCAGCTTACCCACCGCCCGGCCATAGGCCTCCACCTCGGAGAGAATATCAAACAGCTTCGCCAATTTTTCTTTGTTGGTCATATCAAAAACTCCTTACCCATTGGATTGTGATTGATATCTTCAATATAGGGGATTCAGCAGGGATTGTCAAGTTGGCAAGGGGGGCGCGCTTATGCTATACTGCATGATGAAACAATACTTGCGCACCATTTTTCTGGTGCATCCCAAGCGAAGCTCAAAGAAAGAAGATGATTCCTTGCAGATTCCGAATCCCCCCGCCAGCCGGGGAAAGGTTCTCTGGACACTTTTCAGCAGCATGCTGTCCATCAGCGCCTTTACCTTCGGCGGCGGCTTCGTGATCATCTCCCTGATGAAAAAGAAATTCGTCAATCAGCTGGGTTGGCTGGAAGAATCCGAAATGCTGGATCTGACTGCCATCGCCCAGACAGCACCCGGACCCATTGCCGTCAACGCTGCCGTACTGGTGGGCTGGCGTATGGGCGGCTTTTTCGGCATGCTGGCAGCCGTACTGGGTACCGTCATTCCTCCGGTACTCATCCTGCTGGCCCTGTCCACCTGCTATGAGCTGTTTGCCAAAAACCGCTACGTAGCCCTCATGCTCAAAGGCATGCAGGCCGGCGTAGCGGCTGTGATTCTGGATGTAGTATGGGGACTTGCGGAAAAAGTTGTCGGCAGCAAGTCTGCCTTCCGCATTGGTTTGATGATCGCCGCCTTTATCGCGGCATATTTCTTCAAAGTGAATGTGATCCTGATCATTCTGGCGGCAGTGCTGCTCAGCATAGTCGCCACCCTGACCCAGCAAAGGAGGCGGAAGCATGCTGCTTGAGTTGTTCCTGAGCTTCCTGCAGGTGGGGCTGTTCAGCGTGGGCGGCGGCTATGTCGCCATTCCGCTGATCCAGCAGCAGGTGGTTACCAACCACGGCTGGATCTCCATGTCCATCTTCAATGATCTGGTCACCATTGCCGAGATGACCCCCGGCCCCATCGGCATCAATGCCGCCACTTTCGTGGGTGTGCGGGTAGCCGGACTGCCCGGAGCGCTCATTGCGTCGCTGGGTTTTATCCTGCCATCGCTGCTGATCGTCAGCCTGCTGTGCTGGTTATACTACCGCTACCAAAAGGTCGAAATGATGCAGAGCATCTTGGGCGGTCTGCGCCCTGCCGTTGTGGCGCTGATTGCCTCCGCCGCGCTGGGCATTGCCATGCAAGCCATCTTTGGCAGCGTCCGGCCCCTGCTCAGCCAGATCGACTGGCTGGCGCTCCTGCTGATGATCGCTGCTTTTGTGGCCCTACGGGTGTTGAAATGGCATCCCATCCTGACCATGCTGCTCTGTGGCGCATTATATACCGGTTTATCCCTGCTCTTCTTCCCCTGAGAGGATCTCTTGCGCGGTGGCAGGATCAAAAGCCTGCAACGCCGGGTGATTCGTCAGAGCACGCATGATACGCCAGCCGTCCCGGTTCCGGGCAGCGTTTTCCGGAATGGGCTGAAACCCGAAATCCAGATACAGTTTGCAGGCCAACCATGTGTTGGTCTGGGTGGGAATGATGGCCCGTGAATGTCCCAGTTGACGCAGGAGCCGCAACGTATATGCGATCAGAGGACGGGCAAGCCCCTTTCCCTGATCCTCCCTGCGCACTGCCACCCAGTGAAGCCAGCCTGCCCCGGACTGATCCCGACCATAAATATCGAAATACGCCGTGGCGGTAGCCACCTTTTCCCCTGCTTCGTTTTCGATAAATACCATCCGCTCAGGCAGTTCGGTTTCATTCCAGCCAAAGTAGCGAGCCCATACATCCACCCCATGGCTATGACCCATCAGTTCCTTGGCAGAATGCTCGATAGTGATCCAATGGTCCCGGTCACCAGGGCGATACATAGCGAAGCTGTATCCCTCCGGAAGATCGTACTTAGGCAGATCATCCAACCGTTCCCGTTTGAGCATCAGCTCATAATAGCGGATGCGGCTGTCGTGATTATCCAGCACAACCGGCAGCGAAACCAGCGATGGCATAGAGAATACTCCTTCCTGCTGCGAGGCATCGTGATAAAAGCTGTCATAGCAACCTTTGCATTGACAGTAGCATAGCATATTTCCTGTGGAATAGGATAACTTTTCCGGGAAAGAAACACACCAGAAAGACCGCTCAGCGCTTTGCAAGCGGTCTTTTCCATAAAAGCTGTATACAGCTCATTTCTCGTTCAGATTCCGCACTGTATCCCGAATCACCACACGACCATCCGTCACCTGCAGACCCGTGCGGCCCTTTTCGCCGGACAGGCGGGCGATCATCATCCGCATGGCAACACTGGTCATATCCTGCACATTGGCGCTGTAGGTGGTGATGCCTTTATCGCACAAGCCGGGATAGATATAGTCGTCAAAACCAACGATGGATACATCCTCCGGCACCCGTATGCCTTTTTCCTGCAATTCCCGAACCGCCCGGGCCGCCTGACAATCGCAGTTGACCACATACGCGGTGGGGCCGTTTTCCGGGAAGGCGATGGGAATATCCAGACCCGTTCTGGGATCCCGGTCATCCAGCACCCATTCGGGACGGATGGGCAGATCATGCACCATCATGCTCTTGCAATAGCCGAAATACCGGTCGGTGATGCTGTCGGTGGCACCCAGCGTACCGATATAGCCGATGTTGCGATGTCCGCACTCATACAGATAATTGGTGAGGGCGTACATGCCAAAGTAGCCATTGGAGACCACTGCGTCGGAATCCAGTTCGTCCTCGTAGAAATCCAGATACACCACAGGACGGTTCCAGCCATGGCGCAGCACGCTGGCATAGTGGTTGGCGGGCTTGCCGATGATGATCAGGCCATCGGCCTTGTTCTCCGTCACCAGCTTGGGCATGTGCATCTGATTCATATCCTCTTCGGTGAGGAGTTCCAGCAGCACAAAGCAATCCCGCTTCATGGCCTGCGCCGTCAGCTCCTGATAGAGCTTCCAGTAGAAAGCCTCGCTGGTGCCCACATAGCGTTCGCAGATCAACACGCCAATGTTGAAGCCGCTTTTGTATTTGACCTGCCGAAGCACCTTAGGGGAACGATACCCCATCTCCTCGGCGGTCTTTTTGATGCGCTCACGCAATTCTTCGCTGACACCCTTCTGGCCTGCCAGCGCCTTGGAGACAGCTACTGTGCTGACACCCAGCACCTGCGCGATATCTGCCATCTTTACATTTGCTTTCGCCATGATGCATCCGTCCTGTCTCATCAAATCATCCAACCCCGGCTATGCAGCCGGGGAAGATGAATGAAAATTGATTGGTTTTGCGAAAGGAATTACCGGCGACCAATCTCGGTATCGGTGTCGGTTACGCGGCTGTGATCCTTGATGTAGTCGATGATCTCGTCCACATGACCGAAAGCCAGGCCCACATAGCTGTCGGCAGCGCCGTAGTACACAGCGATACGACCAGTTTCGGAGTCGTGGATGGTGGCGCAGGGGAAGGTTACGTTGGGCACAAAGCCGCGCTCTTCATACCACTCTTCGGGAGTCAGCAGGAAGTTCTCGCAGCGGTACTTCACGCGGGAGGGCTCGTCGATATCCAGAATCGCGCCGCCGATGGAGTACACATAGCCGTTGCAGGTGCCGCTGACACCGTGGTACAGCAGCAGCCAGCCTTCACTGGTCTCAATGGGGGCTGCGCCGCCGCCGATCTTGAGGCTCTCCCACCACTCGCTGCCGCGGCTCATCACATGGCGATGCTTGCCCCAGTATACCAGATCGGGGCTCTCGCTGAGGAAGATATCGCCAAAAGGCGTATGACCGCTGTCGGAAGGACGGGACATCATCACGAAGTTGCCGTTGATCTTGCGGGGGAAGAGCACCGCGTTGCGGTTGAAGGGCAGGAAGGGATTTTCAACACGCACGAAGGACTTGAAATCCTGGGTCTTGGCCATGCCGATGGCAGCGCCGAAGAAATCCTGACACCAGATGATGTAGTAGGTGTCCTCCACCTTCACCAGACGGGGATCATAGGCATAAACGGGCATGAAGGGTTCGCCGTTTTCATCCACGAAGGGAATCTTCTGCTGATCGAACTCCCAATGGATGGCGTCCTTGCTGCGGCCCAGATAAATATAGGGGATGCCGTTGGTCTGCTCGCCGCGGAACACACCGATAAACGCATCGCCATAGGGCATCACCGCGCTGTTGAAGATGCGGGCTACGCCGGGGATGGGATTGCGATCGATGATGGGGTTTTCGGTATAACGCCAGAGGGGGCCGCCCAGAATCTTGCCTTCGGGCTTCTCCTGCCACGGTACATTGGGAACGGCGGGAGCCTTGATCTGATACTTGGTCATCGCTATCTACCTCTTTCATGATGGTGGGGTGACAGGTCGCACCCATAAGGTTTTACACAGTTTTCACCGGCTATGCTGCCAGCGGAATGAAGCCTGTGGACGCGCCTTGGGAACCGCAAACCGGGTTAGCGGTTAGGTTGCGTTCCTTCCGGCTGTTAATCGTCATTTAACTTCATTTAATCGTAGTATAACCTATTTCATCACGGATTGCAAGTTGCTCCAAGCAATTTCATCAATTTCTTTTGGCGGATAAACGAACCTTTACAATCCCAGATAGCGAATGATCCCCTGATGCAGAATCACCGGAGAAGGCACTTGCCGGAGCATCTGTGCCAGCTCCGCCCGAGTCGCCCAGCAATAATCCACTGCTTCCTCCAGCTGCAAACGTACGCAGTTTTTTTCGCAGTCTACCTGTGCCAGAAATCCCCGGTACAAGCGGCATTCGTCCTGTTCCTGATACAGAGGCGTTACAGCATCACAGCGGATACCGGTTTCTTCCCACAATTCCCGGATTGCAGCAGCCTCAGCAGTTTCGCCAGCCTGTACACTGCCGCTGGCGCTGGCTTCATACAGATTGGGATGGGTGGGCTTATCCGGATGCCGCTTCACCAGCAGGATGGAACCGTCCCGGTGAACACACAGCACCCCCGCCACCAGCCGGTAGCGGCCTGCCGGAATGGGCTGCCCCCGTTCCAGCACTTCGCCGGTCATTCGGCCCTGCTCATCGTAAAGATCACATAATTCCATGCTTACTCTCCCAGATCCCGCACCAGCTGACCATAGGGCAGGATCTCAAAACCCATGCGCTTGTACAGACGGATGGCTCCTTCATTGTCCGGTTCCACTTCCAGACGGAAGCGCCGGCAATCCGGGAACCGCTGCCACAGTTGTTCGAACACCTGCGTACCGATGCCCCGGCCCTGAAACTCCGGCAGCACATACAGTTCATCAATCCAGATGGCGAGCCCGCCGGCTTCCTGCGCATAGGTTTTTGCCAAAAGTACGTAGCCCATGCATTCCCCCGCCGGATTTTCCAGCAAAAAGCCTTCCACATAAGGACTGGAGCGAACCATCTCATCGAAGGTCCGCTCCAGATAGCTTTGAGGAATGCTGTGCAGCACGGCAGGCGAATGATAGAAGGCATTCGCCATCGCCAGATAGGTTTCCCGGTCCCCCACCCCAACAGGGCGGAGAATCAACTTATCGCTTGCCATACATTCTCTCATAATAGGTCTGATACTCTCCTGCCAGAATATGCTCCCACCACTCACGATTGTCCAGATACCACTGAATGGTGCGGCGGATGCCCTCATCAAAAGTGGTCTTGGGCAGCCAGCCCAGTTCGGTGGAGATCTTGGTGGGATCGATGGCGTAGCGGCGGTCGTGGCCCGGGCGGTCGGTCACATAGGTGATCAAGTCCTCGGACTTGCCCAGTTCCCGCACGATGGTCTTGACCACTTCCAGATTGGTGCGCTCGTTATGACCGCCCACATTGTAGATCTGACCTTCACGGCCTTTGCGCATCACCAGATCGATGGCAGCGCAATGATCCTCCACATACAGCCAGTCGCGGACATTCTCGCCGGTACCGTACACGGGCAGGGGCTTGTCGCCCAATGCATTGGCGATCATCAGAGGGATCAGTTTTTCCGGGTAGTGGTAGGGGCCGTAGTTATTGGAGCAGCGGGTGATGCTCACCGGCAGCTTGAAGGTGCGGGCATAAGACAGCACCAGCAGATCGGCACCCGCCTTACTGGCAGAATAGGGCGAAGAGGTATGCAGGGGCGTTTCCTCGGTGAAGAACAGGTCGGGACGGTCCAGCGGCAGATCACCGTAGACTTCATCCGTGCTGACCTGATGATACCGCTTCACATTGTGGCGGCGGCTGGCATCCAGCAGGATCTGGGTGCCCAGCACATTGGTGCGCACAAAGATACCCGGATCCTCCACGCAGCGGTCCACATGGCTTTCCGCCGCAAAGTTGACCACGATATCAGGCTTTTCTTCGCTGAAGAGCTGCTCCACGCAGTCCATATCCGCGATATCACCTTTGACAAAACGGAAGTTGTCCTGCTTGAGGGCCTCCTCCAGCGTTTCCAGATTGCCTGCATAGGTCAGCTTATCCAGACAGACGATGCGATCCTCAGGATGATTCTTGAGCTGATAATAGATAAAGTTGCCGCCGATAAATCCGGCGCCGCCGGTTACCAGAATGGTCATAGGGATACCCTCCTTAGTCAGGATTGGAATTGTCGTAAATGATGCGGCCTTCTGCCACTGTGCGCAAGTGCTCGCCATAGGGGCTCTTGCCATAGCGGCTGGCAGCCTCCAGCAGCTTTTCCTTGCTGATCCAGCCCTTGTTGTAGGCGATTTCTTCCAAAGCGGCGATCTTGACGCTCTGGCGCTTTTCGATCAGCTGGACGAAGTTGGCTGCATCGATCAGGCTGTCCATGGTGCCGGTATCCAGCCACGCAAAGCCACGGCCCATCACCTTGGCGCACAGGGAACCATCCTGCAGATACAGGTCGTTCAGGCTGGTGATCTCCAATTCGCCCCGAGCGCTGGGCTTGACCTGCTTTGCAAGCTCGCACACACGCTCATCATAGAAATACAGACCGGTGATGGCATAGTTACTCTTGGGCTGGGCAGGTTTTTCCTCCACGGAAAGCACCTTGCCATCCTCATCGAATTCAACGATGCCAAAGCGTTCCGGATCATTCACATAATAGCCGAAGATGGTGGCTTTGCCTTCTTCCGCATTGCGAACCGCCTCCCGGAGCATGCCGGAGAAACCGTTGCCGTAGAAGATGTTATCGCCCAGCACCATGGCGCAGGGTTCGCCGCCGATGAATTCCTCACCGATCAGGAAGGCCTGGGCCAGACCATCCGGAGAAGGCTGCACCGCATAGCTCAGCGAGATACCGTAACGGCTGCCGTCTCCCAGCAGGCTTTCAAAGCGGGGCGTATCCTCCGGGGTGGAGATGATCAAAATGTCCCGGATGCCTGCCAGCATCAACGTACTCAGGGGATAGTAGATCATGGGCTTGTCATACACAGGCAGCAGCTGCTTGCTGGTGACCATGGTGAGAGGATACAGGCGCGTACCTGCACCGCCAGCCAAAATGATACCCTTCATTTGCAACACTCCTTTTGTTCAGGATGGTGATTCTTCCGTGCAAGCCTCTTGACGCCTTGATGAATCCATTTGGCGCAGGGCTGTTCCAAAACATAGGTGAATGCCATAGCCACAAGAGTGGAGAGACTGAAACATAGAATGGTAAAGGCCCATTGCAGGTTGCGCTCTGCCACCTGCGGGAATTCTTCCGGGAACCAGTGCTGCGATATCTGCACCGCCAGCACCTGATGCCAGATATAGAAATTATAGCTGATGGTCGCCAAAAACCGCATGAGCCGGTTGCTCAAAAGCCAGCGAAACGCAGCGGGCATAAAGACAGCGCCCAGCATACACCCCATCAGGCTCAAGGTCAGCGGCAGCCGGTACCGAAGCTGACCCAGCCGCAGTTGCGGCAATCCTTTCACACCTTCGCTGGATTGCAAACGCACAATGCCCAACACCAGAATCACACCGGAGACAAACAGGATCAGTCCCGCCAGACGGATCAGCGGCGATTGCTTGCCATCTGGATCGCCCAAGGCTTTTCTCAGCTTGCAATAGGCGATCGCCCCCAGCATACCGATCACATAGACATCCAGAAACGCGGGCAGCTGGTTGATCAGCATGGAGGTATCCTCTACACGATAGTATACCACAGCCCGGTACAGCCAGCCTACCCCCGTCATGAGAATCATGGTCCAGGCAGGCTGCTTCTTTGCCAACCGCCCAATCAGCGGAAACAGCAGATACATCTGCATTTCGATCACAACCGTCCACAGAACGCCGTTCAGCTGGGAATGCTGGTAGGGCATACGGAAAAAGGTATGCGTAAAGGTCAGATGAGTCCAGAGATCCAGATGCAGGGCTTGCTGATTGTGGAACAGATGCTGCGGGATCGCTACGATCACCAGCATCAGCAAAACCGATGCCACATACGAGGGAACGATCCGTGCCAAACGGGTCAGGTAGAAATTGCCCACCTGAGGCAGAGGGTAGGGTTCTTCCATCGATCTTGCATAGGGCAGAAACAGCAGAAACCCGCTGAGCAGGATCATACCGTCCACAAAAATGTAATTGGAACGGGTCAGAAAGTCAAGTTCCAACGTCACAGGGCCGATGTGAAAGGTCTGCCACAGCCAGCCTTGCTGCCAGATATGGAAATTGGCTACCAGCAACACCATGATCGCACGAAAACCATGCAGTACTCCGATATCCCATTTTTCAGGGCGGGTTGCCTCACAGCTCATCGGTTTCCTCCGTCACGGGGGCTTCATCGGCTGGGGCTGTCACATCCTCTTCCAGATTCATGGACGGAATGGTGGGCTCACCGATCTTCTCCAGCTTGTAGTTCACCTCTCCGCTGCCCCGCAATTCTTCAATGCTCATGCCTTTGGCAGTCATACTATTGATGCGGTGCGTACGGGTCAGTTCCTCCGGGCTTTCGCCGGTGAGCAAACTGAAGTTATCCACCTTGAAATACAGTTCCTTGCCCATCAGATTGCAGGTACCGTCCGGACGGAACTCAGCCTGTTTGCCAGAGTTGGATTCCCACAGGCCAAGGATCAGGTACGTACGGTAGCCCAGCTTCTTTTCCGCGGCAGGCAGCTTGGCTGCCTCCATGTAGAAGGGCAACGCACCGTAGCGGTCATCCGCTGCATAGAGAGCATCCGCGTGCTTCAGGCACGCATTCAGATACATCTCCGAAAGGCTCTGATAGCTCTGCGGCAGGGTGTCCGTCATAACAGGCTGCAAAAGAACGATGGTGCCGATATAGTCCTTCTTGTTCCACAGGGTTTCTGCCTGCGCCAAAACGCCGCTGTAAAGGGAATCGTAGCAGGTTTGTGCCTGAGCAGCCGCATCTTCATACTCGCCCAGCGCTTCAAAGGCCTTGGCAGCAGAGAGGTACTCTCCAGCCTGCATCTGCTTGATAGCAGCCATGTAGCTGCTGGACTGCTGACGCTCCGTGGAATCGCCCACACCCGCCAGACTCTGATACCATGCCGCTGCCGCTTCGTGTTCTCCTGCATCCTCCAGACGCTTACCTTCTGCCATCAGGATCTCCAGCGCCTTGTCCCGGGCAACCTGCGGAAGATCCTCACGGCCCTGCAGCACCTTGGCAGCATTCAAATCGTTGCTGCTCTCGCAAAGCTCTGCCAGTTTCATCGCGGCCTCTTCCAAGGCGGTAGCCGCGCCCTCGTATTCTCCCGCAGCAGTAAAGCTGACAATAGCATCTTCATACAGGGCCGCTTCCATCTGCTGTTGTCCCAACTTAAAGGCACACTCCTGCATACGGCCCGTATACAGTTCATCATTCAGCAGGGTGTAATAATCCAGCGCGGTTTGATAATCCTCCAGTTCGAAAGCCTTTTCAGCCAGTTTGTAGCGCACGTTCACCAACTGACCGTTGTTCTCTTCCGTAACCTCCATACCCTCCAGAAGGGTTTCCGCGGCATGGTAATCGCCCTTGGCGATGGAATCCAGCGCCAGCATGTAGCTGCATTCCTGAATCCGCTGAGCAGCATCCTCGTAATCGCCCACAGCGCTGAGCAGCATCACAGCACTGGCGTAGTCGCCCTGCGCCTGTGCGCTGGCAGCCTGATGATATACACAATATGTGATCTGTTCCTGACTGTCCTCATAGTCAGGAATGCGGCGGAACGCACTGGCTGCCAATTCATAGGCGCCATCATCCCGCTGCTGGCTGGCATACTGATAGATGCATTCCTTACCGCGCTGAGAGGCATCCTCATAGTCGCCACAGGCAAGGAACAGCGATCCGGCGTGTTCCATGTTGCCAGCCTCTGCCTCTGCTACTGCCGTGCGGTACTGGCACTGCACATACCGCTGGGCTGCATCCTCGTAATCACCGGCCTGCAGATACAGCTGCGCAGCCTGTGCATCATCACCGGCTTCTTCGCTTTCCAGCGCCAGCGCATACTGACATCCACGCACCCGTTCAGCCGCATCGCTGTAATCAGCAATGGTGGCGAAAAGCGCTTGAGCCAAGGAAACCTGCCCATTCTGGAAAAGAGAATCAGCCTGCGCATACACGCATTGATCCAGTTTTTCAGCGCTGTCCTCATATTCACCCAGCGTCTGGAATCGGTCTGCTGCCTGATCATACTGACCCTCAGCATAATAAGCTTCGCCGATCGCATACAGGGTCTGCTGACTGCGCTGGGCGCTGTCCTCATATTCGCCCAGCGCGGCAAAGGTTTCCTGCGCCTTTTGCAGACTTTCCAGATCACCCGCCGCCTGCAGGGCGACTGCCTCCTGATACCGGCAGTTCTGAGCCATGGTATCCGCATCCCGGAAGGTACCCATGGCGGCAAAGGCCTCGCTGGCCTTTGCATACTGACCTGACTCCATCAATTGCCTGGCATTCTGATACCGAAGGGTGGGCAATCCCCAAAACAGCCCCACTGCCAGCACTGCTGCTGCGGCAACCGTGCCGCCGATCAGACGCCAGCGGTTGCGGCGCTTCCGCTGAATAGCGCTGCGGCGCTTGCTTTCCTCTTCGTTGAGGCGGCTGTTGTCCTCCCGGGCTTTACGGCCTTCGTCCGCCAGTTTACGTTCCCGAACAGCGATCACCGCTTCTACATTTTCTTTATTATAACTGGCAAACACCGTATCCCGGCCCCGCTCACAGCGGCAGCAACGGTCACTGTCCAACGCATTGGCGCGGCCGCACACGCACAGCCATGCCTCCTCCTGCATCTGCGGATAGCCCACCGCATCGCGGCCTGCCACAAAACGCAAATGATCCAGCGCCCGTCCATTATTGAGCGTGTTGGGGGTATACTGCGTCAAGGGGGCATTTCCTCTGCGCCAGATGGTAGCATCGTCAAACCATACCTTCTCCACCACCAGATCCATGCCTTCCACGCCATTCCATTCGGTGGGCAGAATGACAATACTGAACCGCTCCCCCACACCGGCTTTCAAGCCCTGTACCCGTTCGGACTGACGGAACAAAAGCTGATCCTGCTTGCCATAGCAATTCAGGGTGACCATCACCGAGGCCACCACTTTATCGCTCAGATTATTCATAACAAAGGTGCATTCCGCAGCGGATTCCGTGGGCATGGCATACTGCCACAATTCCACGGGGCAGGTCAGATCGATGCGCATAAGCAGCCCTCCTCTTTTGGCTTTTCAGAACCTATCGGCAGATCTTTTCCAGATCCGTTTGAGTCATTGCGCTGTGCTGACGGTCAACTTGCTGTGAACAAAGAGCTGCTTTGCAAACACAGCTTGTCAAACACACATAACTTCCACGCATAGTTTCATCATTTTATCACTCTTTATTGTACATGAAAAACGTTGGAAAGTACAGTCTTTTCCTCCGGTTTTACGTTTGTGTCCAAAATTCGCACCGTTTTCAGTGTGTTCAATTTTCCAAATGGCTTGTACTTTCTCTGCGGATTTGCTATAATCCTTTATACCTACTATGGAAAGGGGTTTCGTAACGATGAAATTTTACTCTCTGATGGCTCTGGAACAGGCTGCTGTTGACGCTGCCGTTGCTACTGATGCCGCTGCCGGCGAAATGCCTGCTGGCGCTGGTCTGCTGGGTACCCTGATCTCCCTGCTGCCTATGATCCTCATCTTCGTGATCTTCTACTTCATGCTGATCCGTCCCCAGCGCAAGAAGGAAAAGAAGGTTCAGGAAATGCTGAACGCCCTGAAGGTCGGCGACCGCGTATCCACCATCGGCGGCATTTACGGCACCATCACCGCCATCAAGGATGACACGCTGGAGCTGTCCGTGGGCCGCGACAATGTGAAGCTGATGTTCGCCCGCTGGGCCATCCGTCAGGTGGAAGACGTTGCCATCGAAAACGACGCTGAAGTGCTCAACTGATCCATCATGAACGCATAAACCCTCCCCTGCATGCATATCTTTTACAAAGCATGCAAGGGAGGGTTTTTCCATGTCCAGCTATACAACCCCAACCATGAACAGACCCCTGAGACGGCGCGCCTCGCGAAACCGCAAAACCATCTGGAGCCGACTGCTTCGCGGATTGCTGACAGCTGTCGGTGTCACGCTTCTGTGCGTACTGCTCTTTGCCCTGCTGATGCAATGGCTCAAGCCCAGTGACAATGTGATCCGTATCATCAACCAAGTCATCAAACTGGGCAGCATCTTCGCCGGTGTCTATGTTACCGTAGGCCGAAGCGGTGAAAACGGTCTCCTGCTGGGCGCAGGCGTTGGCCTTGTCTATATGCTGCTGGGCGTATTGCTCTACGCGCTTCTCTCCGGACAGCAACTGCCCTGGACCGCCTATCTCAGCGATATCGCCATGGGCATCGCGGGCGGCGGTATCGCCGGAGCTATCGTGGCAGGGATGCGGAAGCGGTGAAACAGGAAGGGAGGAATCGGGGCACTGCCCCGACCCTGCCAAGAGTTCTGCCCTTAAGAATCCCGCATATGCGCCCATTACATGGGCGCGGGCGCCAACGATAGATAGGCACTAAAACAACTTTTGAATAATCGCCTGCGCGCATTCTTCCGGGGAGTATTTGCTGGTATCCACACGCATACTGTAGCGGATGTTCTGTGCCATCAAGTCTGCCTGCTCCTCGGACTGGCTTTCATAGCGGTCGCCGCGGACAAGATTCCGCTGACGGCAGATTTCCAGCGGACAGAAAACCTCCACCACATCCAGCGGATGATCTTTCAAGATTTCCAACAATTGCTGATAATGGGGTTTCAGTTGTTCCCGTTCCACAAGAATGCCGTCGATCAGCACATTTTTTTCCATGTCCGAATACAGCTTCGCCGTATGATACATCATCAGGATCACTTCACTGAGGTATTTCCAGTAATCCTCCTGAAGAAATCGATCCCCCACCATCTGCTCAAACAGATCGTTTGCGACCACATAAAAGAAGGGATCCTCCTGTTGTTGCAGCGCATCCACAATGGAGGTTTTGCCGGAACTGGTTACCCCATTGAGAAAAATGATACGGCCCTTATTCAAAAAGCATACCGCCTTTCAAACTCATTTTTGATACGGACAAATTCATTGTAGCAGCAGTCATTCACGAAATCAAGCAAAAACCCAGAGAAAAGGACGTTCCTCTCCTCTGGGTTTTTGTGTATGATCAACCCGCCAGCATCCCAATGGGGACGCAGCCGTCCGGAACCGGCGTCATGCGCAGCAGCCCCGGACAGCCGTCAAAGCCCAGCGGGCTTTCCCCGGAATCAGTCGCCCAGATAGGCGTTCTTGACGGCATCATCGTTGAGCAATTCCAGCGCGGGGCCCTCCTTGACGATGGTACCGGTCTCCAGCACGTAAGCCCGGTCAGCCACGCTGAGAGCCATCTGTGCGTTCTGTTCCACCAGCAGAATGGTGGTACCAGCCTCGTGCAGTTCCTTGATGATGTCAAAGATCTGCTCCACCAGAATGGGGGCCAAACCCATGGAGGGTTCGTCCAGCATCAGCAGCTTGGGCTTGCTCATAAGAGCGCGGCCCATCGCCAGCATCTGCTGTTCACCGCCGGACAGGGTACCTGCCACCTGCTTATAGCGTTCCTTCAGGCGGGGGAAGCGCTGGTACACATCTTCGATGGAGGCTTCGATCTCACTGGCAGGGCGGGTAAAACCGCCCATTTCCAAGTTTTCTTTGACAGTCATCTGCAAAAATACACGGCGGCCTTCAGGGCACAAAGCCATGCCCTTGGAGACGATCTTATCCGCAGGCACGCCAGCAATGCTCTGATCATGAAGCAGGATGCTGCCGCTGCGGGGCTTGAGCAGACCGGCGACAGTATTGAGCGTGGTGCTCTTGCCTGCGCCGTTGGCGCCGATCAGGGTGACGATCTCACCCTCGTTGACTTCGAAGGAAACGCCCTTGATAGCATGGATGCTGCCGTAGTACACATGCAGGTTTTCCACCTTCAGCAGATTGCTCATCCTCAGCCCTCCTTCTTCTTGCCAAGATAGGCTTCCACAACAGTGGGATTATTCTGAATCTCGCTGGGGGTACCCTTGGCAATGATGCGACCGTAGTTCAGCACGGCGATACCCTCGCAGATACCCATGACCAGCTTCATATCGTGCTCGATGAGCATGATGGCGATCTGGAATGTATCGCGGATCTTCACGATATTTTCCATCAACTCGGCGGTCTCGGCAGGGTTCATACCGGCAGCAGGTTCGTCCAGCAGAAGCAGCTTTGGATTGGTTGCCAGCGCGCGGACGATCTCCAGACGGCGCTGTGCGCCATAGGGAAGAGAACCAGCCTCGTGGTCCGCCAGATCCTGCATGTCAAAGATGCTCAGAAGATCCAGCGCCTTCTCGTGCATCTTCTTCTCCTGCTTCCAGTAGCCGGGCAGGCGCAGCACGCCGGTACCGGCAGAATACTTCATCTGATTGTGCAGGCCGATTTTCACGTTGTCCTCCACGCTCAGCTTATCAAACAGGCGGATGTTCTGGAAGGTACGGGCGATGCCCAGCTTGTTGACCTGAATGGTATTCAGACCAGTGGTGTCGCGTCCATCCAGCAGAATGGTACCCATGGTGGGCTGGTATACCTTGGTGATCAGGTTGAAAATCGTGGTCTTGCCAGCGCCGTTGGGGCCGATGAGACCGGCGATCTCGGTGGCACCGATGATCAGGTTGAAGTCATCAACGGCTTTCAGGCCGCCAAACTCGATACCCAGATGGCGTGCTTCCAGCACGGGTCTTTTGTGAACGTCGCGCTCAGGAACGATGGCATGACTGGGATAAGGCACCATGGTGGTTTGTTTCTTCTCACTCATTTGCCGCATCCCCCTCTCCGTTTTTCTTGGCAAACAGACCAATCATCTTTTCCTTCACCACATCGAAAAACTGCTTGAAAGCCGGGCTGTTGGTAGCCAGCATGACCACAATCAGCACGATGGCATAGATCAGCATGCGGTAGTCGCTGAATTCGCGCAGCATTTCGGGCAGGATGGTCAGCACCGTGGCAGCGATGATGGAGCCGCGGATGTTACCAATGCCGCCCAGCACCACGAACACCAGCACAAGGATGGACGTATCAAACTTGAACTTGGCGCCGGTAACGGTGGAGTAGTTCATGGCATAGAGCGCGCCCGCCATACCTGCCAGCGCAGCGGAGGTGACAAACGCCATCAGCTTGTACTTGGTGGCGCTGATACCTACGGACTCAGCGGCAATGCGGTTGTCGCGAAGCGCCATCATGGCGCGGCCTGCACGGCTGTTGGTCATGTTCAGCACAACGATCAAGGCAAAGATGATCAGCGCAAAGCCCATGGTAAAGGTGGAAATACGGGTGATACCCTGCACGCCCTGAGGACCGTTAACAATCAGCTTGCCGGGCAGGCTGGGATTGTTGAAACCAAAAGCCAGCGCGCCGGTTTCCATATCCATGCCCACATAGACCAGATTGAGCACGTTGCGAATGATCTCGCCGAAGGCCAGCGTTACGATCGCCAGATAGTCGCCGCGAAGGCGCAGAACCGGCACGCCAACGATCACGCCGGTCAAGCCCGCAGCCACGCCAGCTGTCAGCATGGCGAGAATCAGGCGAAGGGCTTCGTTCTCAATGGATTTCTTACAGATGATCGTCAGCACTGCGCCGACGAATGCGCCCACACACATAAACCCTGCGTGACCAAGACTCAGTTCGCCGGAAATACCGACCGTCAGGTTCAGGGAGATCGCCATAACAATCCACACGCACACGGGAACCAGCAACTGCTTGGCGGAATAGGACAGCATCTTGTTTTCCTGCATGATGAAGATTACCACAAAGGCGATAATCACCATGGCATAGGTGATCAGGTTGCTGATAAAGGTTTTGTTGCTCTTCTTTTTCATATCAGCACCTCCTTACACCTTTTCGTTTACTTTCTTGCCAAGGAGGCCCGTGGGCTTCACCAGCAAGAGAATAATCAGAATG
Source organism: Clostridiales bacterium (assembly GCA_015056245.1). GTDB lineage: Bacteria > Bacillota > Clostridia > Christensenellales > Aristaeellaceae > Limiplasma. The sequence continues at coordinate 28,991 of SVGQ01000001.1, read as the reverse complement.
GCAAACACGATGGCATCGCCCAGTTCCGTAGAAATGTAGGACTTACCAAGAATCTCGATAATACCCAGCAGAATACCGCCCAGCATGGCACCGGGAATGGAACCGATGCCGCCAAAAACAGCAGCGGTAAATGCCTTGATACCAGGCATGGAGCCGGTGGTGGGCATCAGCGCCGGATAGCTGGAGCACAGCAACACACCCGCGATCGCTGCCAGCGCAGAACCGATGGCAAAGGTCACGGAAATGGTCATGTTCACATTGATGCCCATCAGCTGGGCAGCGCCCTTATCCTCGCTGACAGCGCGCATGGCCTTACCCATCTTGGTTTTTTCAGTGAACAGCGTCAAACAGATCATGATGACGACACAAACCAGCACGGTAACAATGGCTTCGTCAGTAATGATCAGCTTACCACCGAACAGGCGCAGAGGCTCAAAGGCAACCACAGAGGTAAAGCTCTTGGGGTTTGCACTCCAGATCAGCTGGGCAATGTTTTGCAGGAAATAGCTCATACCGATAGCCGTGATGAGTACAGCCAAAGAGGGCGCACTGCGCAGAGGCTTGTAAGCCAGACGTTCGATGGTCATGCCCAGCAGAGTGCATACCAGCATGGAAGCCAGAACAGACACCCAAGCAGGCAAACCCAGATATTGCGTTACACAGAACGAAATGTATGCGCCAATCATGATCACGTCGCCATGGGCGAAGTTGAGCATCTTGGCAATACCGTAGACCATGGTATAGCCAAGCGCGATGATGGCGTACACGCTTCCAAGACTGATACCATTGATCAGGTTGGAGAGGAAGGACACGCGGATCAACCCCAATTCTCAAGTAGTCGTTAAGTGCAGAATAATTGCGGATGGAAGGGGGAATGCAAAATACGGAAAATGGGAGAGTGCCTTTTGACCGGGCACTCTCCCGATAAGTTGCGCAGCAACTCGGTATCAGACAATTACTTGCCGACGTACACGCCGTTCTCAATGACCACAGCCATGGGGGTCTTGGAGACCTCGCCCTTTTCGTTCCAGGTCATGGGGCTGCCGGTGATGCCATTGTAGCTGTAGGTGGGCATGAAGGCGATCAGAGCCTCGCAAACCTCGTCGAAGCTGCTGTCAGCAGTGAGGCCAGCGGCCTGCATGGCTTCATAGAGGATGTAGATGCAGTCGTAAGTATCAGCGGAGAACTGGGTGGGAGTCTCGTTGTACTTGGCCTGATACTCAGCAACGAACTTGGCGGTGCGCTCGTCCTCAGAGTCAGCAGAGAAGGGGGTCAGCAGCATGACGCCCTCAGCCAGAGCAGGATCGAAGCCTTCCATGGTCAGGATGCCGTCCATGCCGTCCACGCCGAAGAACTGGCAGTCATATTCCATGCTGGCAGCCTGCTTGAGGATCATGGAAGCGGGGGTGTAGTAGATGGGCAGGAAGATCAGCTCAGCGCCAGCATCCTTAGCGGCAGCCACCTGCACGGAGAAGTCGGTGGTGTCATCGGTGAAGGTGGTCTCGGAGACAACCTCGAAGGGCTGGTTGGCAGCTTCCGCCATGAAGGTCTGGTAGATGCCGGTGGAGTAAGCATCAGCGTTGTTGTAGATAACGGCGACCTTGGTAGCAAGACCGTTCATGCCGATGTACTGAGCAGAGGCAGCGCCCTGAGCAGGATCGGAGAAGCAGACCTGATACACATTGTCGCGGCCTTCGGTAACAGCAGTAGAAGAAGCGGAGGGAGTGAGCATGAACATACGATCGCCGTTAGCATAGTCAGCAACAGCCACGCAGGGGGTGGAGGTGACACAGCCAACGATAACCTGCACCTGCTGGTCCATCAGATAGCCGTAAGCGCTGACGGACTTGTCGGGAGCATGCTCGTCATCCTGGGGCAGGAACTCGATCTGCAGACCGCCCAGAGCGTTGATCTCGTCAACGGCGATCTGGCCGCCCTGCATAGCAGAGGTGCCGTATACAGCAGCAGCGCCGGTCAGGGGGCCGATAAAACCAATCTTCAGAGCGCCCTCAGCAGCGGCTACGCTGCCCATAGAAAGTACCAGCATCATGGCCAGCACGATAGATACAAACTTGGTCATTTTCTTCATGGGAAGTTCCTCCTTGTACCAAACTCAGCAAAATCCTTTTTGCTGTGCTGAAATCATACGACTCAACGCGCTTTCTGTCAAGCTGTATATTCGTTTTTTCTCTGTTTTGCATATTAGGAACAAACGTTTTCTCACCATGATCTATTCATTGCCCAAGCAGCAACAAACCGGCCCTGTCACCCAGAGCCGGTTTATTGATAGAAAAAGAAACAGTATCAGTCCTGATAAAGCAACGGATCCTGAAAATAATGCTCATTGAGCATATACCAGCCGCCGATGGCATTGAGGGCCAGCAAATCGGTGGCATCGTAGCGGACGCGGAAGGCCTCGCCGGAGGGATAGTAGCGGAAATCCTTCATATAGGTTTTCAGCCGTTCGTCAAAATAGGCGCAGGCATGACCGGCAGAACCTTGGAAGATGATCTGATCCGGATTGTACACCACCGCCACATTGTGCAGCGCGTCGCTGTAGCAACGGGCCAGATGATCCGTCAATTCCCGGGCACGGGCATCGCCGTTCTGCGCAGCCTCAAACAGCAGCTGGAAGGATAGCTCCCTGCCGATGCCAGCCAGCGGTGAATCTGCCGGAGCTGGTTTTTCCTCCAGCATGCGGATGAGCCGTTCCCGGCTCACCAGCCGTTCCAGACAGCCGTGGCGACCACAGCCGCACAATTCCACATCGTGGCAGTCGATGGACATGTGACCGATCTCGCCCACCAGCGACAGGGGGCCGCTGAGAATGCGTCCATCCTCGATCATGCAGGCGGAAAGACCCCACGCGCTGAAAATGGTCAAAACCCGGCCCTGCTTATACTGTTCATCCTGATGCAGCACTGCCCGGCCCGCGGTTTTTCCGGCGTTTTCCACCAATACCACAGGGGTTTCTCCCATAATGCGCTGCAAATAATCCCGGACGGGGATCTGATCGCCCCACTCCGGCGAATGTACGCTGAAACGCAGGATGCCGCTGTCCGTATCCACGGTACCAGCGGTGGAGAGCATCACGCCATACAGCTTATTTTTGGAGGTTTTGTGATCTGCCAGAAATGCGTCGATATGCGCTTCCAGATCGGCAAATACCTCATCCAGCGTGCGGCGCAGATCGCTGGCAAAGTCACCTTCCGCCACGGGCGTACCGGTGATGCTGCGCAGGCTGAGTCTTGTGCTTTGGGGCCAGAGAGCGATGCACAGGGTGAGCCGCTTATCGGCAAAAGCAAAGCGCTCCGGCTTTTTGCCACCCATGTTGCTGCTCTCCCCCAGGCCCATGGAACGCAGGATCTTCCGGGAGGCAAAAAACTGAATGGCGCGCATCACCGTCAGGCGGCTGATACCCGTCTGATTGGAAATATCTGCAACTGTACACTCCTGCCCATAGCGGAATGCACTGAGCACTTTTTTGCGGTTTTCATGCTTCAAATCCACCGGGAGGGCCGCTGACGGGCCATCCTGACGAATCATCGGTTCTTTGGTCATATGATCGTCCTCTTTTGCGGGGTATGCGGTTTTGGAAGGCGGGTTACGCACATTTCTTACATAACAATCTTACCAAACGTTTTTTCAATCGTCAACGCAAAAAAGTGCCTGCTTTGGGACGATTCTTTCCCAAAACAGGCAGGAAATATGTTGTTACCTTGTAAAGAGTGTGAAAGCATGAAAACCACAATACAGAAAAAGAACAATCAACCCATCCAGGCTTCTTCTTCAATGGCGCCGCCAAGGCACACATCGTCCTTGTAAAACACCACGCTCTGTCCGGGGGTAATGGCCCGCTGCAGCTCATCGGAGGCGATCAGCAGTTCATCCCCCTGACGGGTGACTGTCACCGCCTGATCAGCCTGACGGTAACGGAACCGGGCGGTGAGCCGGATGCTCTCCCCCTCCCCCATGGGCGGCTCGTCGGCGATCCATGTGGGCTGGCTGGCCCGGATGCGGTTGGCGTACAGGCGAGGGCTGTCCTCGCCCTGAGAGACCACCAGCACATTGCGCCCCAAGTCCTTCTCCACCACGAACCAACTGCGCCCGTCGCCCCGGCCGCCAATGCCAAGGCCCCGACGCTGACCCAGCGTATAGTACATCAGACCGATGTGCTCGCCCACCTTCTCACCATCCTCGGTGCGCATATCACCGGGCTGAGTGGGCAGATAATTCTGCAAAAACTGACGAAAGTTCCGTTCGCCAATGAAACACACGCCCGTGGAGTCCTTCTTCTTGAACACCGGCAGATGATTCTCTTCCGCAATGCGGCGAACCTCCTGCTTGGTCAGGTGTCCCACGGGGAACAATGCCTTTTCCAGCTGATGCTCCTTGAGCATATAGAGGAAATAGCTCTGATCCTTGTTGGGATCGTCGCCCTTGAGCAGAACCGTATGTCCATCCCGCACATCCTTGCGCACAAAGTGACCGGTAGCCATATGGGCTGCCCCCAGCTGCTGAGCATAGTGTAGGAAGGATTTGAACTTGATCTCCCGGTTGCACAGCACATCCGGGTTGGGGGTGCGGCCCTTACGGTATTCGTCCAGAAAATAGGAGAAAACTCTTTCCTCATATTCCTTGGCAAAGTTGACGCTGTAATACGGAATGCCGATCACATCGCACACGGCCTGCACATCGTGCCAATCATCCACAGCCGTGCAAGCACCCTCCGGATTCTGCTCTTCCCAGTTGTTCATGAACACGCCCACCACATCGTAGCCCTGCTGCTTGAGCAGCAGCGCAGCCACGGAACTGTCCACGCCGCCAGAAAGACCTACCACGATTCTCTCCATATTATGCCTCCCACTGGGCTTCCGGCTCCAGACGGCTCAGCACCGCGCTGAGCACATCCGCGGCAATGCTGTCGATATCCCGCTCCGCATCCACGCTGATAAAGCGTTTGCGGTTTTCCTTGATGAGCCGTTCGTAGGCCTTCTGGGTTCGCTCAAAGAACTCCATGTTCTCCAGCTCCAGACGATCAGGCACAGAGGCGTTCAAGCGGCGGCGAATAGCGGTTTTATGGTCGATGGACAGATAAATGGTGGCATCGGGCATCATATCCGCCACAGCAGGCGCGTTGATCTGCTGGATGGTCTCCACACCCAGCTGACGGCCGCCGCCCTGATAGGCAACGGAGCTGTCCACAAAGCGGTCGCAGAGTACGACCCGGCCTTCCTCCACCGCAGGACGGATGCTCTGGTACACATGCTGCGCCCGGGAAGCCGCGTACAGCAGCGCTTCCGTGGTGGGGCTCATCTCCATGTTTTCTGTATCCAGAATAATGTTGCGGATATCCTCGCTGATCTGGCAGCCGCCCGGCTCCCGGGTCCGCAGAACGGAATAACCCAGCTGGTACAGCTTCTTTTCCAAAAGGTCCATCTGGGTGGTCTTGCCGCTGCCGTCCAGGCCTTCCATGCTCAGGAAGAAGCCGCGGGGAATTTCCGCGCCGGGGCAGAGCAACGCCCGCAGAGATTCCGTATCCGGCACGATATGATCCGCGCCCGCGTCCTGCAACTCTTCCTCAGAGCCACAGCCGTAGCTCACGCCCACACTTTCAATGCCAGCACCCTTGGCGCCGTTCACGTCGAAGCAGCGGTCGCCCACCATGGCAGCGCAGTGATACTTCTCCGGCAGCGCCCGGCGGATCAACTCCGGCTTGCCCAGCTTGGCATGGGCGTCATTCTCGCCAATAATGGCGTCAAAATAATGGCTCATGCCAAAATAGTCCATCACCCGGCGGGCAATGAAGCGATCCTTGCTGGTAGCCAGACCCACATGAACGCCGCCCTCCCGGAGCATCTGCAAAATGCTGCGGATATGGGGATACACCTGATAACGGTACATGCCTTCCTCAGCAAAGCGGCGTTTGTAAATCTCCACCGCTTCATCCATGCGATCCTCGGGCACATGCAGCAGGTTGCGAAAGGAATCCAGCAGCGGCGGGCCCACTACCTGCCGCAGATCCGCATCCGCAGGGATGGGCAGACCCATTTCCTCCATGGCGCTTTCCACCGAGCTGACAATCCCCTCTTCCGCATCAAACAGGGTACCGTCCAGATCAAAAACCACAGCATCGTAGGGAAACTGATTCATGGTTCAAACTCCTTCTCTCACACAGGTGAGTCTTCCGTGTTCATCCAAACCGAACAATTTATCTTTCGGCATACAGGTAAGCCACCGAACAATCTCCGGGGTGATTTCCTCCCCGGCGGACAGCACCGCCACCCCGGGAGGATACAAGCCCACTTGCCCCGCGCTGATGCGGCCTGCCGCATCGGAAATCGCGATGCTCTGGGCAGGGGCAAAGGCTGCTTCGTGCAACGGCATCTTCCTCGGAGGAATTGGCGGGGGCGCGGGAATGGCTGCCGCCGGTATGCAGTTTACTTTTTGATGGGATTCTGTGGTGTCGCGTGCCATCTGCTCCTGCTGGGCGATGACACGCAGCGCATCCAACAGCTTTTCCAGCCGCCGGGGGCCATCCATCAGCGACAGGATACAGCCGATCCCCGCCGCGTCGCTCAGCTCCACATCGATACCCAGTTCTTCCAGTTGTTCTGCCAACCGGAAACCACCTTGGGGCGCATCCAGCACCAACCGGAGAGGATCGGTTTTCATTCCGGGGGGCAGCAGCTTCTGTCCATCGGTATAGCCCAGCCGGGCGGCTTCCCGGCGGAAAGCGGTCAGGGCTTCTTCCAATACAGTGCCTGCCTGTGCGCCATGCTCGTCCATCCATGCCCGGGCGTCATCCAGCGCCAGCATGATAATAAAGGAGGGGCTGGAGGTCTGCACCATGCGAAGGCGTTTGCGAAGCAGCGTAATATCTATGTTCTCCGCTGTATGCAGCCATGCGCTGGCTGTCAGTGCGGGCAGGGTTTTATGAGCGGACTGAATCACCAGATCCGCGCCCCTGCGCAGGGCACTGTTTTCAGGGTGTACCCAGTTCATGGCAGCGCCGTGGGCTTCGTCGCAGAGCACCAGCATGCCCTTTTCGTGCGCCAACCGGGCCACTTCTTCCACCGGGCCCAAGGTGCCGTAATAATCCGGGCTCAGCACCAGCGCCGCCTTGGCAAAGGGATAGGCCTCCATCACCTGCTGGTAAGCCTCAGGGGTGGCATAGGGTCTGCCTGCAGCGGTATAGCAAACCGGCACAAACACCGGCTCAATCCCCGCCACAGCGCACAGGTGCAACGCGCTGATATGCACATTCCGTGGCAGAATCACCTGATCGCCCCGCCCAGCCGCATACAGCAGCATAGCGTGCATCCCAGCCGTACTGCCGCCAGAGAGCATCAGGGTATGAGCTGCGCCTGCGCTTTTGGCAGCCAGTTCCTGAGCTTTCACAATCGCGCCGGTGGGCTCGTACAAGTCATCGGTTAACGTTTGCTCCGTGGTATCCAACAAATAGGGGTCCATTGTCCCAAAAGGGCCTGCACCCTGTCCGCCGGGCATGTGCAGCGACAACCTTTCAGAGGCTGCCCGGAGCATATCCATCATGGGTCTTTGCAAGAATCTTCTTTCCTTCCCGCCTGCCTGCGGCCAACGCCGCATAACAGACCTCTTCAGTATACCCACCATTGACACAGGATGCAAGTCTCTTTGCTTTTTTACAATTTATCCATAGGTTCTTGGGAAAGTCTGTGGTATACTATCATCAGCCCAACAAAGGAGGATTCTGCCATGAAGAGATTTCTTGCCCTGCTCCTGTGCGTACTGATGTGTGCCGCATGCTGCTCTGCGCTGGCTGTGGAATACAATGCCAACAACATTTTCACGATCACCTATGACGAAAACGCCTATGCCATCGACAACTCCACCTATCTGGAGGAGAACACCAACGAATACATCTGGATGTTCATGCTCTACAACGAGGCCTCCGATGCTGTGGTGGATGTGGCAATGGAAGCGCTGCCTGAATTTGCTGACCTGTCCCTGTTCTCCGCCACGGCAGAGGAGCGCAACAGCTATGTGGATGCCACCCTTGAGATCTTTGCAGATGCAAACATCAAGTTGCTGGATACCATCACTGTCAGCGACATTCAGATCCCGTTCTACATCTATGCTCTGGAGGATGAAAACGGCGCATACCTGACCGCTGAAACCGTGGTCAACGGCTGGGCCATCAATTTCTCCACCTATCATATGGCTACTTCCGACGCAGACGATGCACTGCTGAATGTGTTGGAGGAGATCGTAAAAACCTTCCAACCCGTGACGGAATAAACAACTGAACAAACAAAACGCCTGCCGGAGGCCTGAAAACCTCTGACAGGCGTTTTCTCATGCTTTAACCCGGGTACTGTGCACGGCTGCCGCCGATAAAGGGCAAACGGCTGTAAGCCATGGTCACATGGGCCTGCCCCACCTTGGGAGCCTGACCGTTCATGCGCAGCGGCACCGCCACCGGACGGATGTGCATACCCACCAGCGTATCGCCGATATCAATGGCGGCATCCGCCTGAATGAAATCCGCCACCGCAGGCTGGGCAAAGCGGAGCCATGCCGCCGCGCCTGCGCTGCCGCCCGCCTTTGGCACAGGCATCACGTTCACCTGATGCAGCCGGAGGTGATCCAATGTTTCCTGCTCCATCACCAACGCCCGGTTCAGGTGCTCGCAGCACTGGAAAACAGGCCGCAGACCCAAGGCTTTGCAGGTTTCGATCATGGTCTCAGCAATGGCGTCGCCCAGTTCCGGCACGCTGTTCTTACCGATGAGACCCCCAGCCACCTCACTGGTGGAGCAGCCCAGCACCACGGTGGCTCCGGGCTTCAAATGGCCTTCCTGTGCCAGATATTCAATGCACTGACGCAGTTGCGCCCCAATGCTTTCATATTCCGGTTTCATAGTCGTTCCTCCTGATTATTTCGCCGCATGCACAAAGGCATACGCACCAATGCCCACCGCTATGGACAGATTCAGCGAATCAATTTCATTGGAATGGGGAATGCGCACCGCCTGCCCCATCTGGGCAAACTCAGCGGGCAAGCCGCTGCCCTCGTTGCCGAACACCAGCGCATAGGGCATCTGCACCTGCCGGGTGGCTTCCTCCAGCATGACGGAGCCATCCAGCATAAAGGGATACAGGGCATGCCGGGGATATTCTGCCCGGTAGCTGTCGAAACTGTCGTATTGCTTCACCCGTAGGCTGAACAGCGCGCCCATGGTCGCCCGCACCACCCGGGGATCAAAGGGGTCGGCTGCGGGACGGATAATGGCGATGTCCTTGATGCCAAGGCCCAGCAGGGTGCGCTGGATAGTGCCCAGATTGCCTTCATCCATGGGATGATGCAGCACCACATGGGGACCGTCTGCCTCAAGCTCTGCCTGCCATTTTTCAAATACCACGGCAGCGAAGCAGTTATCCTTGCCGCTGATGCGGCGAAGAGCCTTATCGGCAATTTCTTCCCGCACACCGTTTTCACGGCAAACCTGACGCAGTTTTTCCACGCCCTCGCCCTGAGCCCGCTCGCTCAGGAGCAGCCGCATGGCTTTTTCCGGCTTGACCCGCATCAACTCCAGCGAGGGAAACACGCCCGGCGTGTAGCTATACTCCAGCTCTTGGCTGTATCCTTTCAGAGATGGCATTTTCCTCCCCCTCCTCAGTCCAACAGATCCTGATCGTCTTGGTTGGAATCAGTTGCTTCCTGTGCCGTTTCCTGCGAAGCGTCCAGCGTGCCGTCATCCGCTCGGGCCTGCGCCTGCTTGCGCATGGTTTCCTCAGCCTGCGCTTTCATCTGATCAAGGGTCTCCTGATCCATGCCCATTTCCTCAAAGCGACCGAACATATCATCAAACGCTTGACGAACGCCGCCTTTTTTGCTGTTTACACAGAAGAAATTCGCCACCGCCGCGTTCTGATAGGTGGCTACCCACACCTGAAACGCCAGCCCTACCACCGTGCCCAGCACATAGTTCATTTCGCAAAGGTAGGTCTGCACCAGCATTGCCAGCATCGACCAGCCAAGAAAACTGACCATCAGGCTGAAGAAGTTCATTTTCTGACCAGCCATGGTTTCCTTGCTTTTGTTAATCGCCTCGCTGACCTTCATCTCCGGGTTTTCGGCAAGGAAGTAAGGGGCCATGCTGTAGCGGATAGCAGCGATCATTCCCGGGATGAACAGCAGCAATGACCACAGGAAGATCTGCACAAACATGCGCACATACAGCCACAGCGCTTTCAAAAAGCTGCCCATCCGGCTGAAAAGTCCGGCAAACCCAAGATCCTCTCCCCGGTTCAGCCGCACGAAATAATGGTTGCAGCCCAACGCCAGCACAGGCGAAGCCACCAGCGCCAGCACGGAAACCGCTAAAAGAATGAGCCAATTGCTCTGCGGCACTTTGAGCAGTTCCATGGCATAGGCTTCAGGGGAGGCAACGGACATCTGACTGGGCAAAAGCACCAGTTGCAGTACCTGCAGCACCGTGGACAGAATGCCGGAGAAAAATGCGACCAGCATCGCTGTCTGCCAATTGCCTTTCAAAGCTTCTTTGGCTTTTGTTTTGTAGTAAAAAGAACCCAACATCATCAACGTATCCTCCGGCGCGGTTTACTCAAACAGCGCGTCCACAAACTCGTTGGCGTCAAAGGACTGCAGGTCTTCGATCCCCTCGCCCACGCCCACATACATCACCGGCACCTGAAGCTCGCGCACAATTCCAAAGGCGATACCGCCCTTGGCAGTGCCGTCCAGCTTGGTGAGCACGATACCATTGATACCGGCGGCCTCACGGAAAGCGCGGGCCTGCTGCAAGCCGTTCTGACCGGTGGTGGCATCCACCACCAAAAGGCAGCGCATGGCAGCTTCGGGATACTCCCGGTCAATGACCCGGCGCATCTTTTCCATCTCTTCCATCAGGTTCTTCTTGTTGTGCAGACGGCCTGCCGTATCCACGATCAGCAAATCGGCCTTCTGGGCCTTGGCAGCCTGCACGCCGTCAAACACCACGCCAGCAGGATCAGCCCCCTCTTTGTGCTTGACAATGGGGCAGCGGGCGCGCTCCGCCCAAACCGTGAGCTGCTCGGCAGCAGCGGCGCGGAAGGTATCGGCAGCGCACAGAATGATGGTGCGGCCCAAACCCTGAAAGCGCAGCGCCAGCTTGCCGATGGTGGTGGTCTTGCCCACGCCGTTCACGCCCACCACAAGGGTGACCATGGGCCAGCGAAGAGGCTCCTTGTGCACATCCAACATGCCCACAAGGATCTTCTTGAGTTCATCCTTGGCCTGCAAGCCATTTTTCAGTTTCTTTTCGGCAACCACCTTGCGCAGCGCATCAATAGCCTCCTGCGCACAGGTTGCGCCCATATCGCTCAGAATCAGCGCATCCATAAACTCGTCGTACAGATCCTCATCAATGGCGCGGTCCTCGCTGGCTGCGTCGTCCATGACCTGCGCCATCTGCTGGCGGCTCTTGAACAGACCGTCCTTCAGGCGGGAAAACAGGTTTTTCTTGTCAGACATGGGGTGTACCTCCCTTTATTCGTAATCGGTCAGGTTTACGCTGACCATGCTGCTGACGCCTCTTTCCTCCATAGCTACGCCAAAGAGGGTGTCGCAGCGCTCCATGGTACCCTTGCGGTGGGTGACCACCACGAACTGGGTATCACGGCTGAATTCCTTTAAGTAATCAGCAAAATAGCTGATGTTGGCATCGTCCAGCGCAGCCTCGATCTCGTCCAGAATACAGAACGGGGTGGGCTTGAGCTTGAGCATGGCGAACAGGATGGCGATAGCTGTCAGCGCGCGTTCGCCACCGGAGAACAGGCTCAGGATCTGCCGTTTCTTGCCCGGAGGCTGCACGATGATCTCAATGCCGCAATCCAGCGGATGCTCCGGGTCTGCCAGCGAAATCTCGCCCCTGCCGCCGCCGAAGAGACGCACAAAGGTTTCGGCGAAATAAGTCTGCAAAAGGCCGAACTGATGCACAAACACACTTTCCATCTGGCCCAGCAGTTGAGCGATCAGTTCCTTCAAGTCCCGCTGCGCCTTTTCCAGATCGTGTTTCTGGTCGTTGAGCTGGGTGTAGCGCTGGTTCATCTGGGCGTATTCATCGATGGCACTCACATTGACCGCGCCCATAGCCCGGATCCGATCCCGGATTCCCTGTGCCTCAGCCTCGGCTTCGCTCTCCTTGAAGGGTTTTTCTGGCTGGGGATAAGCCATCAGCTGCTCCATGGCGCCTGCGTAGCTGAGCTCGTAGGTATCCCACAGGCGGTCGCAGATCATGGACACATCGTTCTTCATGCGGCCCAGCGCCATTTCCTGCCGGTGCATGCGCTCGGTCTCCCGGGCGGTCACCTGCTGGGCAGCGTCGATGTCGCCCTGCACTTCTTTCAAATGCTGCTGGCACTCATCCCTCTGGGCTTCGGATTCCTCCACATGGCGACGGGCGCTTTCCACACCCTCCTCTGCGGCGGTAATGCGGCCCAGAAGCTGTTCCTTGACAGCCTGTGCCTTCTCCAGTTCCTGTTTGGTCTGGATGCGCCGCTGCTGCACATCGAACAGCTCCTTGCGGCACTCCACGCCGTCCTTTTCCAAGCGGCTGCGGTCCCTCTGGATACGGTCGCAGTCATGCTGGGCGTTTTGCAGGGTCAGCTTGGCATCGGTGAGGGCTTCCTGCGCGCTCTCCCGCTGACGGCGGGCGGTGTTCAGTCTGCCGGACAATTCCACCGTGATGGCGGTCATCTCTTCCTCGCTGATGTTATCCTGCGCCTCCAGCTGCTGAATGCGTTCCAACTCCGCTTCGATCTCTGAAAGGCTCTCTTCCAGCTGGGCGATGGCTTCCTCCACCGCCTGACGGCGGGTCAGATGGGCCGTCTGCTGATCCTTGGCGGTTTTCAGGCGTTCCGTATCCCGCACCACAGCGATCTCCTGCTGGTGCACGGCTTCCTGCGCTGCTTCGCCTTTTTTCTTGGCTTCAGCCCGCTGGCCTTCCCAGGCAGCGATCTGGTTGCCGGAAACCGTTACTTTCTCGTTGAAAGCCTCGATCTGGGCTGCCAGCTCCTTCATTTCCCGTTCACGACCCAACAAATTCTGAGCCTTCTGCTGGATGCTGCCGCCGGTCATGCTGCCGCCGGAGTGCATCACATCGCCGGTGAGGGTCACCAGCCGGAACCCCTGTCCCCCGGCACGCATGATAGCGATACCGCTGTCCAGATCCCGGGCCACCACAGTGCGTCCCAGAAGATTTTCCACGATCCCTCGGTACTTGGGATCATAGCCGCACAGCTCGCTGGCGACGCCGATGCAGCCATCCATGGTGAGCACTTTGCGCTCCTGCTGGTTCAGGGTGCGGCCTCGGACAGTGGCGACAGGCAGGAAGGTGGCGCGGCCCATGCGGTTTTGCCGCAGGTACTCAATCAGCGTCTTGGCATCCTGCTCGGTTTCAGTAACGATATTCTGCATCGCGCCGCCAAGAGCCATATCCATGGCGATCTCGTATTCCTTGGGAACGCTCAGCAGCATGGCGACCACATCCAACACGCCAGCCATCTTTTGCTTGCGGGCATGGGTGAGGGCATTTTTCACGGAATACTGGTAGCCCTCATAGCCATCCTGCAACTCTTTCAGGGTGCGCAGGCGGGTCTCCGCCGCGCGGGCATTCTGGGCGTCCTCCTGCATTTCCTTCTGCTTGGCAAGGATCTGCTGGAGCATCCGTTTTGGGGTTTCTTCCAATTCAAGAGCAGCGGCTTTCAGTTCGTCCAAACGCTGGTTTTCCGCCTCCAGAGCCTGACGGGCTGCCTCAACAGCCTCTGCTAACTGTGCATCCTGCTGGGTTTCCGCTTCCAGCTGCCTGCACAGATCATCCCGACGGGCAGTCATCTGCTGCTGCATGGCAGCGTTCCGCGCCTGCGAGGCACGCACATTTTGCAACTGTTTGGAGCGTTCCACCATACGGGTACGGTGCGCATCCAGTTCTTTTTCCAGCTGATCAGCTGCCTGAGCGGTATCTGTATGGCGCTTTTCTGCATCTGTAAGAGCAGTCTGGGCCATTTCCAACAGCTTCTGGGCTTCCGCCAAACCGCCGTCGCTCTGACTGACAGTGGTTTCGATCAGATGCAGCCGGTTTTTCAGGCCAGTTTCTTCCTTGTCCAGCCGGGCGAGGGTATCTCCGCCGCGAAGCAGCTGATTTTCTGCTGTTGCTGCTTCTTCCTTGACAGCGTGCAGACCGTCATTGGCCCGGAGCAAGGCGTCATGGGCTTCGCTGAGAATCCGGTTCAACTCTTCCTGACGGTTTTCGCCTGCGCTGCGTCGAGCGATGGCTTCCTCCAGATGCATTTCCGCTTCCCGCAGGCTGTCCTTGATCTTTAAAAGGGCCTGTTCTGCTTCCGATTCCTTCTGGTGCAGCTTATCATAGCGGTAGATAAACAGCCGGATATCCAGCTCCTTCAGGCTTTCACTCAGCGCCAGATATTCGCGCGCCACTTCCGCTTGTTTTTTCAGGGGGATCAGGTGGGTCTCCAACTCATCCAGCACATCCAGCACGCGCACCAGATTTTCATCAGCGTGCTTGAGCCGGTGCTCCGCTTCCTCCTTGCGGGTGCGGAAACGGTTGATGCCCGCCGCTTCTTCAAAAACAATGCGGCGATCCTCGCCCCGCTGGCTGAGGATCTCGTCGATACGACCCTGACCGATGATGGAATAGCCTTCCTTGCCAACGCCCGTATCCCGGAACAACTCCACAATATCCTTCAGGCGGCAGACGGAACCGTTCATCTGGTATTCGCTGTCACCGCTGCGGTACACCCGGCGGGTGATGCTCACTTCCTGATAATCCACCGGCAGCTGATGATCGCTGTTATCAAAGACCAGCGTCACTTCGCAATAGTTCATGGGCTTGCGTTTTTCGGTGCCGTTGAAAATCACATCCTGCATGCTGTTACCGCGCAGGGTCTTGGCGCTTTGTTCGCCCAACACCCAGCGCACCGCATCGCTGATGTTGCTTTTGCCGGAGCCGTTGGGGCCCACAATGCCGGTTACATTCTGCGGAAAAATGATCTCCGTCCTTTTGGCAAAGGACTTGAATCCGTAAATCTCCAGTTTGGTAAGGCGCATCCGCACCCTCCTTATTCTTCATCTTGGCAGCGTTTCAATGCTGCCCGCGCCGCCATCTGCTCGGCGCTCTTCTTGCTCTGGCCCTTGCCGGTCGCCATCTGACGGCCCATAATGACCACTTCCGCCACAAACTGACGGTCGTGATCCGGGCCTGTGGAATCGATGATCCGGTAGGCGGGCAGTCCCATATCGTGAGCCTGCGTATATTCCTGCAGGGCGCTCTTATCGTCCTTTACCTTGGGCGCCACCAGCTTGTCCTCATCCTGAAACAACCGGAAGATCACTTCACGCACCGCCTCATAGCCGCCGTCCACATAGATGGCTGCCAGCACAGCCTCCACCGCATCGGCAAGGATGCTGGGTTTTTCCCGACCGCCGGTGAGGATCTCGCCATTGCCCATCACAAGGCAGCGGCCCAGATCCAGCGAATGGGCCAGCACACTGAGGGTACGCTCGCACACCAGAGCCGCCCTGCGGGCTGTCAGCGCGCCCTCCTGAAAATTTGTATACTTGTGGTAAAGCATGTCGCTGACGCAAAACTCCAAAATCGCGTCCCCAAGGAACTCCAGCCGCTGATTATCCGGCTGCTTGGTGGAGGGATGCGTCAACGCCCTGCGCAAATGAGCCTCGTCCTTGAAGGTATAGCCCAAAGCCTGCTGCAAAGCCTTCATTCATTATCTCCTTTATTTTTCTGAAAGAATGCAACGAGGGGCGGAGAAGCCTCCACCCCTCTGCTGATACTGACTCCGGGAGGCGTCGGAGGGCCGCATTCCTCCGACTGTAAACCGAAACCAGCGACATGCGCGGTGGTTTCGGAAGCTTACGAAGTAAGCATTCCTATCGCCGTTTGCCGCCCGGCGAGCCGCAGGCTCGTAGGCAAACGGTGCAAACCTCGACCAAAACTCGCCATAGGCGAATTTTGGTCGAATTTGCAACGAGGGGCGGAGAAGCCTCCACCCCTCGCCACAACTTACTGCTTGCTCTCGATGTAGTTGACCACGTCGCCCACAGTCTTGAGCTGCACGATCACTTCGTCTTCCACTTCGATGCCGAAGTTGGATTCCAACTCCAGAATCATGACCATCACGTTGGCGCTGTCGGCCTTCAGGTCTTCCACCAGACGGCTTTCAGGGGTGATGGAGGCTGCGTCCATCTGCAGCTGCTCGGCGATCATATCGCGAACTTTTTCAAACATGTTGATTTCATCCTTTCCTTCAGTAATGAGATGAGTGCAAAAAATGTATCTATTCGGTGACGGTTTCCGTCTCCGCGCAGACCAGACCTTGCTGGATCTTGCCCACTACATCGCTTTCATACATCAGGATCGCCTGTTTGAGAGCGCAGGCAATGGCATGGGCATTGCAGGAGCCATGAGCCTTGATCACGCAGCCGCGCACGCCCAACAGAGGCGCGCCGCCTACTTCGCTGTAGTCCATGGTCTTCTTCACCCGCTTGAAAGCAGGCTTAGCCAGCAGGCCGCCCAGCTTGCCCCGTGTATCGGCGAAGATTTCCTTCTTGATGATGCCCATCAAGGTACCGGCAACGCCTTCCATAAACTTCAGGATCACATTGCCCACAAATCCGTCGCAGACAATCACATCCGCGGCATCGTTGGTGATCTCGCGGGCTTCGATGTTACCCACAAAGTTCAGGTTCTTGTCGCCTTCCAGCAGCGGATAGGTTTCCTTGGTGAGCGCGCAGCCCTTCTCGGCTTCTGCGCCGTTGTTCACCAGACCGATGCGGGGATTCTCAATGCCGCGCATGCCCTGCATGTAGGCCTTGCCCATCAGGGCAAACTGGTGCAGGTATTCGGGGCGGCAGTCCACGTTTGCGCCGCAGTCGATCAGCAGGAAATAATCCTTGCCATTGGGCAGCAGGGGGGCCAGCGCCGGGCGCTCAATACCCTGAATACGGCCCAGACGGAACATGCCGCCTGCCAGCACCGCGCCGGTGCTGCCAGCGGACACGAACGCATCCACCTGACCATCACGGAGTTTCAGCATGCCATCCACGATGGCGCTGTTCTTCTTTTTGCGAACCGCCATCACAGGGGATTCACAGTTGGTGATCACTTCCTGACAGTCGGTCAGCGTCAGGCGATCCCGGGCGGTGGAGGAGGCAAACACCTCATCCACCACCGGCTGCACCTGTTCCATGGGGCCAGCAAGCTCCACCTGAAGCTCCGGATAAAGGTTCATCGCTTCCAGCGCGCCCTCCACCGTTGCCCGGGGCGCGTTATCGCCGCCCATGGCATCCAGATAAATCTTCATAGGGTGATTCCCCTCTTTCGTTACTCAATACGGAAGCAGTACACAGCGCCCTTGCCGCGGCCAGTGGCGCCGATGACCAGCAGATCGCCGTACACAGCGGGAGAAGCGGACAGTTCACCATCGACAGTGACGGTGTTCAGCACTTCGCCGGTCTTGGCATTCAGCAGATTGATCTTGCCGTCCAGTTCAGCCTGCACGATCCAGGCGTCGCCAGCCTCGTTGTAAACGGCAACAGGGCTGGATACCGCGCTGGCGGGCAGAGCCGTCTGCCAGGCCACAGTACCATCGGCCTTGTTCAAAGCCACAACCATGGAGCCATTCTTGCCGCAGGCAACCGTGAAAACGACCAGATCGCCGATGCTTTCCTGACCCACCACGGGGCTGGCTTCCAGACCCAGATCGTAGTCTGCATGGTAGGTGCACTCGGGAACGGTATAGTTCCAGATTTCCTCGCCAGTCAAGCCGTTGACCTTGCGCAGGATGCAGCTGCCTTCCCGACGCAGGTTATACACGGTGGTACCGGTGTACAGTGCCAGATCCGTACCATTCTCCAGATCCAGTGCGGGAGTGGCATCGATATTATCGCCGGTGTTCAGGGACCAGACAGGCTTGAGGGTGTTTACATCCACACACTGCAGGATGCCGAAATCGTCGCCGTAGTACACATAGCTGCCGTACATGGCTACGCTGCCGTCAATATTTCCCTTCTTTTCCTGATCCTTGGCAGAGGTCTTGTACTTCTGTACATCTTCACCCAGCTTGATCTTGCCGCTGATGTAGTCGTAAACCTCAGCCTGGGGACCGAATTCAGCAGTGTGGAGCAAACCGCCCTGGCTACCGAAAATCATGGTGCCGGTGATGCTGTCGAACAGGGGCGCGCCCAGAACACCGGAGTAATTACTGGTGCGTTCCTTACCGTCGGTCTTGATCAGTCGGATACGCTTGTTGTTGAGCAGGTTGATCACATGGCAGCCGCTGTCCACCCTGCCCTTGTACAGGTTGCTGTGGCTCTGGCCCACCGCAAGAATGGGCGTGCCGTTGGTGGCGACGGACAGACCGCCGGCACTGGGAGCTCCCAGTTCGTAGGGATCGCGGGTCATCTGACCATCCAAAAGGTTGTAGAAGTAGATATTGCCATCCTGACCAGCCACGATGACTTCCTTGAGCGCCTTGATCTCGCGGACCTCATCCTTGACGCCCATAAAGGTACGCAGGTTGATGGGCCACTTGACGATAACGGGCTGACCGGGAGCGACAACGCCATAAACAGCGCCATCGTTGACCTTCATGCTACCGACTTCCTGCTTCCACACTTCGGTAAGAGTGCCCTTGGTCACATCCACGGTGCCGTAGGCTGCGTTCTGACGCATGGGGCCGCTGCGGAAGGTAAGCACACCGGCCTGCTTCCACACGGCATAGTCGCTGGCGCCGCCTTCGGTGGAAGTGTAGGGAGCGTACATGCTGATCTTGTTTTCACGGGTGAAGCTCTCAACGACTTTGTCGTTGTTGTATACCGTCACCTTCAATGCAGCCTCGCCCTCGTTGGGATTGGTGGCATCAACGGCAGCAGCGGCAGCCAGTTCAGGCAGCGGCGTTGCCGTGGGTTCCGGGGTGGGCTCCGGCGTGGGAGTGGGGGTAGGCGTGGGGGTAGGCTCTGGCGTTGCCGTGGGTTCCGGCGTGGGGGTGGGGGTGGGTTCGGGGGTAGCCGTGACCTCAGGGGTCACAACCGGCTCTTCAGTAGCTTCCGGGGTCATCTCGGGAGCTACAGCCGCACCCGGCTCGCTGGTGGTGACCGGGCCCAGTTCCACCTGTACCTTGAAACCAGAGGTTACATAATTCTGGGGATCGGAAACCGTCTGGTAGCTGACCACATACTCGCCCGCGTAGGATTCGTGGGCAGTATAGGGCATCGTCCAGCGCAGGGTATCGCCTTCCGTGGTCACCTGACCGGCGGCGCGGGCATCCTCCAGCGTGCGGGTCAGCACAGAAGAACCATACTGATTCTCCACACGGACGCTGGTTACATCCGCAGAGGTCAGCACTTGGAAGATCACCTCAGCGGGCAATTCTTCCAGAACACCGTCCACGGTAAAGTCCTGAATGGGCGGGACAACCGTCTTGGGAGCGGCGATATTGATGGTGGTGGAAGCACGCAGGCCTTCGCTCTCAGTACCGTCGTTCTTCTGCGCGTAAACGGTGAAACCGCCATTGTAGGCTTCTTCCACCACGCAGGTAGGCGTCCAGATATACTCATCGCTGTTGTTGATCACTTCACCGCCCAGCACCAGCTGATCAGAGAACAGCTTGCTGTAAATGGTGAAGCCGTTGTCGTTCTCGATACGGATTCCCTCGATGTTCTTGGAGGTCTGCACGGTAAAACGAACATTGGCAGGGGCAGCGGTATCAGCGGTGGACACGTTGAAGCTCTTGACAGCGCCGTTCTCAGGCAGGATCATGTCCTTTACATTAGAGAACACGGTGACCACAGAGGTCTTCAAATTGCCCATGGTGTTGCCCACTGGTCCGCTGACTTTGCCCCAGTCAGGCAGGCAGATGCCGGCAAGCAGTGCGCCCACTACCAGCAGCACAATGATCAAAGGCAGAAGGATACCGCCGCGGCGCTCCTCTTCCTCTTCCTCCTCAAAATCGTAGGGCTCCCGGTTGACGGTTGCGCCGGGACGGCGGCCCCTGGGATCATCCTGAGGACCGCGGGACTTCTGGGGATAGCCGTTATAGCCATATTCATCATCGTAGGCAGGCTGACGCTGCATGCCCTGCTGGGGGTGACCCTGCGGGGGCATGGGACGCTGGCCCTGAGGACGGCCCTGCATAGGCTGCCGGGGGCCCTGCTGCACAGGACGCTGCGGCCGCTGGGGCTGCTGCTCCGGCTCGTAGTCGCCGTAATTGTCCATTTCTGCACGCACGCGTTCCTTGGCCTGCTGGGCACGGTCAGCAACAGACATGCCTCTGTCAGGCATAGCCGTGCGCGCACCGGCATACGGACCGCCAGTTGCAGGAGCACGGCGGGGCATACCAGCCTGCTGGGCCTCGCTGTCGCCCGCGCCAAAGAGATCATAGTCCGGCTCTTCGGGCATCATAGGCTGCTGGGGCCGCTGCATGGGCTGAGCCTGCGGAGGCATGGGGCGCTGCGGACGACCCTGCACAGGTGCGGCAGGCTGCTGCATCGGAGGGCGCTGCGGCTGCTGCACGGGCTGCTCGGCAACCCCATAATCTGCCGCAGGGGCAACCGGTTGCTCTGCCGGCTGGGCAGAACGACGGCGGCGGCGAGGCGGTTCCTGGCCTGCAGGCGCCATGGCAGCATCGGGCTGCGGGCGGCTCTGCTGCACAGGCGCCTGAGGCTGCTGATAGCCCTCAGCCGGTGCAACGGGAGCAGGCGTAGTGCGGCGGTTGACCATCTGCACAGGGGTGCCGATCCGCGTAGGGGCATTATCCCCCATACTGCTGAAATCCTGCTGAGAAAACAGCGGTGCGCCGCCCTGCTGCAGCTCCGCGCCCCAGGGAGCGGGGTTGTCCGTAAGGAAAGAGTTTCCGGAAGGCGCATTTTCAGGTTTCCGCCAAGCTGCAAATGGATCGCCGCCGGGCGCAGGCATACCGGGGTTGTCCGGCTGCTGCGGCTGACCATAGCCGCCTTGGAAATGAGGCTGATTGTTGTTGTAATCGCTCAAGGTTTTGCACTCCTTATTCGATCTGGATCCTTTGTAGCCTGCCTGCCGCTTGCAGACAGTGCGGGTGAACATATTCTTTGTTCCGCCTTGCTTTTGCAAGGGGACAGGTAGGGCATCATGCACATACCTTTTTCTATTATACCAATTTTCGCCCAAGTCTACAAGTCCTTGTCGATTTGTTTTACGTTTATGGCATCAGCAGGGTTTTGACCAAGCACGTCGAATTAATATTTTGTGTATGTCATAACGCATACTCTACCCTGTTAAGGAGGATCTGCATGCAGGAGCCTGTAATCGTCTTATGCAAAGAACGCGACACAGCCTGGCTCATCGCCCGCCTGCTGCGCTGGCGGCAGGTGTACAGTCTGTGCCTGCCCTATGATACATCGTTGGAAACCCTTCTCACCTATCAGCCCAAGGGGCTGATTCTCTCCGCAACGCTGGATGAACCCGGCGCTATGGATGGACTGGACGCCCGCGTGCTGGATGCCGGACTGCCAGTGCTGGCTCTGGGCGGTGTGGCAGCTGCGCTATGTGCAATGGGCGGCGGTCAGTCCGCGCCTGTCATCCATTCCACGACCCCCTTTACCCTTACGCTGGCAGATCATCCGCTGTTTCAGGAGATGAATCCCGCCGGCTGCATGCTGCGTTCCCTTGCTCCGCTGAATCCGTCGGACGGTATGACTGCCATCGCCGCTGCCGGTGAGGATGTGATCGGCTTTTCTCTTGGAGACAAACCGATCTTCGGTCTGGAGTATCCCATCGAGCGCAACGATCCGGATGCCGGGCAGTTCCTGACCAATTTCGCCTACAGCATCTGCAAGTGCCGTGCCGAATGGAACGAGGACGCGATGATCGAGGAAGCCATTTCCACCATCCGGGAGGGTATTCCTGCGGACGGTCAGGTGCTGTGCGCTGTTTCCGGCGGCGTGGACAGCGCCGTGTGCGCAAAGCTGGCAAGCATGGCGCTGGGTGACCGGCTGCGCTGCCTGTTTGTGGATACCGGCCTGTTCCGATCGGGAGAACCTCAGGCAGTCATTGAGGAATATCGCGATACCATAGGCATCAGTGTGGATTACGTCAATGCGCGGGAACGCTTTATGCAGGGGCTGGACGGGCTGACCGACGCAGAGGAAAAAGAAGCGACCGCCTCTGCGCTGATGCGTCAGATCCTGACCCAGCACCTGAAGGAACATCCTGAATTATGCGGACTGGTGATGGGCACCAACTACAACGATACCCTGTACACCAGCGAAAGCCGTCACATTGGGCTGGATGCATCCATTACCATACTGGAACCCATTCAGCTGATGTTCAAGGATGAGGTGCGCCGTCTGGCAAAGGCGCTGGGAATGCCCCAGTCCATTGCCAGACGCCAGTCGTTCCCCTCCAGCGGATTGGCCTTGCGCATTTACGGCACCATCACCGACCAGCGGCTGAATCTGCTGCGGGCTGCCGATGCCTGCCTGATGGAAGAGATCCAGGCGGCAGGGTTGGATAAGAAACTGTGGCAATACTACGCTACACTGATCCAAAGCCCCGATAATGCACACATGTATACAGTTTGCCTGCGGAGCATACAGGCTTCTCAGAGTGGCGGACAGGCCGCCCGCCTGCCCTACGACCTGATGGAGCGCGTCACTGCCCGGATTTTGGCAGAAGTTCCCGGCGTATCGCGGGTGGTGTATGATCTGACCCCCAGCAAGCATTACGGCATCTTGGAATAAAGCACGCATATACCAATTCACAGGCTGTTGCAAAACATTGCTTTGCAGCAGCCTTTTCTTGGAGAGGAGCTGAAGGAATGCTGATTTGCGATACCCACGCAGATACCCTCTGGGCAATGCAGGATCCCACGCGTGCTGCTCATTCCCCCACCGATGTCACCCATGCCCACCTGATTGCCACCAACGACACCCGTGTACAGGCCATGGCTCTGTTTGTGGGCAGCAACGGCCTTACCGGAGAGGATCACGATCTGATCCAGCGGGAACTGATGCAGCTGGAAAAGCTAAAGGCACAGGGGTTCCGGCAGATCCGTCACATCAATGAAGCCACAACCGGCAAGGCCAATATACTGCTGACCATCGAAGGCGGCGAGGCCTTCGGCGAGGATACCGGCTCTGTGGCTGCTTACGCAGCAATGGGCGTTCGCGCGGCTGCGTTGGTATGGAACAACGAAAACCGGCTCGCTCACCCTGCCAAGAGCGGTTCCAGCGAAGGACTGACTCCCTTTGGCAGAGCCATCGTACAGGAAATGCACAAACAGCATATGGCAGTGGATATCTCCCACCTGAACGAGCGCGGCGGCGATGAGGTGATGGACAGCAGCTTTCCCTGCATGGCATCCCACAGCTGTGCCCGGGGCTTGTGCGATCATTTCCGCAACCTGAGCGACCGACAGCTCAGACTGCTTTTTGCCACCGGCGGCTATGTGGGCGTGAACTTCTTCGTCCCCTTTTTGAGCAGCAGCGGCAAGGCTACGTTGGATACCGTTATCGACCACATGGCCTATATGTGCGACCTTGGCGGTGAAAACCACGTTGGGCTCGGCAGCGATTTTGACGGGATCGACCAGTATCCGGACGGATTGCGCAACGCGGGGGATGTGCCTGCGTTGCTGAACAGGATGCGCCAGCGGGGCTTTTCTGAAAGGCTGGTGCAACAGATCGCCGGAGAAAACTTTGCCGCTTACCTGAATCGGATCGATCATAGATAAGCAACCCCCGTACAGGCTTTTCAGTCCTGTACGGGGATTCGGGTTGTCAAAAAAAGGGAAGGTGCAGGAAACTCAGTTTCCTGCCGGGTGTGGGCAGAGCCCACAAACCTTGCGCCGCAGCGTTTTCTTGAGAGCACAGCGAGCACCGAAGGTGCAAGATGTGCGGCTCGTGTTGGCATGTATGGTTTTTTCGACAGTCTGCAACCCCCGTACAGACTTTTCAGTCCTGTACGGGGGTTTTCATCAGGATCTCGTATGCCGGTGAAGACCAGCCTGCACGATCCAAAACGCCTTTCCCGGTTCATCCTTCCAGCGCCTCTCTCAGTTCGCGCCAATGATGGATGTGCAACAAGTCAAAATTCACATTGATCTGTTTGTTCTTTTCCAGATAGGGACTGCGTTCCCCCTCTTCTCCCTCCCCTTCATACAGCACTGGGAACATACCTGCACGATGAGCGCCGAGAATATCCGCTTCCATGCTGTCACCGCAGAACCAGACCCTCTCCGGAGCAAGGCCTGCCTTTTGCAGCGCAATGCGGAACAGGAGGGGATGGGGTTTCCGGAATGCATAATCGCTGGAGGCCAGTACAAACTCAAAATGATTGTCCGGCAGCAACCTGTCAATGCGTTTGCACAGCGCTTCCCCCGTCCAGCCCAGATTGCTGATGACCCCCGTACGGATCCCCTGCCCATGCAAGAAAGCCAGCAGCTCTTCAATTCCCGGCATACAGGCCCCGGGAGCAGCCGCATCCCAGAGCCGCTGCTCCACCTCGCTCAGAGGTACGGAAAAGGTGATGCCAAAAGGATCATATTTGCAGCGGAGCAATTGTATTTCGCTGATCTCAAAGCCCATATGGCGGCAGTCCCTCAGCTGCCGGAAGTTTTCCAGCCCGAAATCGCATAATTCTTTTGCCGTTTTTCCCATGGGGTTTTCTGCGATCAGCGGGTACACCGCTTCCTCGCCCCGAAGAAAATCCGTCCCCGGCTCATGAAGCAGGGTACACCCATAGTCAAAAAGAATCATTTCCGGCTTTTGCAACCCCATACAGCTCCTTTCCCTAAACAAACCATACCCACAACAACCAAGAAAACGGAGACCCCAGCGCATCGCTGTTGCCTCCGTTTGTTTTTTTTGTTATTCTCCGGCAGGGGTGATCACAATGATCACATCGCCTTCGTCGGATTCATGCACCAAAGAAGTATCCAGACTGGAGGGCGGCGCACCTTCCTCGCCAGTGGGCTGAACCACATCCTCATGGATCTCCTCCAGCGGCTGCACGCCACGGGCCAGATTCAGCTCGTCAATGATGCTCTTGCGAAGGACCGGCATGCAGGTGTTGCAACGCTCCAATTCGGCAAATTCCTTGCTGTCCAATTCGCTGTAGGGAAAGCCGGTCAGCGGCAGGTAGCGTTCCTTAACGCTGCGGCAGTTGGCATCGCCATGATAATAGCTGCCGCCTTTGGGGTTATAGTACAACTCCAGCGAGTCCTCGGGATAGGGCTGACGGCGGCCATAGTCATCCCATACCAGCACCTTGGTGTTGATTTTGATGTTATCCCACAGCCATTGCATGTTCAAGCCATCTTCATTGGCGATGCGGGCAGTGCGCACGCAGCCATGGCTGGCACGCTGACCAAGCTTGGATTCCCAAGTGGAGAACCGCTTGGTTCCGTCCGCCAGAAACACATAAGGCACCTGATGGATCATATCGCCGCCATTGAAGCGCAGCGCCATGGCACAAATCATGCCTTCGCTGTCGAAATCGCCCACGCGGCTCACCATCAGGTATTCACCGGCAGCGGTTTCGTTGTAGGGCTGTTCGTCGTTGGGCAGACCGGTAGAGATCGCGCAGCTGGACCAGAGCTTTCCATCCTTGAACACATACAGCTGCTGGGTCAGCTTATCCACGATGATGCCGTAATCCTTGTTGGGAGTAACTTCCTTGAGCAGGTTGGTGCGCACATAACCACGGATGATCCGGTTGTAGTAATCCACACCCTCTATCTTGGTCCATCCGCCCTCGTCTTCGCCCAGCACATGCACAGCCGCAGCATCGCCATTGATGGTGCCGCCCAGCTTGTCCTCATTCACCTTGGGATACTCCTGTCCCGGGCCGGTGCGGGGCGCAACCATTTCCTTCTGGCCCGCATTCAGTACGGTGATGGGCTTCATCAGTAATTCCCAGCAGGCCTCTTCATTGGTGATGTCATAATGAAAATCTTCACCAAACCAAATTTCGCCGGTATCATAGCCTTCCAGCCACTCAGCGACAGTTTTGGCAAAGGCCCCGCTGGGCACCAGCAAAGCAATCAGGATCAGAGCGGTTACCAATGCGGTTGTTCTCAGGAGCCGGGTCATATTGGATCGAAACCTCCGTTACTGATGAGAATTGGGTGTATGTGCCTGCTGCGCATCCAAATACGCAAAACACATCATATGCAGTTCGACACAGCGGGACAAATTCCTTTCCCGGAATCGTGTCATAATCGTAAATATCATTCAGATGGTTTCCCCACCTCAGACTGTCGAAAAACTCATGGAGGTATTGGAGGGCCGCAGCCCTCCAATTGCCAAACCGAAACCAGCGACATGCGCGGTGGTTTCGGAACCCTTGCAAAGCAAGGGATTCCTATCGCCGTTTGCCGCCCGGCGAGCCGTAGGCTCGTAGGCAAACGGTGCATAACTCGTCAAAAAAGCCGCCGCAGGCGTGTTTTTTGACGACCTGAGGTGGTTTCCCCACCTTTCATCTATACAGACGATGCAAAGGGCCAAAATGTGCATCTTTGACTAAAGACGAATGGAACTGCCGATGTGCATCTGTCTGCGCCAGTCCGGGGCCGGGCCATCATCGCCCCAGTATTCATCCAGCGAGCGGATCAGGCCGTCCTGCAATCCGAAAAACGAAGCCACGTGGAAGGAACCTTCCCCATCCTCAGGCCACACCCGCATGGCGGTGACCAGCCCGCCGGGCGTTTCGGTCAAGCGCTCCATTTCCGCAGCCCAGTGCCCGGGGTATTCACAATTGGCCCGGATGAATTCATCCACGGTGAACCGCTCGTTGGAACAATGCCAGCAGATAACTGCATCCTTTGCAAAGAAAGGCCGGATCGCCTGCGCATCCTGCCGGATCACTGCATCCCAAAAAGCATAGATATCCAAGCATTTCCCTCCTGTCAAGCGGGCATAACCAAGCACGTCTTTTTTATCATATCATGCCCCACGTTTCTTGACAATCCTCCCCCATCGTGCTATCCTTTTTGCCGCTGCCGGGCGGCCAGGCGATCGCGTGGCGCAAGTCATGAGGAAAGTCCGAGCATCACAGGGCAGGGTGCCGGTTAACGGCCGGTGGAGGCAACTCCAAGGAAAGTGCAACAGAAATAGACCGCCCGGGTTCTTCCCGGGTAAGGATGGAAAGGCGAGGTAAGAGCTCACCCGCGTACCGGTGACGGATACGCGCTGTAAACCCCACCCGATGCAAGTTCCGATCAAGGGCAATACGGCGGCCCGTCGTGCTCTTAAAGAGAACGCTGGAGCCGTGCGGCAACGTGCGGCGTAGATAGATGATCGTCCTACGACAGAACTCGGCTTACGACCGCACCGGCAGCAACACAACAAAACCGCTTTGCAGCAACTGGCTGCGGAGCGGTTTTGTTACTCTTTTTGCAACTCTTCCCCTCAGAGCGCATAAGCTGGAATACTCCCCCGCGATATTGTCCGTTACTGTGCCCCCTTGCCCATAGAAGGAGCTGATTTGTCTGACCCTATCCGAGTTGAAGCAGAAAGAAGTAATCGACCTGTCCGATGGCAGACGGCTGGGCAAGGTGATGGATCTGGAATTCTGCCTGCAGGACAGCCGCATCACCGCGCTGGTGGTGCCGTCGGATACTTCGCTTCTGCAAAGCCTCCGGGGCGAAAAATGCGGTCTGGTGATCCCCTGGGAAGATGTATACCGCATCGGTGATGATGTGGTGCTGGTATCCATCCGGCAGTCTCCCTCCCCCGAATGCCACTGGCCGGAATGAGGAAAAGTTTCCACATTCATCAAGAAAATCATTGAAATTCATCGTTTTTTCTGGTATACTCATTTTCCACATGGTAACTGTCAACAAATGGATGGGGTTTCGCCCCGCTGTCAAAAAGGAGGAAATACCTGATGAGATGCCAGTATTGCGGCTATTTGGACAGCCGTGTCATTGACAGCCGCCCCACCGAAGAGGGCAGCTCCATCCGCCGCCGCAGGGAATGCCTGCAATGCGGCCGCCGCTTCACCACCTATGAAAAAATCGAAACCTCCCCTGTGATGGTGGTTAAGAAGGATATGCGCCGGGAACCTTTCAATGGCGCAAAGATCAAGCAGGGCTTGCTGCATGCCTGCCAGAAACGTCCGGTCAGTGTGGCGCAGATCGATACCATCGTGGCAAAGGTGGAAAAACTGGTGCATTCCAGCGGCGATGATGAATTCTCTTCCCGCCGTATTGGTGAAGCCGTCATGGAAGAGCTCAAGCAGCTGGACGAGGTGGCCTACGTGCGCTTTGCCTCCGTCTACCGCCAGTTTACCGATGTTTCCAGCTTTATGGACGAGCTGAACAAGCTGGTTCGGGAAAACGCCAAACACAGCGAAGATGATGATTGAACCAAATGATCCAGAGAACCCCTGGCGGGTTCTCTTTTTTTGTTGTGTCCAGCCTGTAAAAAACCAGCCTAACAACCGTCTACAGGTTGTTAGCTTTCCGCAACTGTGCTATAATAATAGGAACAATGGGCAGGCCTTTTGCCAATCCCGCCCTGTGGAGGATTTATGAATCAACGACCGGTTTCCAGCGTGATGCTGGTGGATGGATACAGCCTGATTTTCCGTGCCTTTCATGCGCTGCCGCTGCTGACCACGCCCGAGGGCGTATATACCAACGCGGTGCATGGCTTTTTCAGCATGCTCATCAAGGCTTTATCCGATTATCGTCCGGATGCCCTGTGCGTGATGCTGGATGTACACGCCCCCACCTTCCGCCACACCCTTTATGAGGATTACAAGGGCACCCGCAAACCCATGCCCGAGGAACTGCGGCCTCAGCTGCCCCTGCTTCGGGAAATGCTCAGCGCCATGCACATCCATACCTGCGAGATGGAGGGCTACGAAGCTGACGACCTGCTGGGCACCGCTGCCCGTCTTGCCAACGAACAGGGCATCGCTGCCTACATTCTCA